>NZ_JAUYTS010000143.1 GCF_030695085.1 Falsiroseomonas sp. | reverse complement strand
GAGCAGCCGATGAAGGCGCCGGTCCGCCCCAGCCGCAGCCCGAGCCGGCCGCCGGAACAGGCCGGGCAGCCGCGCGGGTCCACGCCATCGGCGCGGGCGGGGAAGAAGTGCGGGCCGAGATCCTCGTCCAGCGCGTCGATGACGTCGCTGATCGTCAGCTCGCTGGTCGCCGCGATGGCCTTGGAGAACTCATCCCAGAAGGCGCGCATCACCTCCCGCCAATCGGCACGGCCGCCGGAGATGTCGTCGAGCTTCTCCTCCAGGCCGGAAGTGAAGCCGGTATCCACATAGCGTTCGAAGAAGGCCATCAGGAAGGCCGTCACCAGCCGCCCGCGATCCTCAGGCACGAAGCGCCGTTTCTCCAACTTCACGTAGTCCCGGTCCTGCAGCACCTGCAGGATGGAGGCGTAGGTGGAGGGGCGGCCGATGCCCAACTCCTCCAGCCGCTTCACCAGGGTCGCCTCGGAAAAGCGCGGCGGCGGCTGGGTGAAGTGCTGCGAAGCGGTAACGGGGCCGGATTTCGCGGCATCGCCTTCCCGCATCGGCGGCAGCGTCTTGCTCTCGTCATCCGGCTCCGGCCCGGCGGTGGCGATGCCGGCGCGGGCATCGGCCGCGCGGTCATCCTCATCCTCCCGGTAAAGCCGGAGAAAACCGTCAAAGGCGATGACGGAGCCAGTGGCGCGCAGCCTGGTGCGGCCGGTGGGCTCCACCAGCTCCACCGCCGTCTGGTCCAGCTCGGCGGATTGCATCTGGCTGGCGACAGCGCGCTTCCAGATCAGCTCATACAGCTTGCGCTGCCGCTCATCGAGGAAGCGGGCCACCTGCTCGGGCGTGCGGGAGACATCCGTTGGCCGGATCGCCTCATGCGCCTCCTGCGCGTTCTTCGCCTTGGAGGAGTATTCGCGCGGCGCGCCCGGCACGTAATCCGGCCCGAAGGCCTCCTTCACATGGTCGCGAATGGCGAACATCGCCTCGCGCGACATCTGCACGCCATCGGTCCGCATATAGGTGATGAGGCCGACGCTCTCGCCGCCGATATCGGTGCCTTCATAAAGCTGCTGCGCCACCCGCATCGCCGCCTGCGCGCCCATGCCGAGCTTGCGCGAGGCCTCCATCTGGAGGGTCGAGGTGGTGAAGGGCGGCGGCGGGTTGCGCTTGCTCCGGCGCTTCTCGACGCTGGCGACGCTGAACTTGCCCGACTCGACCGCGGCCTTGGCGGCCATCGCCGTCGCCTCGTTCGGCAGGTCGAACTGGTCGAGCTTGCGGCCCTCGTGATGCGTCAGCCGCGCGCCGAAGGGGGCACCGGACGGGGTCGCGAAGCGCGCCTCCACCGTCCAGTACTCCCGCGCCCGGAAGGCCTCGATCTCGGCTTCGCGCTCGCAGATCAGCCGCAGCGCGACGGACTGCACCCGGCCGGCGGATCGGCTGCCGGGCAGCTTGCGCCACAGCACGGGGGACAGGTTGAAGCCCACCAGGTAGTCCAGCGCGCGGCGCGCCAGGTAGGCATCGATCAGCGGCACATCCAGGTCGCGCGGATGCGCCACCGCATATTGCACGGCGCGCTTGGTGATCTCGTTGAAGGTGATGCGATGCACCTCGACGCCCTTCAGGACGCCGCGGCGGGCCAGCATGTCCTTCACATGCCAGGAAATGGCCTCCCCTTCCCGATCCGGGTCGGTTGCGAGGTACAGGCGGCGGGCGCCCTTCAGCGACTTGGCGATGGCGGTGATCTGCCGGTCGCCCCGCTCATCCGCCTCCCAGTCCATGGCGAAATCCTCGTCCGGCCGGACGCTGCCATCCTTGGCCGGCAGGTCCCGGACATGGCCGAAGGAGGCGAGGACGGTGAAGTCGCCGCCGAGATACTTGTTGATGGTCTTGGCCTTTGCAGGGCTTTCGACCACGACGACGTCAGTCATTTCTCTCGGTTCGCCTTCGCGCGCTTATCCTGCCCCATCGCCCGGACGGTCAGGTCACTGACCGCACGACCCGGTTGCCAGGCAGGCATTCGACAAGCCCGGACAACTCCAGGTCGAGCAGGATCGCCTGGACGGATGGCGCAGATAGCTGGCAGCGGCGGACCAGATCGTCAACGGCGACCGGCACCGTGCCAATCAATTCAAGAATTTGCGCCGACGATTCGGGCGGTTCCGGGGCGGAAACCGGTGCTGGCGCCTGGTTGGCAGGGCCGGGGGCCATGGAAAACAGCGGCAGTTGCAGCGGCTGGGCGGGCAGATTGGCCAGCACATCCTCGGCATTCTCGGTCAGATGCGCGCCCTGGCGCAGCAGGTCGTTGCCGCCCCGGGCGCGCGGGTCCAGCGGGTTGCCGGGCACCGCGAACAGCTCCCGCCCCGCCTCCAGCGCCAGGCGGGCGGTGATCAGGCTGCCGGAGCGGGGTGCGGCCTCCACCACCACCAGCCCCAGCACCAGCCCGGCGACGATCCGGTTGCGGCGTGGGAAGTGCCGCGCCATCGGGGCGGTGCCGAGCGGCGCCTCGCTGACCACCACCCCGCCTTCCGCCGCGATGCGCGCCTGCAGGCTGGCATTCTCCGGCGGATAGGGTTGGTCCAGCCCACCGGCGACCACCGCCACAGTCCGCCCATGGGCGCCAAGCGCCCCCAGATGCGCCGCCGCATCGATGCCGCGCGCCAGGCCGGAGGTCACCGCGATGCCGCCCATGCAGAGCCCGGCCGCCAGTTCCTCCGCAATGCGCCGGCCGGCGGCGGAGGCCGACCGCGCGCCGACCACGCCGACCTGGCGGCGCTTCAGCACGGCGGCATCGCCCAGCACCGCCAGCACCGGCGGCGGGTCCTCCAGCAAGGCCAGCAGTGGCGGGTAGGCGGGATCGTCCAGGAACAGGAAGGACCCGCTCATCCGGGCCACCGCGATCATCTCGCGCTCGATCTCGGCGACCGGCGGGGCGGTGAAGGCGCGGCCGCTGCGGGCGGCATGCGCTGGCAGCGCGGCCAGTGCGGCGGCGGCGTTGCCATGGCGGGCGATCAGGCGGCGAAAGGTGGCAGGGCCAATGCCCTCGGTGCGCGACAGGCGCAGCCGCGCCAGGGCCTCGGCGGGCGTCACCTATTTCTTCTTGCCGATGCGCGGCTCGGTGCCGGCCAGCAGGCGGCGGATATTGGCGTGGTGGCGGATGGCGATCAGCACCGCGACGCCGGCACAGAACCCGGCCAGCCGCCAATCGCCGGACAGCGCGGCGACAACCGGCGCCAGGGCACAGACGGTCAGCGCGCTGAGCGAGGAAATCCGCGTCAGCGCCGCCATGGCGAGCCAGACCGCCAGCAGCAACAGCCCAAGCCCCGGCTGCGCCGCCAGGATCACCCCCGCCCCGGTGGCAACCCCCTTGCCGCCCTTGAAGCCGAGCCAAACCGGGAAGGTGTGCCCCAGCAGCGCGCAGAACCCGGCCAGCAGCGCCGCATCCTCGCCCCAGATCCAGCGGGCCAGCAGCAGCGCCACCGCGCCCTTCGCCGCATCCAGCACCAGCGTGGCGGCAGCCAGCTTCCTGTTGCCGGTGCGCAGCACATTGGTGGCGCCTATGCTGCCGGAGCCGATGGCGCGCACATCGCCCAGCCCGGCCGCCTTGGTCAGCAGCAACCCATAGGGCACGGAGCCCAGCAGGTAGCCGAGCAGCCCGGCGAGGATCAGGCCGGTATTCACCCGAACACCCTTTGCCCGGCCTTCCAGGTGCCGAGCACCCTGCCCTCCAGCGCCCGCCCGTCGAAGGGCGTGTTCTGCGCCTTGCCCGGCAGTTTGCCTGAGTTCACCTGCCAGCCGCGTTCCAGGCTGAACAGCACCAAATCCGCCGGCGCTCCCTTGGCCAGCCGCCCCGCCTCGATGCCGAGCAGCTTTGCCGGGCGGTCCGTCATCAGGCCCAGCGCCTCCAGCAGCGGCAGCTTGCCGCCATGCACCTGCGCCAGCGTCACCGCCAGCAGCGTGGCCAGGCCCGTCCCGCCAGGTTCCGCCTGGGCGAAGGGCAGGCGCTTGTCATCGGCATCATGCGGCTGGTGGTCCGAGGCGATGGCATCGATGGTGCCATCCGCCAGCGCGGCCACCACCGCCAGCCGGTCGGCCTCCTCCCGCAGCGGGGGGGAGAGCTTGGCATAGGTGCGGTATTCGCCGATCGCCGTCTCGTTCAGGTCGAAATAGGGCGGCGCGGTATCGCAGGTGACGCGCAGGCCCTCGGCCTTGGCGCGCCGGATCGCCTCCAGCGCCGCGGCGGTGCTGACATGGGCGAAATGGACATGGCCGCCGGAAAGCCGGGCGAGCGCGATGTCGCGCTCCACCATCATCGATTCGGCGGCGGGCGGGATGCCGGGCAGGCCCATGCGCGTGGCGCGCTCACCCTCCGTCGCGGCGCCGCCACTGGCCAGCGAAGGCTCCTCCGGGTGCTGCACCACGAAACTGCCGAAGGCGCGGGCGTAGGACAGCGCGAGGCGCATCAGCCGGGCCGGGCCGATGGCCCGCCTGCCATCGGTGAAGGCGACCGCGCCTGCCTCCCGCAGCAGGCCGAATTCCGCGAGATCCTTGCCGGCGCAGCCGCGGGTGGCGGCGCCATAGGGCAGGATGGTCAGGCTGCCGCTCGCCTGTCGAGCCAGGAAGGAAACCAGCGCCGGGTCGTCGATGGCGGGCTGCGTGTCCGGCAGGGCGCAGAGCGTGGTGATGCCGCCCGCCGCCGCGGCCTGGGCGGCGGAGGCGATGGTCTCCCGATGCTCCCCGCCCGGCTCGCCAAGCGCGGCGCGCAGATCGACCAGGCCGGGGGCGAGGCAGGCGCCCTGCACATCCAGGGTCGCCGCGCCATCCGGCACGCCGAGATTGGTGCCGAAATCGGCGATCCGGCCATCGCGCACCAGCAGCGATCCGGGCGCATCGAGCCCCGTGGTGGGGTCCAGCAGGCGGGCATTGAGAAGGACATGGTCGGGCATTGCTGCCGTTATAAACAACGCCGCTGATCCCGCCATGCATGGTCGTGCTGCTTCGTGCGTGGCTGTGCCGAATGGCGCTGCGGCGAAGTGAAGGCTTGACCTGACCGACCGAGGGGCTAGAACGCCCGTCTGAGCCGGGTGGGCCGCAAGGCCCGCCCGCAAAGCGTTTGAACCGTTTCCCGTTCTGGAACCTGTACGATGGCCAAGGCCAATACCATCCTGATCAAGCTGGTGAGCACGGCCGAGCCGTCCACGGGCTATTTCTACGTGACCAAGAAGAACACCCGGAACGCCACCGGCAAGCTCGAGATGAAGAAGTACGACCCGGTCGCCCGGAAGCACGTGCTGTTCCGCGAGTCCAAGATCAAGTAATCCGCCGGGGGGCGCGCCCCCCGCATTGCTGATCGGCTGAGGCCGCGCCGAACCCCAGGGTCCGGCGCGGTTTTTTGCGTTCTGATTGACCCGGCTTCCGATTGCCCCGGCTGGCGCCTGGGCCGTGCGGCCGCTACCGCGTGCCGCGGGCGGCTGCCTTGCCCTGGTCCGCGCTCGGCGGCCAATCCGTCGGCACGGCCGCCTCCACCCGGTTACGGCCGTTGTTCTTGCCGCGATACAGCGCCGCATCGGCCGCGCTCACCACATCATCCGCCTGCGCGCCGATGCCACCCGCGGCGACGCCGATGCTCATGGTGATGTTGAGCGTGACGCCCTCCGCCACGATCGGCACATTGGCGATCGCGGCCCGCAGGCGCTCCGCCACCAGCATCCCATCCTCGGTCGCGGCGCCAGACATCACCACCAGGAATTCCTCCCCGCCATAGCGGGCGACCACATCGGCCGCGCGCAGGTGGCCGCGGACGCGCTCCGCCACCTCCCGCAGCACCACGTCGCCGGCGGCGTGGCCGTGGGTGTCGTTCACCAGCTTGAAGCGGTCCACATCCATCAGCAGCACCGCGGCGCCCGAATTGCGCAGCACGCCTTCCAGATGGCGGCGGACATAGCGGCGGTTGCGCAGCCCGGTCAGCGGGTCCGTGACCGCCATCTCCAGGCTGCGGTCCAGATCGGCGCGCAGCCTTTCCTGGTAGCGCTTGCGCCGGATCTGGTTGCGGACCCGGGCGCGCAGCTCGTTGGGGTCCACCGGGCGGATCACATGGTCGTTGGCGCCCAGGTCGAAGCCGCGCAGCACCAGGGATTTCTGGCCCGGATCGGCCACCAGCAGCACCGGCAGATCCCGCGTATTGGCATGCGCGCGCAGCCGTGAGGCCAGGCGCAACGCATCGCCGCCATCCAGCGACAGGCTCAGCAGCACCACATCGTGCAGCCCGTCCTGCAGGATGTCCCAGGATTCGGCCGGGTCGGCGCAATGCGCCACCTCGATCCCGTCCGCGCCGAGCACCACGCCCAGCGCCTCCGCTTCCGCGGCATCCTCGTTCACGATCAGGGCGCGGGCGCCAGCGACGCTCGGCGATGGGCCGGGCGGTGGTTCGAAGCCCAGGTCGCGGGCGGTTTCCGCACGCAGGCGCCAGGCGTCCAGCACCTGCTTCATGCGCAGCAGCGCGCGCAGCCGGGCGAACAGGGTGGCGTCGTCCACGGGCTTCGAGAGGAAGTCGTCCGCCCCGGCCTCCAGCCCCCGCACGCGCTCCGCCGGGTCGGTCAGCGCGGTGATCATGACCACCGGGATATGGGCGGTTCCGGGCTGCGCCTTCATCCGGCGACAGACCTCGTAGCCATCCATGCCCGGCATCATGACATCGAGAAGAACGACATCGGGCATCCAGCGTTGGACCGTTGTCAGCGCCTCGGGCCCCGAGGCAGCGATCGCCACCTCGTAATACTCGTTGAGCAGCTTGATCTCGAGCAGGCGGAGATTCGCGGCGATGTCATCGACGACGAGGATGCGGGCCGTCATTGCCCGACCAGCCCCGGCCGGATTCGTACGCCCGCGCGCGTCTGGCGACGCGGCGACATTCCGGCTAAACGCTCGGTCGCTGACCTGATGCACATGGTCACAAATCTGTCAAGGAGAAATCAGTGTCAGACATAACCCGAAGCGAATCCGCCACGGCTGGCTCGGCCCCTGGCGGAACCACCCATGGCGGAACCGCCCATCGCGAGGTCGCCAATGCCGGCCTGTTTTTCAAGCGCTGGTTGGCCAACCCGCTGCAAATGGGCTCCATCATCCCGTCATCCGACACGCTATGCCGGCGAATCGCGGCGCTTGTGCGGCGCGCGGAGGACGAGGTGGTGGTGGAACTCGGCGCCGGCACGGGCGTGATCTCCCGCGCCCTGCTCGCCGCCGGCGTGCCGCCGGAGAAGCTGGTGGTGGTCGAGATCGTGCGCGACATGGCCGACCACCTCCGGGCAGCCTTGCCCGGCGTGAACGTCATTTGCGGCGATGCCTTCGAGTTGGCCAAGGCGCTCCCCGAAGCGATGCATGGAAAGGTCGGCACGGCGATCTGCGGTATTCCCCTGGTGCTGCTGCCGCGGGCGGACCAGCAGCGCTTCGTAGATGCGGTGGAGGCGGTGGCCCCTGGCAAAGGTTTCCTCCTGTACACCTACTGCATCACCTCGCCACTGCCTTACCGCGCTCTCGGCCTGACAGCGAAGCGCGAGGTCTGGACCCCGATGAACTTCCCGCCGGCCAGTGTCTGGCACTACCAGCCTGCCCGGTCGTGAACCGCACCGCAATGTCTGAGCAAGAAAGTGGCGCCAGGCGGCCGTGGAAGCTGGCCCGCCCTGGTGCCCTCAGCCGCTGCTGAGGGCCACTTCCGTGCCGTCCGGCCGCGCAATCCGCGCCACCAGGCGCGGATGCGGGCTGCGGCGGACCTTCAGCGCCTCCTCCAGCCCACGCTGGCGCAGCGCCTCGCGCAATTGTTCGGCATCGGGATACTCGGCCTCCAGCGCCACCAGCTTGCAGCCGGATTTCTTCAGCCGCGGTGCGGCACCCTTGCCGTCATCCCATTGGATCAGCGGCGGAATCAGGTTGCGCATGTCCTGGCGCTGCGGCGGGAAGGCCATGCGCCAGGACAGGTCGCCGCGCGACCAGGCCTTCACTTCACCGGCCTGGCTGGCGCCGAGGCGGGTGACCACCGCATCCAGCACCGGCGTGCGGGCGACCCAGGCCAGCAGATGCGGCCCGGCCTCCAGCATCATCGCCACCGCCGGATCATCCAGGTCGAAGGGCCGGGCCTGGGTGGGCTGCGGCTGCTCGGGATCGGCGGCGATCACCTCCAGGTAGCATTGCGGCCCCAGGCTCAGCAGCATGTTGTGCGTACCGATGCCGGGATGCGCGCCGCCCTTGGTGGGGCGGACGCCAAGCTGCGCCTCGATATAGTCGGCGCCTTCCTCAAGCGTGCGGGCACCGATGACGATGTGGTCGATCTCGGCCATCTCAGCGGGCCTGGAACTGGGTATTGCCGAACAGCACTTCGCGCTCCTTGTCGGACATGGCGCCGACTCGTTGATTTTCCGCCAGCACCTGTACGCCGCGCTGCACGGCGGGCCGTGCGGCGATGGCGTCGTGCCAGCGTTGCAGATTGGGGAATTCGGCCAGGTCGATGTTCCGGCGGGCCGGGTTGCGTATCCAGGGGAAGGTGGCGATGTCGGCGATCGAATACACCTCCCCCGCCAGCCATTCTGCCTCCCCCAGCCGCTTGTCCAGCACGCGGTGCAGCCGCCCCACCTCCTTCGCGTAGCGCGCCTTGGCATAGGGCACGTCTTCCGGCGCATAGGCATGGAAATGGCCGTATTGGCCGAACATCGGGCCGACTCCGCCCATCTGGAACATCAGCCATTCCAGCGCCCGATAGCGCCCGGCCCCATCGGCGGGCAACAGCCGGCCCGTCTTCTCCGCCAGGTAGATCAGGATCGCGCCCGATTCGAACAGGGTCAGCGGCTTTCCGCCCGGCCCATCAGGATCGACGATGGCGGGGATGCGGTGGTTCGGCGTGATGGCCAGGAAGTCCGGCTTGAACTGCTCCCCGGCACCGATGTTCACCGGCACCACCGTATAGGGCAGGCCGAGCTCCTCCAGCGCGATATGCACCTTGTGGCCATTCGGCGTCGGCCAGGTCCAGACCTCGATCGGCATGCGGCAGCTTCCCCACGATCCTGTCTCGCAGGGTGAGCCGGCCGCGGCGGGCTGGCAAGGCGCCGCCGCGAACCCTAACCAATTGGGAAGCAAGCCTGGAGCCTCAGCAGAAATGCGCGCCGCGGGTCTCCACCGGCACCACGTACAGCGACTGGCTGGCGCACATGAACAGCCGGTTCCGGCGGGTGCCGCCGAAGCAGATATTGGCGCAGATCTCGGGCAGGCGAATCTGGCCGATGCGGGCGCCATCGGGGGCGAAGACATGCACCCCGTCATAGCCATCGCCGACCCAGCCCATGGCGCCCCAGACGTTGCCCGCCTCGTCGCAGCGCAGGCCATCGACCATGCCGGTGCGGCCATCCAGCGTCATCTCGGCGAAGGTGCGCGGATTGCGCAGGCGGGGGCCGTCCACGTCATAGGCCCAGATGATGCTGCGCGCCTCGGGGTAGTGGCTGCGGCCGGTATCCGCCACATACAGGGTGCGGTAGTCGGGCGAGAAGCACAGGCCGTTCGGCTTGAACACGTCATCGGCCACCTTCGCCACCTGGCCGGATTGCGCGTCGATCCGGTAGATCGCCTCCTTGATGAAGGGGCGCGGAGACTGCGCGGATTCGGGCACGCGGTTGCCCTCGTAATCCATCAGCCCGCCATAGCCCGGGTCGGTGAACCACAGCGCGCCATCCTCGGGGTGCACCACGCCATCATTCGGCGCGTTGAAGGCGCCATCCGGGCCCCGATCTGCCAGCACCGTGACGCGGCCATCGGGTTCGTAGCGCACCACGTCGCGGTGGAAATGGCGGAAGGCGATCTGCCTTCCCTCACGGTCGAAGGTATTGCCGTTGGAATAGCCGGAGGGGCTGCGGAAGCGGCGATGGGTGGTCAGGTCTTCCTCAACCAGGCGCAGGCATTCATCGTTCGGAATGTCCGACCAGATCAGGAAGCGGCCATTGGCGTGCCAGGCCGGGCCTTCGGCCCAGCCCATGCCGGTGTGCAGGCGGGTGATCGCGGAATTGCCGAGCCGCGCGGTGAAGCGCTGCGGGTCGATGGCAATGATGTCGGGGTCCGGGTAGCGCTGCGGCTGGGCGTTCGGGCCGAAGCTGCGCTGCGCGGCGGCAGGCGTCGCGGCGAGTGCGGCCGCCGCGCCGAGCAGGGCGCGGCGCGACGGGTCGGGGGACCGGTTCATGCTGTTTCCTCCATTGGCCCTGTTCGGGCGGCCGGAGGATGGCATGCGGCCAAGGCGGGGGCGCAACCCTGGCGTGCATCCTATCGCAGGCGTGATGACCGCGTCAGGCCCGCGCTTCAGGCATTCCCGCCGAGATAGTCCATCGCCACCTGCACGCCGCCGGCCTGGTGCGGCACGCCGGCCGCGCGCAGCCCCATCTCCACCCCGCCGAGGGCGCCCACCATCTGCAACGGCGAAATGTCGCCCAGATGGCCGATGCGGAAGACGCGGTCGTTCAACTGGCCGAGGCCATTGCCCAGCGACATGTTGAACTTCTCCAGGATCGTGGCGCGCAGCGCATTGGCGCTGTGGCCCTCCGGCAGGCGCACCGCGGTCAGCACGCTGGAGAAATGCCGCGGGTCCTGGCACTGCACCTCCAGCCCCCAATGACGGACGGCGCGGCGGGTGGCTTCCGCCATGCGGTCGTGGCGCGCGAAGACGTTGTCCAGCCCCTCCTCCAGCAGCATGTCGCAGGCGGTGTCCAGCGCGTAGAGCATGTTGGTCGCCGGCGTGTAGGGAAAGTAGCCTGTGGCATTCGCCGCCAGCATCGGCTTCCAGTCCCAGAAGCTGCGCGTCAGCTTGGCAGATTCGCTGGCCTTGATCGCCTTGGCGCTGATCGCGTTGAAGGACAGGCCAGGCGGCAGCATCAGCCCCTTCTGGCTGCCGGATACGGTGACATCGACGCCCCATTCATCATGCCGGTAATCCATCGAGCCGAGGCCCGAGATCGTGTCCACCAGCAGCAGCGCCGGGTGGCCGGCGGCATCGATGGCGGCGCGCACTTCCGCGATGCGCGATGTGGCACCGGTGCTGGTTTCGTTGTGCACGACGCAGACGGCCTTGATGGCGTGGCCCTTGTCGTCGCGCAGCTTGCGCTCGATCGCCTCCACATCGGCGCCGCGGCGCCAGTCGGTCTTGACGAAATCCGCGACGATGCCGAGGCGCTCCGCCATCTCGTTCCACAGATGCGCGAACCAGCCGGTCTCGCACATCACCACGCGGTCACCGGGCGAGAGGGTGTTGACCAGCGCCGCCTCCCACGCCCCGGTTCCGGAAGCGGGGTAGATCACCACATGCGACTGCGTCTTGAAGATCGCCTTCGTCTTCTCCAGCACCTGGGCGCCGAGCTTGCCGAAATCCGGCCCGCGATGGTCCATCGTCGGGTGGTCCATGGCGCGCAGGATGCGATCCGGTACGTTGGACGGGCCGGGGATCTGCAGGAAATGGCGGCCGGAATTGGGCTTGGACTGGAAATAGGCCATGGGTCTTGGCTCCCTCTCTGGCCCGATAGCTAGCCGCAGACCATGCTGGCTGCCAATGAGTAAGCCTTGTTGGATTGATGAGATTTATAGATGACCGTCGACGCGGGCTCCGCGGTAGAGAACGGCCGGAGGAGAGCCCCAGCATGAATGCCAGCACCGGAATCGCGAATAGCCGCCTCGCCCAGCGCCTGAAGCGGGAGACGGAGGGGGAGGTGCTGTTCTCCCCGGGCGATCGCGGCCGCTATGCGACGGATGCCTCGATCTACCAGCAGATGCCGGTGGGCGTGCTGGTGCCGCGCAGCGCGGCGGATGTGGCCGCCGCCATGGCGATCTGCCGGGAGGAAGGCGTGCCCGTGCTGCCGCGCGGCGGTGGCACCAGCCAATGCGGCCAGACGGTGAACCGTGCGCTGGTGCTGGACTGTAGCCCGCATCTGCGCCGGGTGCTGTCCGTGGAGGGCGATACCGCGACGGTCGAGCCCGGCATCACCTTGGGCGCGTTGAATGCTGCGCTGAAGGAGTCCGGCAAATTCTATCCGGTGGATCCCTCCACCTGGCAGCGCTGCACCATCGGCGGCATGGCGGGGAATAATTCCTGCGGCAGCAAATCCATCCGCTACGGGCTGATGGCCGATAATGTCCGCGCCATCGATGCGATCATCGCCGATGGCACGCGCTTCCGCTTCGGCGATATCCCGGAAAATCTCGGCCCGGACGTGCCCGGCTCCGTCGCCGATCTTGTCGCGAAGCTGCGCGCCATCGGGGCGCGGGAGGCGGAGGAGGTGGCGGCCCGCTTCCCGGACCAGCTCCGCCGCGTCGGCGGCTACAACCTGGATGCGCTGACGCCGGCCGGCCGCGCCGCGGGGCGTGGCAGCCTGGCGCGGCTGCTGGTGGGCAGCGAGGGGACGCTGGCCTTCTCGGCCTCGCTCGACCTCAAGCTGTGGCCGATCAAGCCGCGCAAGGCGCTTGGCATCTGCCAGTTCCCCAGCTTCCGGCAGGCCATGGCGGCCTCCCAGCATCTGGTGACGCTGGACCCGGAGGCGGTGGAGCTGGTCGATCGCACCATGATCGACCTCGGCCGCTCCATCCCGATCTACCGCGACACTATCGACCAGATCCTGATCGGCGAACCCGACAGCCTGCTGATCGTGGAATTCCACGGCCATGACGATGCCACCCTGCTGCAAGGGCTGGACCGGCTGGAGGAGATGATGGGCGATCTCGGCCTGCCCGGCCAGGTGGTGCGCATCACCGATGCCGGTTTCCAGGCCCGCGTCGCGGAAGTGCGCGAGGCCGGTCTCAACATCATGATGAGCATGAAGGGCGACGGCAAACCCGTGTCCTTCATCGAGGATTGCGCCGTCCCGCTCGCCGACCTCGCCGACTACACCGAGCGCCTGAACGACGTTTTTGCAAGACACGGCACCAAGGGCACCTGGTACGCCCATGCCAGCGTCGGCTGCCTGCATGTCCGCCCCGTGCTGAACATGAAGGCGGGCGAGGACGTGACGAAGATGCGCGCCATCGCGGAGGAGTGCTTCGCCCTCGTCCGTGAATACAAGGGCAGCCATTCCGGCGAGCATGGCGACGGCATTGTCCGCTCCGAATTCCACGAGCCGATGTTCGGCGCCCGCATCGTCAAGGCGTTCGAGGCGGTGAAGGACGCCTTCGATCCGGGCACCGCCGAACTGCCGCACGGCCTGCTGAACCCCAACCGCGTGGTGCATCCGCCGCGCATGGATGACCGCACGCTGTTCCGCTACGGGCCGGATTACGCGGCCGATCCGTCGGTGACGCCGGCGCTCGACTGGTCCGCCTGGTCGGGTCCACAGGGCAACGGTCCGCAAGGCGGCCTGCTGAGCGCCGTCGAGATGTGCAACAACAACGGCACCTGCCGGAAATTCGATGCCGGCTCCATGTGCCCCTCCTACCGCGCCACGCGGCAGGAACAGCACCTGACGCGCGGCCGTGCGAACACCTTGCGGCTGGCGCTGACCGGGCAGCTCGGCGCCGATGGCCTCGCCTCCGATGACGTCGCGGAGGCGATGGCGCTGTGCGTGGGCTGCAAGGCCTGCAAGCGCGAATGCCCGACCGGCGTCGACATGGCCCAGATGAAGATCGAGGCCGCGCACGCCCGCGGCCGCGCGCGCGGCGTGGCGCTGCGTGACCGGCTGATCGCCGAGATGCCGCGCTGGGCACCCTTTGCCGCCATCGCGCCTCTCCTGTTCAACGCGCGTGACCTGATCCCCGGCATGGCCAGGCTGACGGAACGCCTGACCGGCCTCGCCGCCGGCCGCACCCTGCCCCGTTTCCGCGCTGACGCCTTCCACGATGCGGAGCTACGTGCCCCGGATGGCCGCGCCAACGAAGTCATCCTGCTGCCCGATTTGTTCAACCGCTATTTCGAGCCGGAGAATCTGCGCGCCGCCATCCGCGTGCTGCGCGCCGCCGGCGCCGATCCGGCGGTGGCGCGCCCGCCGCGTGGCGCGCGCCCGCTGGATGATGGCCGCACCTACCTCGCCGCCGGCATGGTCGAGCAGGCCCGCGCCGAAGCCCAGCGAACCCTGACGGCGCTTGCGGCCTGGGACAGCCCGGTGCTGGGGCTCGAGCCCTCCTGCCTGCTGACCCTGCGTGACGAATTCCTGTCACTCCTCCCCGGCGAGCCGGCCCAGAAGCTGGCCGCCCGCGCCATGCTGGTTTCCGAATGGCTGGCCCGGACCAAGGCGCCGCTGAAGCTCAAGTCGATCGGGGCGGAGGCGCATATCCATGGCCATTGCCACCAGAAGGCGGTGGGCGACTTCCCCGCCGCGGTGGCTGCGCTGACGCGCATCCCCGGCCTGAAGGTCACGCCCATCACCTCCTCCTGCTGCGGCATGGCAGGCGCCTTCGGCTATGATTCGGAAAAGCTGCCCACCTCCATCGCCATGGCCGAGCTTTCGCTGCTCCCGCATATCCGCCGCACGGCGCCCAGCGCGCTGATCGTCGCCGATGGCACATCCTGCCGTCATCAGATCGGCGACCTTGCGAAGCGCCCGGCGTTGCACTCCATACGACTGCTGGATATGGCCCTGACATGACACACCCCGCCGCGATCCTGGACTTCTGGTTCAGCGAAGGCCCAGGCACCTTCCGCAAGGCCTGGTTCGCCAAGGACGACACCTTCGATGCGAGCATCCGCGCCAACTTCGGCGATCTTCTGGTCCCGGCGCGCGAAGCCGCCCTCGATGGCTGGGCTGACACGCCCGAGGGCGCGCTGGCGCTGCTGATCGTGCTGGACCAGTTCCCACGCAACCTGCATCGCGGCCGCGCCGAGGCCTTCGCCTCGGACCCGCATGGCCGGACCATCGCGCGGCGAGCGGTGCTGGACCGCAAGCAGGACCTCGCTCTGCACCCCGTGCAGCGCGGCTTCATGTACCTGCCCTTCGAGCATGGCGAGACGCTGGCCGACCAGGATCTGTCCGTGGCGCTGTTCGAGGGGCTGCGCGATGTCCCCGGCATGGCGGCGCCGGAGGGCGTCATCGACTATGCCTGGCGCCATCGCGTCGTGATCCAGCGCTTCGGCCGCTTCCCGCATCGCAACGCCGCCTTGGGGCGCGAAAGCACGCCGGCGGAACAGGACTGGCTCGCGGCGGGCGGCGGTTTCTAAAATCTATTTCGCTTGTCTCATGAATCGGCCATGTTGCGGGCGATGAGCGGGCGGGGACGGCGATGATGCAGACTGGTCGGGCGATGCTACTCGGGTTCGCCGCCTTGGCCATGCCGGACGCGGCCACCGCACAGCCCCGGCCCGCCCTCGCCCAGACCCCACCCGGCTTCTACGCCGCTGCCGGGATCGGGGTGAACCAGCCGCAATCGGCCGATGTCACGAGCAGTGGCGCCATCCAGCCCATCGCCGGCGGCCGCGGCACCGCGCGGTTCGAGCCGATGGCGATGGGCGTCGTCGCGCTCGGCTACGGTTTCGGAAACGGTATCCGCGTGGAGCTGGAGGGCAGCCTGCGCGCCAATGCGGTGGACCGCGCCAGCGCCGGGCCGGGCATCGCCCCGGTCACCAGCAGCCAGGGGCAGCTCTGGAACTGGGGGCTGATGGCCAATGCGCTGGTCGATGTCGATCTCGGCGCCGAATGGATCCAGCCCTATTTCGGCGTCGGCCTCGGCTATGTCTGGTCCGAGGTGAAGGATTTCCGGGTGGCCAGCGCCGGCCAGCGCCTGGCGGTGGATGGCACGGAGGGCAGCCTGGCCTACCAGGCCATCGCCGGCGCCGCCTTCCCGATCAGCGCTGTGCCGGGCCTGTCGGCCACCGCGGAATACCGCTTCCTGGGCACCATGGAGCAGGATTTCGCCGCCAACCTGTTCACCACGGGCCGCCGCCGCACCGCGCCCACCGCCGGGCGCGTGGAGGTCAGCCCCTATCACCATGCGGTGCTGTTCGGCCTGCGCTACTCGCTCGGCAGCACCGGGGAACCGGCGCCCGCCGCGCCACAGATGGCCTTCGCCCCGCCGCCGATCGCAGCCCCCCCGCCCATCGCCGCGGCGCCGGCCCCCGTCACCCGCAGCTTCATCATCTATTTCGGCCTGAACAGCGCGAGCCTGACCGCCCGCGCCCGGCAGATCGTCGCCGAGGCGGCCCAGGCCGCGCAGAGCGGCAGCGCGGTGATCGAGGTGGGTGGCCACACGGATACGGTCGGTAGCGCGACGGCGAATATGCGCCTGTCACGCCGCAGGGCGGAGGCTGTGGCCACCGAATTGCGTCGCCGGGGCGTCAGCCGCGACAGCATCGCCATCACCGCCCACGGCCAAACCCAGCTTGCGGTCGCCACACGCAATGGGGTGCAGGAGCCGCGCAACCGGCGGGTGGAGATCGTCGTCAGGTAGCGCCCGGCTCCAGCGCCGCCGCCACGGTCGGCGCCAGCCCGGCGAATTCGGCCGCGCGCGGGCTGCGCGGGCGCCAGGCGAGCGCCAGCATCCGCCCCGGCGCCGCAGCGCCATCCAGCCGGCGCACCTCCACCGGACTGTTGCCCAGCACGCCGCCATCGATCGCCAGTTGCGGCAGCAGCGTCACGCCCAGATTGCCGGCGACCATCTGCACCAGCGTGTGCAGGCTGGTGGCGGCGAAGCCCTCCTCGCCGGAGTGGGCCAGGCCGCGCGGCAGGCCGCAGGCAGCCTCCGCATGGGCGCGCAGGCAGTGGCCATCCTCCAGCAGCAGCAGCCGTTCCCCGGAAAGCGCCCCGACCGGCACCGAGTCGCGGTCGGCCAGATGGTGCCCGCGCGGCAGGGCGACACGGAACGGATCTTCCGCCAGCGGCAGCGTCTCCATCGTGCCCGCGGCCGGCAGGGCCAGCAGCAGCAGGTCGAGCCGCCCGGCCTCCAGCCCCGCCACCAGCCGGTCCGTCAGATCCTCCCGCAGCCAGAGCCGCAGGCGGGGATAGGCGGCGCGCAGCGCGGGCATCAGCCGCGGCAGCAGGAAGGGGCCGATGGTCGGGATCACACCGAGCCGCAGCGGGCCGGAATGCGGGTCCCGCGCCATCGCCGCCGTTTCCGCCACTGCCTCCAGCGCCGCGAGCGCCGTGCGGGCGCGGGCGACGAGCTCGAGGCCAAGCGGGGTGAAGACCGGGCGCTTCACCGAGGTGCCACGCTCCAGCAACCCCGCCGCCAATTGCCGTTCCAGCGCGATCAGCCCGGCCGAGAGGGTGGATTGCGTGACGGCGCAGGCCGCCGCCGCCCGGCCGAAATGCCCGTGATCGGCGAGCGCCACCAGGTAGCGAAGCTGCTGTGGGCTGGGCAGGTGGGGGGTGGGCAGGAGCATGATCGATAAAACCGATTGAAACCTGGAAAACTATTCATTGGCACGCTTTGCTGCACTGCGCCATAGAAGCGCCGTGGCGGCGCAAGCCGCGAAAATCCTCCCCAGGAGTCCACCGCATGCTGACCGTTGGCGACAAGTTCCCGGCCTTCAAGCTCACCGCCGTCAAGGGCGGCAAGGAAGGCCTGCTCGGCCCGGGCAAGTCCTTCACCGAGATCACGGAGACGACGGATGCCGGCAAGTGGAAGGTCGTGTTCTTCTGGCCGAAGGACTTCACCTTCATCTGCCCGACCGAGATCGCCGCCTTCGGCAAGCTGAACGGCGAGTTCTCCGACCGTGACACCGTGCTGTACGGCGCCTCGACCGACAGCGAGTTCGTGCACCTGAACTGGCGCGTCTACAACGAGGACATCCGAAACCTCGAAATCCCGATGCTGGCCGACACCAAGCGCGAGCTGTCCGAGGCGCTCGGCATCCTCGACAAGAACGAGGGCGTGCCGCTGCGTGCGACCTTCATCGTCGACCCCGAGGGCACGATCCAGTGGGCCGCCGTGAACGGCCTGAATGTCGGCCGCAACCCGCAGGAAGTGCTGCGCGTGCTCGACGCGTTGCAGACCGATGAGCTGTGCCCCTGCAACTGGGAGAAGGGCAAGGATGTCCTGAAGCCGCAGGAACTGTTCGAAAAGGCCGCCTGAGGCCCTTCGGCCGCGGCGCCCACCGCTTGCGGCCGACCCGATGCTCCCCCGACCCTCCGCGCCCACGGCGCGGGGGGTGTTTGATGCGCCAGATGCAAGGCAGCCCCCCATGTCCCTCGAAGCCATCCGCGCCCGCCTGCCCGACTATGCCAAGGACCTGAAGCTGAACCTCGGCTCGCTGGCCACCGAGCCGGTGCTGAACCAGCAGCAGCGCGCCGGCACCTTCGTCGCCTCCGCCATCGCCAGCCGCAACGCGGAGCTGACCGCCGCGCTGGTCGCCGAATTCGGCGCGCAGCTTTCGCCGGAGGCACTGACCGCCGCCAAGGCCGCGGCCGCGATCATGGGCATGAACAACGTCTACTACCGCTTCACCCACCTGGTGGGCGGCGACTACGCCAACATGCCGGCCAAGCTGCGCATGAACGTCATGGCCAAGCCGGGCGTCGACAAGGCGGATTTCGAGCTCTGGTCGCTTGCCGTCTCCGCCATCAATGGCTGCGGCATGTGCATGGAAAGCCACGAGAAGATCGTGCTGCATGGCGGCCTGAGCAAGGAACAGGTGCAGGCCGCGGTCCGCATCGCCGCCGTGGTGCACGCCACCGCCGCGACGCTGGACGCGGAGGACGCCGTGGCGAACGAGGTCCGCGCCGCCGCCTGAGCCGCCGCACCGCGCCGCGGTCGCGGCGCGGGCCCTCCGCATACGGTTTCGTAAGACCCGCGCCGCTAGATTGCGGCCATGTCCCAGCCCCGCTCCTTCGCCGACCGCGAGCGATTCGTCGCCTTTGCCTTTGCCGCGGCGGACCTGTTGGTGGAGGTCGGCGGCAACGGGCGAATCGGCTTCGCCGCCGGCGCATTTCGCGCGCGATTCGGACAAACCCCGGAAAGCCTCATCGGCAGCGACCCGGTCCGCCTGATCGCGGCGGAGGACCGGGCCGCCTTCGCCACCGCGCTCGCGCTGCTGCCGGGCCGGGGCCGCCTGGCGCCAACCGCCTTCCGGCTGGCCGATGCCGAACGCACCCCCTTCTCCGTCTCCGGCCTGCATATCCTGTCCGCGGACACCCAGGCGCGGCTCTGCCTGTGCTTCTCCCCCCTGCCCGCACCGCCGGACCTGCGCCCGGCCGATGGCCCGGCCCTGCTGCGGGAGGCGGAGCAGAGGCAGCGCGCCGGCCTTGCGGACCGGCTGGCCCTGGTCGACCTTGGCAGCGCCTGTTCGGCCGCGGCCGAGACGCTGGAACGTGCGCTGCGCGAGGAGGCCGGCACGGAGGTACTGACCGCCGAACTCGCGCCCGGCCGCTACGGCCTGCTGCCCGGGGAGGGCCAGAAGCTCCCCGAACTCGGCGGGCTCGCCCGGCGGCTGGAGGAGCTTCTGGGCACCGAGGCCGGCAGCGTCGCCATCACCACCATCCCGCTTGCCGGTGACGGGCTGACACCGGCGCAGGCCGCCCGCGCCCTGCGGCACGGGCTCGCCACCTTCGTCCGCCTCGGCGCCACGGGAATCCGCAGCGCCGGCTTCGAGGATGGCCTGTCCGGCGTGGTGGCCAAGGTGACGGAACGGGCCGGCGTGCTGCGGCGCGTCATCGCCGGGCGTAAATTCCGCCTGGATTTCCAGCCCATCGTCCACCTCGCCAGCCGCCGCCTCCATCACCACGAGGCGCTGTTGCGGCTGGAGCCCGGCGTGCTGGCGCCCGACGAAGGGCCGCAGGAATTTGTCTCCCTCGCCGAGACGATCGGGCTGACGGAGGATCTGGACCTGGCGGTGGCCGCCATGACGATGGCCGCTTCCGCAGCCATTCCGGATGGGCGGCACCTGGCCTTCAACATCTCCGGCCTCTCCGCGCAGTCCGCCAGCTTCCGCCGGCGCCTGCACGCGCTGATGAACCGCGACCCGCGCGGCGCGAAGCGCGTGATGGTGGAACTGACCGAGAGTGTCGAAATCGAGGATGAGGCGGCAGCCTCCCTCATGCTGCGCAGCCTGCGCGAGCGGGGCGTGCCGATCTGCATCGATGATTTCGGCGCCGGCGCCGCGGCCTTCCGCTACCTCAAATCCTTCCCGGTGGATTTCGTGAAGGTCGATGGCAGCTATGTGCAGGCAGCACTGACCAGCGAACGCGACCGCAGCTTCGTCGCCGCCATGGTCGATCTGTCGCTGGCCGTGGGCGCCCAGGTGGTGGCGGAGCGGATCGAGACGGAAGAAGCGGCCCAGGTGATGCAGAAGCTCGGCGTGCATTTCGGCCAGGGCTGGCTCTTCGGCAAGCCAGGACCGCTGTGAGCCGGACGCCGCGGCGTCATTCGTCGCCGCCGCCGCCCGTGCTGGAATAGCCCGGCGCCAGACGGTTCGCATCGGGCACGCCGGCCGGCGGGCCGATCGGCGCGGCCCCACAGGCGGCGAGCCCGAAGGCGAGGCTGATGAAGGCGGCAAGGGGAGGGAAACGGGTCATGCGGGCATCTCCTTGATGCCCTTCAAACCCCCCGATGGCGGCCGAGTTCGTTACCCGCCGTAGCCCGCCACGCGCGGCAGCCACAATGCGATGTCGGGAAACGCGATCAGCATGGCCGTGCCGAAGGCCAGCATCAGCATGTAGGGCAGGATGGAACGGTTGATCTCGCCCAGCGGTGCGCCGGTGATGGCCTTGATGACCACCAAATTCAGCGCCACGGGCGGCGTGATCAACGCCATCTCCAGGCTCAGTGTCAGCAGGATGCCGTACCAGACCTTGTCGATCTCCAGCACATCGAGCAGCGGCAGGATCGCCGGCATGGTCAGCAGGATGATGGAAAAACTCTCCAGCACCAGGCCGAGCAGGAACAGCAGCAGCATCATCGCAATCAGGAAGCCGATGCGAGACAGGCCGAAATCCGCCACCAGCTGCGTCAGCTCCTGCGGCACGCGCAGCTTGGTCAGCATGTAGCCATAGATCGCCGCGCCGGCGATGATCAGCAGCAGCATGGCGGAGGTCCGCGTCGCCTCCTGCACCCCATGCACCAGGTCGCGCCAGGTCAGCGTGCGATAGATCAGCGCCGCGATCAGCAGGGCATAGAGCGTGCCGGTGCCGGCCGCCTCCGTCGCCGTGAACACGCCGAGATAGATGCCACCCAGCACGAAGATCGGCAGCGACAGCGACCAGCCGGCGCGGGCGAGTGCGAGATGCACCGCCTCCGGCACCGGCTCATCCTCCGGCACGCGGGCCTTGCCTTCGGTGATGAAGCAATAGGTGGCGAACATCAGCGCCATCAGCAGGCCGGGGATCAGCCCCGCCAGGAACAGCGCCGCGACGGAGGTTTCCGTCACATAGGCGTACAGCACCATGGGCGCCGAGGGCGGGATCAGAATGCCGAGCGTGCCACCGCCCGCCACCACGCCGAAGGCGCCCTTGCGGGACATGCCATAGCGCAGCATCTGCGGGATCGCGATCTTGCCGATGGTCAGCGCGGTGGCGACGGAGCTGCCGCTGATGGCGGCGAAGATGGTGCAGGCCGCGACGGTGGCGATGCCGACACCGCCGCGCACGCCGCGCAGCAGGGCGAAGGCGGCGTTGTACAGGTCGATCACGACCTTCCCGCGCACCATGATGTGGGCCATCAGCATGAACAGCGGGATGGCGACCAGCAGGTAGCCGTCCAGCTTGCCGATCACCATCTCGCCGACCGCCGGCACGCCACCTTCCACGAAGAACAGCACCGCCAACGGCAGCAGGAACAGCGCCGCGAACATCGGCATGCCGAACCAGAGAAGGGCGATCAGCGCGCCCAGCAGCAGGAAGAAGGTCACGCTTGGCTTACTCCGCCCGCGCCAGGGGGTCGCGTGGCATCTCGTCATTGTCCTGTGCCGGCAGATGGGCAGGCTCCGCCCCCATCAGCAGCAGCAGGGACTGGCAGGCGGCGACCAGCAGCAACAGCGTCGCACCCACCGGCATCAGCGCCTGGATCCACCAGACGGGAACGCCCTCAAGGTCGGTCATGATGCCGACCATGCGGCTGAATTCCACCATCTCGATCCCGGCCTGCAGCAGCAGCGCCGCCACCAGGGTGACCGAGAGCGTGCCGATCAGATGCACCACCCGCACCAGGCGCGGGCCGAGCCGGTTGCGGGCGATATCGACGCCGATATGTTCGAAGCGCCGCTGCGCTTCGGGCGAGGCCAGCATCACCACGCCCACCACCAGCCAGCCGGCCACCTTGTCCGTCCACGGCTCCGGCTGGCCCAGCAGGTAGCGCATGCCGACGGCGTAGCCGACCAGGGCGACGCAGCTCAGCGTCAGCACGCCACCCACCGCGCCGGCGAAGCGCGCCAGATAGGCGATGGCGCGCTCCAATTGCCGCATCAGGCGCTCGGGATGCTACGCAGCAGCTCAACGGCGCGGGGGCCGCCTTCCGGTGCCAGGCGGTTGAAGGCGGTGATCACCGGTGGCTGCATCGCCGCCTGCCAGGTGGCAGCCTCCGCCGCGGTCTGCTCATGGATGGTCATGCCGCGTTCGCGCAGCGTCACCAGCGCCGCCGTGGCGGTGTCCTCCGTGATCTGCATCTGGTCCTGTTCCGCCTTGCGGGCGGCGGCCTCGATCGCGGTGCGATGCGCCGGGGCCAGGCCGTTGAACCAGCGCGGGTTCACATAGACATGGCTGATGACGGAGAAGTACGGCGCGACGGTGCCGAATTTCTGGATCTCGTAGTAGCGGCGGGACACGGCGGCGGAGATATCGGTCAGCCCGGCATCCAGCACGCCGGATTGCAGCGCCTGGGACACTTCCGGCCCCGGCATGGCAGAGGGCGCGGCGCCGACGGCGGACAGCGCATGGTCGGTCAGGGCGTTCAGGCCGCGGATCTTGAGGCCCTGGAAATCCGCCAGCTCGATGATCGGCTTGCGGTTCGAGGTGAAGATGCTCTGCCGCGTGGTATACAGCCACATCAGGTTCACCACGGCGCGGCGGGCGAGCTGCGCTTCCAGGAACTTCGCGGCCTCACTGCCGGGGAAGCGGCGGATGCGGGCGAAATCGGTGAACAGGTAGGGGATGGTCGGCGCGTTCATCTCGGGGATGGTGGTGCCCCACTGGAAATTCACCGCCGCCGCCGCCTCGAAGGCACCACGGGCGACGCCGGGGAAATTCTCCCCGGCCCGGGCGAGCTGTTCCGCCGGGAAGACCTGCACCTCGACCTGGCCGTTGCTGCGTGCCTTCACATCCTCGGCGAAGGCCGCGATGACCCGGGCATTGTGGTGCGAGGGCGGAAATTGATGCGACAGGCGCATGGTGACCGCCGCCTGCGCGGCGGCGAGGCGCGGCAAGGCCGGCGTGGCAAGTGCGGCGGCAAGCAGGTGGCGGCGGCGCATGGTGAAGATCCCCCGATTGATTTGGCCGGATGGCAGAACGGGGGCGGACCATGACCGCAGAGCGTTACGCCGGTCAACCATCCGGCGCGGCAAATGACGATGCCGCGTTGCGGATCGTCATGCTTTGGCGCCGGCCAGATAAGCAGCAATCAAGGAAAGGCTGGATGGTGGGCGCGACAGGGATTGAACCTGTGACCCCCGCCGTGTCAAGGCGATGCTCTACCGCTGAGCTACGCGCCCATCCAGGGATGCGTGAGATAGCCAAGCCCGGTCCGGGACGCAACCCCGCGGAGAGAATGATGTGGGATGACAATGCGCCCCCCGCTGTGGCTTGATCGCGGCAACGATGGACCTGCCTCTTCCCGCCACCTCCCTGACGCCGGAGCTGCCACCTTTCGAGGTGGCGCGACCGGAACGGCAGACCGTGCCCCTGGTCTTTGCCTCCCCGCATAGTGGCGCGCATTACAGCGCGGCCTTCCTGGCGGAGGCGCGGCTGGATGCCATCGCGCTGCGCCGCAGCGAGGACAGTTTCGTCGATGAGCTGTTCGCCGCCGCCCCGGCGCATGGTGCGCCGCTGCTGACGGCGACCTTCCCGCGGGTGTTCTGCGATGCGAATCGGGAGCCGTGGGAGCTGGACCCCGGCATGTTCGATGGCCCCCTGCCCGCCTGGGTGAACAGCGCCAGCCCGCGCGTCGGCGCCGGGCTCGGCACCATCGCCCGCGTGGTGGCCAGCGGCGAGCCGGTCTATCGCCACAAGCTGACCTTCGCCGAGGCGGAGGCTCGGGTGCGGCGCTACTGGCAGCCCTATCACGCGGCGCTCGCCGGGCTGATCGCGGAGACGCGCGCGGCCTTCGGGTACTGCCTGCTGATCGATTGCCATTCGATGCCGGCGCATCCCGCGCATGGCGCCAATCCAGCGGATTTCATCCTCGGCGACGCGCATGGCACCGCCTGCGCGCCGCGTGCGACGCGGCTGGTGGAGGAAACGCTGGGCGCCATGGGCTACCGCACCCGCCGCAACGACCCCTATGCCGGCGGCTACATCACCCGCCATTACGGCCGGCCGCGGGAGGGTGTGCATGCGCTGCAGATCGAGATCGCGCGCGGCCTGTACATGAACGAGACGCGGGTGGAACGGGCGCCGGGGATGCAGGCGCTGACGCGCGACATGAGCCGGCTGATCGCGGCGCTGGCCCGCGCGGATTGGAGCGCGCTGCGTTAGGCCGAACCCGGACGCTCCAGACCGCCAGGCAAGGCGCGGGCGAAAAAAAAGGCGGTCCCTTGCGGGACCGCCGAGTTTAGGGAGGAAACGTCCAAGAAAGACAGACAACCCGGCAACGCCGTGTTGCTGCGATGCACAATCTAGATCGAGGCACCGGGTCCCGCAAGAGGTTTTTTGCAGTGCAGCATGATCGAAATGCTGCATTGCACCCATGCCGGTCACGCATGGTTTGACATGCCAGGCGCACACCAGCGGCAGGTCTCACCCATCTCAGCCCGGCGCGAATTCCGCGCGAATCGCGGCACTCTGCGCGCCGAGCGCCGGCACCGGGCCATACTGCCGCTGCGCGCCCGCCAGCCGCGCCGCCGGTGCCGCCACCGGCACCGGGCCGCCCGGCGTATCCACCACCAGCCGCCGCAATGCCGGGTGGGATGCCAGCTCCGCAACGCCATTGACGAAGCCATAGGCGATGCCGGCCGCGTTCAGCCGCGCCGCCGCCGCATCGCCCGTCAGCGTGGCGAAGGTCTTTGCCACATGGGCATCGACGGCGGGGCGGTTGGCCACGCGTTCATTGTTGCTGCGCCAGCCTGGCTCGGCCGGCAGGCCGGGCTGGTCCAGGAAGCCGCCGCAGAAGGCCGCCCATTCGCGTTCATTCTGGATCGAGATCAGCACCAGCGCGCCGTCGGAGGTGGCGAAGGCGCCGTAGGGGCAGATGGAGGGATGCGCCAGGCCAACCCGTGCGGGCGCCTTCCCGGTGCCCTCGAAGTACAGCAGCGGCACATTCATCCAATCCGCCATGCCGTCGAACAGCGACACGGCGATGCCGGCGCCCTGGCCGGTGATGGACCGAGAAATCAGTGCCTCCAATACGGCGGCATGGGCATTCATGCCGCAGGCGATATCGACCACGGAAACACCAACCCGCCCCGGCCCGGCGGGATGGCCGGTGATGGAGGCCAGTCCCGATTCCGCCTGCACCAGCAGGTCGTAGGCCTTCATCGCGGCGTAGTCGCCTTCCTCCCCATAGCCGGAGATATCGACGGTGATCAGCCGCGGATGCCGCGCGCGAAGGTCGGCGCTGCCGAAGCCGGCCCGCGCCATGGCGCCGGGGGCGAGGTTCTGGATGAACACATCGGCCTTCGCCAGGATCTTCCCGAGAAGCGCCTTGTCGGCGGGGTCCTTGATGTCCAGCACCAGGGATTCCTTGCCCCGGTTGAGCCAGACGAAATAGCTGCTTTGCCCCGCCGCAGCGGTGTCGTAGCCCCGCGCGAAATCGCCCTCGGCCCGCTCGATCTTGATGACGCGGGCGCCGGCATCGGCGAGCTTCACGGAACAGGTCGGCGCGGCGACCGCCTGTTCCATCGAGACGACGAGAAGGCCTTCGAGCGGGCGCATCAATAGCTCCGCGGCATGCCGAGCACGTGTTCGCCGATATAGGACAGGATCAGGTTCGTGCTGATCGGCGCCACCTGGTACAGCCGCGTCTCACGGAATTTCCGCTCGATGTCGTATTCCTCGGCGAAGCCGAAGCCGCCATGGGTGTTCACGCAGGCCTCGCCGGCGGCCCAGCTCGCTTCGGCGGCCAGCATCTTGCCCATATTGGCCTCCTCGCCGCAGTTCTCGCCGCGCTCGAACTTGGCCAGGCCCTTCTGCACGATGGCCTCCGCCGCGCGCATCTGGGCATAGGCCTTGGCGATGGGGAACTGCACGCCCTGGTTCTGGCCGATCGGGCGGCCGAACAGCACGCGTTCCTTGGCATAGGCGGCAGACCGCGCGGTGAACCACTTGGCGTCGCCGATGCACTCGGCCGCGATCAGCAGGCGCTCGGCGTTCATGCCATCCAGGATGTAGCGGAAACCCTTGCCCTCGGTGCCGAGCAGGTTCTCCGCCGGGACCTCCATGTTGTCGAAGAACACCTCGCAGGAATTGTGGTTCATCATGGTGCGGATCGGGCGGATGGTGAGGCCCTTGGCGGTCCGCATATCCACGATGAAGGTGGACAGGCCCTCGGTCTTCTTCGCCACCTGATCGCGCGGCGTGGTGCGCGCCAGCAGCAGCATCAGGTCGGAATGCTCGGCGCGGCTGGTCCAGATCTTCTGGCCGTTGATAACGTATTTGTCGCCCTCGCGCCGCGCCGTGGTGCGCAGCGCGGTGGTGTCCGTGCCGCTCGTCGGCTCCGTCACGCCGAAGGCCTGCAGGCGCAGCTTGCCCTCCGCGATGGCCGGCAGATACTGCGCCTTCTGGGCCTGGCTGCCATGCCGCAGGATGGTGCCCATGATGTACATCTGGGCGTGGCAGGCGGCGCCGTTGCAGCCGCTGGCCTGGATCTCCTCCAGGATCGCCGCGGCGCCCGACAGGGGCAGGCCGGCGCCGCCGAATTCCTCCGGGATCAGCGCGGCCAGGTAGCCGCTTTCGGTCAGCGCATCGACGAATTCGGTGGGATAGCCGCGCCGGCTGTCCAGCTCCCGCCAATACTCGCCCGGGAAGCGCGCGCAGAGCTTCCGGACTTCCTCCCGGATCTCGGCATGCGGATCGGTGGCGGACTGGTGCATGTCCATTCGCTGGTTCTCCCGGTGCTGCCGCCGGGATTAGGACGCTGCGGCGCGGACGTCTACCGGAGCATGGGTATCAGGCTCGCCACCAGCAGCACCGCCATGGTGACGTTGAAGACCCGCAGCCGGCCCGGGCTGTGCAGCAGGCGGCCGGCCGAGACGCCGATGCCCGCCCAGACCAGCAGGCACGGCATGGTGATGGCCAGGAAGACCAGGGAGATGGCCAGCACCTGCGGCAGCATCGGCTCCCCCGGCCTGGTGAAGGCGGGCACCACGGCGGCGGCGATCATCCAGGCCTTGGGGTTCACCCATTGGAACAGAGCGCCGCCGATGAAGCCCAGGGGCGGCCGGGCCGGTCCTGCCTCCGGCGGCGGCGCGGTGGCGATTTTCCAGGCGAGCCACAGCAGCCAGGCCGCGCCGGCCCAGCGCAGCACCTCATGCAACGTGCGGCTGGCCAGCAGCGGCCCGGCCAGGCCGAGGCCCACCAGCAGGATCATGCCGCCAAAGCCGAAGGTGACGCCCAGCATATGCGGCATCACCCGCCGCAGCCCATGGCCGGCGGCGGCGGCGGCGACCATCAGCACATTCGGCCCCGGCGTGACCGAGGAGGCGATGGCGAAACCGAGGAGCGGCAACCAGTCCATGCCCGGATCGTGGCAGCATGGCTGACCCGATGAAAGCTCAGTTGGCGGATAGCGCCATGCGCACGGCGATGGACTGCACCACAAGCCCGTCATGCCCCAGTTCCACCGTCGCGGTCAGCACCTGGTCGTCGCTGCGGCGGCTGCGAAAACGGCAGGATTCGGCAATTGTCACCTGCCGCACCGCCTCGCACTGGAAGCCGTATTGCCGGAGCAGTTCCGCCAGCGGCCCCAGATTGCTGCCCGGCGGATGGGCGGCCAGCAGGTCCTGCTCCAGCCGCTCCGCGCCGGTCCGCGGTCCGGCCTTCACATAGGGCTCCATCCCCGGACGCGCGGTGAAGCCGCCGCTGAACATCTGTGCGCCGAGCGCCAGCGCACCCAGCAGCAACGCCGCCACGATCAGCGCATTGCGCGCCGTGCGCGGATGGGGCTCTGGCAGGCCGGTGGCTGGTGGTGCCCTGTCATTGGCCGGCGCTGGCTGGTACCAGGCGCGCGGCCGCGGCGTGGCCGGGTCAGGCGCGATGGCGCGTCACCAGCCGGCCCGGCTTTTCCCCGGTGGCCCCACCCTGTTCGCCGTAGCCGGCGCGGAACGTCGGCACGCCATTGGCCCAGACTTCCTCGATGCCGATGGAGGGCAGGGTCGGCGTCTCGAAGGTCGCCGCGTCGATCACCGTGGCGGGGTCGAACAGCACCAGGTCGGCATAGGCGCCCTCCGCCAGCACGCCGCGATCGACGATGCCATAGGCCTCCGCGCAGCGGCCGGTCATCTTGTGCACGGCCGTCTCCAGCGAGAACAGGCCGACATCGCGGACATAATGCCCAAGCACGCGGGGGAAGGTGCCCCAGAGGCGGGGATGCGGGTGGGCATCATGCGGGATGCCGTCCGAACCGATCATGGACAGCGGATGCGCCATGATCCGCCGCACATCCTCCTCATCCATCTGGAAGCTGATCTGGCCGGCCGGCGTCAGGCGTTCCGCGGCGGCCTTGATGTCGCTGTTCCAGCCGCGGGCGATGTCGTGCAGGTATTTGCCGGCCATCTCCGGGTGCGGCACGGACCAGGTGATCATCACCTTCACATCGTCACGGAGGCGATCCGGCATCAGCACGGTGGAGCCGGCCGGATAGGGGTAGACGTCGTACGCCACCTCCTGCGTGCGGGCATATTCCGCGATCAGCGGCAGGGTCTGGGTGGACCGGCCGAAATTCTCGGGCAGCGAGCATTTGTGGTGGCTGATCTGCACCGCGACGCCGGCATTCTTGCCGATCTTCATCGTCTCCTCGATCGAGGCCAGGACACGGTCCGCCTCGTCGCGCATATGGGTGGAGTAGAGGCCGCCGGTGGTGCGCAGCGCCTCCGCCACCGCAATCACCTCCTCCGTCGTCGCATGCTTGTTGGGGTCGTAGTACAGGCCGGTGGAGAAGCCGGAGGCGCCTTCCGCCAGCGCCTGCTTCAGGCGCTGGTGCATGTGGTGGATCTCGCGGTCATTCGCGGGGCGGGCGACATCGCCATCCATCGCCTCGACCCGCATCGTCTGGTGGCCGACCAGCGCGTAGGTGTTCACCTCGCTGCCCTGCCGGCGCAGCGCCTCGGCATAGTCGCCGAAATCGCCGAAGCGCCACCAGCCCTCCGCGCCGATCAGGTCCAGCGGCGGCGGCGGCATGCGCTTGAAGCGGGCGGGAGACAGGCTGACGCCGCAGCAGCCGACCACCACGGTGGTGACGCCCTGGCTGGTCTTGCAGGTGGTGCATTGCGGGCCGCACAGCACGGCGCGATCGTCATGGGTGTGGGCATCGATGAAGCCCGGCGCCACGGCGCGGCCGCTGGCCATCACCTCCCGGTCCGCCGTCGCGCCGCCGAGGTCACCGATGGCGGCAATGCGGTCGCCCTTCACGCCGATATCGCCGGTGCGGCGCGGGGCGCCGGTGCCGTCGATTAACGTGGCGTCGCGGATGATGAGGTCGCAGCGGAGCGCCATGCGTCGGGTTCCTTCAGGTCTTTAGGCCGGGACGATCATGCCAAGGCACGGGGCATCGCGAAAGGGAGCCAGACCCGGCACCGCGCGTTCAGGCCGCATGACCCAGGACAAACCAGAGCTTCCCACCGGCGCCACCGAGCGCATGAACAGCGCCGACCCCGCCAGCAAGGACACCGCCGCCAAGGTGCAGCAGGGCGGGACGACGCGGAATCCGGACGCCAAGGTGCCGTCCGACCTCTACCCCGACCCGCCGGGGGTGACGGACCAGACCAAGGGCGCGCCGGACGACTGAATCCGCGGATACGGGAAGCAGGGTCAGCCCGCGGCGCCGGCGCGATTGCCACTGCGGAACCATCCGCGCCGCCTTGAAACCGCGGCGGGTGCGGCGGCGTTGCCTGCCGCGACGCCGGCCTTCGCGCCCCCATCAAGGACCCCTCGTTTCACGGAGAACCCGGGATGACCCAGCCACGCTGCCCGCACCGCCCGTCCCGTCGCATCGTCCTGGGCGGACTGGCCTCCACCCTGCTGGCAGGCACCATGTTCTCGGGTCGCGAGGCGCTGGCCCATACGGAGACCGGCACAACCCGCCTGCGCGCCACGCCACGCTTCGACCCCGCCTATATCCGCGGCGCGCTGGAGCCCTTCGGGCGCATGGCGATCTACAATGGCGATCGCCTCACGCTGCCGATGATCGACCTGGCCTTCAGCAAGGAAGCGGCGATCCCGCCGCATCTCTGGGGCATGCTGTATGATGGATGGCAGGAGAACATGCAGGCGGAGGGACTTTCCGTCTTCCTGCAGGGCTATGAGCAGCGCGGGCCGGAGAATGCCCGCAAGCGCATCTACATGACCGCCACCACGCCGGACCTGTACCATAAATACCACGCGGCAAAGGTCGCCCGCTTCCTCGACAGCCTGTTCGACAGCGAGAACGCCGGCAAGCCGCTGATGCGCAGCTATTACGACAGCTATTTCGATTTGTACTGGGACCTGCATCTCGGCGTGCGCGGCGATGACATTCCGCAGGAGGTGCGCGACCTGGGCGCCAGCTTCAACGCCGTGATCGGCTTCTGGGACCCGCGGACGCCCGAGGTGTACGAGAACTACATGCGGGTCCGCGCCCTGCGCGCCACGCTGCGGGACTGGATCGATGCCCGCGTGCAGGACGTGCTGGAACGCCGCGTCGACACGCCGGAATCCACCTTCGTCCATTACTGGCTGGTCAATGGCGAACAGGGCGAGAATTTCCGCCGCGAGGACATCGTCTTCGAGTGCTTCCACAACTTCCTGGCCTTCAGCCAGTGGGGCAACACCCTCTACAACATCATGGCCCGGCTGGAGCGCGACCAGGGCGACCGCAGCGTGCAGGACTGGTTCCGCCGCACCATGGAAGGCAACCCGGATGAGGCCGGCGATGGCCCCTTCACCCCGCTCGACCGCATGGTGATGGAGTTGTTCCGCACCATCCTGCCCAACACCGGCAGCCTGTCCACCATCGCAGGCCGCGGCGCGGCGCCGGAGACCAGCTTCATCCTGCATCCGCACCCGGAGCCGGGCCAGGACCCTCGCCACTGGCCGGACCCGGAGGCCTTCAACCCGGACCGCTACCTCGGCACGCCAACCAGCGCCCAGGTGACAGAGGAAGCCTGCCGCGCCAGCATCTTCGCCCGCTGCCCCTTCAGCATCACCGCCGCGCCGCTGCGCGACGGGCGCCAGGGGCAGATCAGCAATAGCGGCTTCGGCACGGTGCAGGCGGAGGTGGAGGGCCGCACCTACCCGCTGGTGGATCATGCCGGCTACGCCCCCTTCGGCTTCGGCTATCGCCGCTGCGCCGGGGAAACGCTGACCGTGGATCTGTTCAAGGACGTGCTGCGCCGCATCTGGCGCGATGGCATCCGGTTCGAACGCACCGGGGACCAGGAGGCCGAGCGCCTGCCGGTCGGCCCCGGCACCGTCATCTCGGACGACATCCGCTTCGCCCGGGCGGCGTGAGGCTCAGGCGCCTTCGGTAAAGGCGGGCAGGATGCCCTCCACCAGCAGCGCGTGCCGGGTCTGCACCTGGCCGCGCACCCGTGGCACATCGGCATCCGAGGTCATCACCACCGTCAGCCCCAGCGCCGGCAGCAGATACAGCATCTGCCCGCCATAGCCCCAGGCGAAAAACACTGTCTGGCCGCGTGCTTCCGCGATCCACCAGCCGAGGCCATAGCGCTGTCCCGACCAGGCGGACTGCCCGCGTGGCACCCAGGCCTGGCGCAGGAAGCCCTCCGGGATCACCTGGCGCCCCGCATGCCGCCCGCCGTTGCGGCAACACTCGCCGAAATCCAGCAGCGCCTGGGGCGACAGCGCCATCTCATTGCCGCCGAAATGGAGGCCCTGCGGGTCCCGCGTCCACTCGGGAACATTGTGGCCGAGCGGGCGGAACAGCCAGTCCTGCGCCAGGTCGCGCACGCTGCGACGGCTGGCGCGGGCCAGGACGGCGGACAGGATGTGGGACGTGCCGGTGGAATACAGCATCCGCCCGCCCGGCTCATCCACCATCGGCCGGCCCAGCGCAAAGCCCACCCAGTCCCGGCTGCTGACCCAGCGGCCGTAATTGGCGCCCGAGGTCGGCTCCAGCCCCGCCTGCATGGACAGCAGGTGCCCCAGCGTGATGCGCCGCACCGCCGGGTCCGCCTCGCGCGGGATGCGGCTGGCAAGGATCGGCGCCACCGGCTGGTCCAGCCCCTCCAGCACGCCACGCTCGATGGCAATGCCGGCGAGCATGGCGAGGATGGTCTTGGAGGCGGATTTGATGTTGGTCGGCCGGTCCAGCCCGCCGCCGCGGAACACCCGTTCCAGCACCGGCGTGCCGTGCTGGGCGACGATCAGGCTGCGCAGGCCGGGGGTTTCCGCGGCACGCTCCAGCCCGGCGGCAAGGCGGCCCGCCGGAGGGCGGGGCTGGGCGCGCAGCGTGGCGGGCGCCATCAGCAGGAAGCCGCCGGCGAGCGCGGCGCGTCGGGTCGTCTGGATCATGCAGCAGGAGGTGGGGGTGGCCTCCACCGGCCCAAGGGCGGCGGAGGCTTCGGTTACACCTTGAAAAGGCTGCCGGACCGCAACGGGTTCAGGCGCCGTACAGCGCCTTCGCCTGCTCCGCGCTGATCAGCCCATCCGCCACGTCGCGTTCAACCAGGGCGCGGTCGCGCTGCTTCGGGTCGCCCATGCCGCCGCCGCCGGGCAGTTTCAGCAGCAGGCGCTTGCCCTTCGGGACCACCTGGAAGCCCTTGGTGCGGACCGTCGTGCCATCCGTGTGGCCGACCCAGCCGGCGGCACCATCACCGCCGCCATCACGGCCCTTCGGCGCATTTGCCACGCGGTCGAAGATGGCGTTCACGGCGAATTCAGCCTCGCCCTTGGTGCCGATCTCCATGACCTTGCCGAAGCCGCCACGGGTGCGGCCGGCGCCGGCCGAGCCTTCGCGCAGCTGGTTCTGCCAGAAGATCACCGGCGCGACATTCTCCGTCGCCTCCACCGGCATGGTCCGCACGCCGGAGGGGAAGGCGGTGCCGTCCATGCCGTCCTTGGTGCGGCGCGCGCCGGTGCCGCCGGAGTTGAAGGTGATGATCTCGAAATCCGGCAACTCCGCCGCCGCGCCGGAGACCTGCGCCCCACCCCGCAGCGGCGGGTTCCACAGCGCCGAGGAGCCTTCCGCCGTGACGCGATCCGGCACTGCCTGGTGCAGGCAGCCCATCATCAGGTCCGGCAGCAACTGCCCCACCACATGGCGAACGGAGACCGGATAGGGGCGCGGTGCATTCAGGATGCAGCCTTCCGGAATCTCCATGCGGAAGGGCGCGAGGGACGCCCAGTTGTTGGGGATCTCCGGCGCCACCACCACCTTGATGCCGAAGCAGGAATAGGCCCGGCAATAGGAGGCGGGGACGTTGATGCCGCGGCCCGAAAGCCCCGATGTGCCGGCATAGTCCACCACGATCTCATCCGCCTTCACCGTCATCGCCGCCTTCAGCGTGACGGGGGCCTCATAGCCATCGGAGGTGATCTGGGCGCTGTAGCTGCCCTGCGGGATCTTCGCGATCTCCTCCAGCGTGGCCTTCAGCGAGCTGTCGAAGATGTAGCTGGCCAGCGGGTCCAGGCTGTCCATGCCGAACTCGTCCAGCATCTCCACCAGCCGCTTGGCGCCGGCATCGTTGCAGGCGCAGAGCGAGTAGATGTCGCCCTCCAGCTCCACCGGGGTGCGGGTGCCGACGCGGACGAAGTCGAACAGCGTCTCGTTCGGCTTGCCCCGGTCGAAGCATTTGACGATGGGGATATACAGCCCCTCCTCGAACACGCTGCGCCCTTCCGGGCCCATGCCGAGGCCGCCGACATCGATGACATGCGCGGTATTGGCGAACAGGCCGACGATCCTGCCACGCTGGAAGGCGGGCGTGACGACGGTGAGGTCGTGCAGGTGGCCGGTGCCGAGCCAGGGGTCGTTGGTGATGTAGTGGTCGCCGGGCTTCATCGTCTCGGCGGGGAATTTCGCCAGGAAGTGGCCGACCGATTCCATCATGGAATTCACATGGCCCGGCGTGCCGGTGACGGCCTGCGCCAGCATGCGGCCCTGCAGATCGAAGACGCCAGCCGAAAGGTCACCGGCTTCCCGCACCGTGGTGGAGAAGGCGGTGCGGATCATGATCTGCGCCTGTTCCTCCACCACCGCGATCAGGCGGTTCCACTGGATCTGCTGCTGGATTTTTATCAGTGCGTTCATTGTGGTGCGAGCCCCAACTGCTCAAGAGTTATTGGTGGCTGCTCCGCACGCATACGCTGCCCCCACCACTCGTTATAGGTTTGCCCCGTGGATTTCAGCTTCCACATATCTTTGCCATTCACGGAATTTCCCGATACCAGCTGTGCCGCTGCGCTAATGCTCTTGGCCGCGATATCTTCCTTTAGTTCGAGGAATCTTCCGTCCAGCGCAGGGATGATGGCGCCACTCTCGATGCCTCGCGCTCTCAGCGCTTTGGCAACTCCACCCATAGAATCGGTCTGTGCTGCATTTAGCGTTGATTGCGCAAGCACGACAAACTGACTTCCATCAATGCGCATGCTCGCGTTTGCACCATTCACCGAATATGAAAATGTCTCGGCGGAAATATCGTCGGCGACTTTCTCACTTTGTGTAGGTCCGACGAATGGTCGCGACATGGGCATTAGCGATCTGCTATCCTGAGACCCTCTCCTAGTAAACTCCCGAAAGAACGACACACCGAGGACTTGCGCAAGAACGCAGACATTGTCGACAAATTCGTCCACGAAGCTCTTGTCGCCTTCGTCCAAAGTACCAGGACTCGTTCCGCCATTCAGAAGTCTAGTCTTTTTTGCCTTCTTCGCGCGTTCCGTCAAAAGATGCTCGGCACGCAACGCATGAGCTTTGTTGAACATTCCATCGGTGCTTGTAGCCAGTAGAACTTGGCTCCAATCAGCGCTATCACGTTTGTCATGAGTTTTCATTCTCACGACAAACGAATTACATTCGCCAATATATGCAACCTCGTCAGATGCGAGCATATCTCCCTCAGTTGGCTCGCCAACAAATGCGTAGACAGCCGGCCGGTTCGCCTCAAGCGTGCTCATTAGTGCAGGAAGATTGGCCCATGGGCAGGCCATTAGCACCGTAGTACGACCCGCAATGAATGCCGAACGGATGCCGTCCGGATCGTTCGCCAGCAGTGTCAGCCGGATCAAGCTGGCCATCAGAAAGCCTCTCCCCGCACCAACTCTAAGTATCCGAGCCCATCTACGCGGCAACGCCAGCCGGACCCGACCAGCGTGCTGGTCTCGTCCTCCGCGACGATGCACGGCCCCGGCACGGTGGCGCCCACCGGCATCGCCGCGCGGTCGTAGACCTGCCAGGCAGCGACCTCGCCCGTCGCCGTATCGCGCACCTGCTGCACGCGGATCGGCGCGGGCGCGGGCGCATCGGCGACTGGTGCCACTGGCTCCACCGCATCCGCCACCGTCGCGACCGTGACGGCGAAGGACAGGATTTCCACATCGCTGCCCGGCACCGGCCGGTCATAGAAGCGCGTGTATTCGGCATCATAGGCCGCGCGAATTGCCGCCACGTCCTGCACCGTCAGCGGCCGCGAGGGCAGCGCAACGTTGATCTCATGCCCCTGCCCGACATAGCGCATGAAGGCGATGCGGTGTTCCTCGGTCGGCGCACCGAACGCCCCCTCCGCCACGACTCGCGAGGCTTCGGCCGACATTTCGGCGAGCAGCGCATTCACCGCATTCACGTCGAATGTACGAAAACGCTGATACAGCGACTTCACCACCTCATAGCCCACCGGCGCGCGCAGAAAGCCGATGGCGGAGCCGACGCCGGCACCGCTTGGCACCAGAACGCGATCCACGCCGATCTTCTCCGCCACGCGATAGCCATGCACCGGCCCGCCGCCGCCGAAGGCGATGATGCCGCGCCCGTCATAGCCCTTGCCGCTTTCGATGGCATGGACACGCGCCGCATTGGCCATGTTCTCATCCACCATCTCGACCACGCCGAGCCCCGCCATCTCCGGCGCCAGCCCCAGCCCGCGGCCGACATGGACATCGAGCGCATCGAGCGCCGGCTGCACATGCAGCTTCAGCGCGCCGCCGGCGAACAAATCCGGCTCATACCGGCCGAGCGCCAGGTTCGCATCCGTCACCGCCGGCTTGTCGCCGCCGCGGCCATAGCAGGCCGGCCCCGGATCTGCGCCCGCGCTTTCCGGCCCGACCTGGATGCGGCCGAGTGCATCGAGATGCGCGATGGAGCCGCCACCGGCGCCGATCTCCACCATCTCGATCACTGGAATCCGCAGCGGCAGGCCGGAGCCCTTCTTGAAGCGGCCGACACGCGCGACCTCGAAGGTACGCGAGGCCTGCGGTGCGAAATCGTCGATCAGGCACACCTTGGCCGTGGTGCCGCCCATGTCGAAGGACAGAACCTTCGACCAGCCGCGCTGCTTCGCCACATGCGCGGAGAAGATCGCGCCACCGGCCGGGCCGGATTCGACAAGCCGGATCGGGAAGCGCGCCGCGGTCTCCAGCGTGGTGAGGCCACCGCCCGACAGCATCATGAACAGCGGGCAGCCGAAGCCGCCTTCCTTCAGCCCGGTCTCCAGCCGCCGCAGATAGCTCGCCATCAGCGGCTGCACATAGGCATTGGCGGCGGTGGTGGAGAAGCGCTCCCACTCGCGCATTTCCGGCGACACTTCGGAGGAGATCGAGATGGGCAGGTCCGGCCACAGATCCTGCACGATGGCGGCGGCGCGCTTTTCATGCGCCGGGTTCACGAAGGCATGCAGGAAGCCGATGGCCAGGCTCTCGATGCCCTCGGCGCGCATCACCTCGACCTGCGCGCGCACCGCGGCTTCATCCAGCGCCAGCAGGATGTGGCCCTCATTGTCCAGCCGCTCCGGCACCGTCAGGCGCCAGCGGCGCGGGATCAGCGGCTGCGGCAGGTCGATGTTGAGGTCGTACTGGTCGTAGCGGGACTCATTGCCCAGGGCGAGCACGTCCCGGAAGCCAGCCGTGGTCAGCAGTGCGGTCCTGGCGCCCTTGCGTTCGATGATCGCATTGGTGGCAAGCGTGGTGCCATGGATGACCAGCGCGATATCGGCCGGGGTCAGCCCCGCCTTTTCCATCACCAGCTTCACGCCATTGAGCACGCCAAGCTCCGGCGCATGTGGCGTGGTCAGGACCTTGCCGGTCCAGCGCTCGCCGTCACGCTCGACGGCCACATCGGTGAAGGTGCCGCCGATATCGACGGCGAGGCGCGCCTGCGGCGCGACAGCGAAACGCGAATCAACGCTCACTGCGAAGCCTCGCTCGCCCAACGCGTCACGACGGCACACGCATCCGCAAAATCTTCCATCCGCATCGCTTCCTTCGGATTATGGCTGCCATTCTGGTTGCGGACGAAGATCATCCCGCTCGGGATGCCCGCCATGGCAAAGGCCGCCGCGTCATGGCCGGCGCCGCTCGCCATCGCCAGATGCCGGATGCCCAGCGCATCGGCCGCACGCGCCAGGCCGGACTGAATCTCCGCATCCATCGGCGCCGCGCGGCTGGTGGTCTCGGCACCGAGTTCGAAGCGCACGCCGCGCCGCGCCTCGATCTCCGGCACCGCCTCATACAGTGTTTCCATCAGCAGGTCGCAGCTGCGCGGGTTCACGCTGCGCACATCAAGCTGAAAGCGCGCCTCCCCAGCGATCTTGGTGAAGCCGGCGTCTTCCGTCGTACCCATGACGCAGAACGTCACGACCATCACATGGCCGCGCGCCTCCAGCTCCACCCATCGGTCATCGACGCGATGCGCGAGCTCGGCGAGTGCGATCGCCGCATCGCGCCGGTATTTGCGCGGCGTTGCGCCCGAATGGTTGTACTCGCCGAGCACGCGGGATGCGCGCAGCCGGCGCGTGCCCGGAATGCCGGTGACGATGCCGACCGGCACGCCCTGCCCCTCCAGCACCGGCCCCTGCTCGATATGCAATTCGAGAAACGCCGCCGTGTCGTCGCTGGTAAAGGTCTTGCCGCCTGCCTCGACGAAGCCGGGATCAAACCCCTCGTCGCGCATATGCTCGGCCAGCGAGCGGCCATTATCCTGCCGCTTCACCGCCAGCTCTTCCGGCTTCAGCAGGCCGAGCGCGCCGCGCGAGCCGGGGTAGGAGATCGGGAACCAACTGCCCGCCTCCTCCGCCCGCACCGCCACCACCGTCACGTCGCGCCCGGGGATGAAGCCGGCGCGCTTCATGCCGGCCACCGCGGCCAGGCCGCACAGAACGCCGGCGGCGCCATCGAAATTGCCGCCCTCCGCCACGCTGTCCAGATGGCTGCCGATCAGCACGCGTTTCGCCCTGCGGTCGCTGCCCGGCAGCGTCATCAGCAGATTGCCCACCGGGTCCGCGCGGCATTCAAGCCCGATCCCCTCCGCCGCCGCACGCACTTGTTCATGCGCGCGGCGTTCGCCAGCGCCATAGGCATCGCGCGTGATGCCGACGCCATCGAAGCTGGCTTCGCGCAACTCGTCGAACAGCCGCGTGGCGAGTTCGATGTCGGGGGAGAGGTTCGGGATCACGGCAGGTCTTTCCTACAGCATGCTGCGGAAGTGGATCACAGCATGCTCCGCACGCGGCCGCCATCGATGCGGATCATGCTGCCGGTGATATAGGCGCCCTGCTCGCTGGCGAGGAAGGCACCCATCGGGCCGAATTCGCTCGGCATGCCGATGCGGCGCGCCGGAATCTCAGCGGCCATCTGCGCCAGCTCCGCCTCCACCGTTGTGCCGCCCTTACTGGCGCGTGACGTCGCGTTCTGCGTGATGCGGTCCGTCATGATGCTGCCGGGTGCGATGACGTTCATCGTCACGCCATCCTTGGCCACTTCGCCGGAGTAGGTCTTGAGCCAGCCCCAGATCGCCGCGCGCAACACGTTGGACAGCGCCAGGTTCGGAATCGGGTGCTGCATGCCGGTGGAACCCACCACCAGCACGCGGCCCCAGCCACGCTCACGCATCGCCGGCATCAGCCGGTTGGCGATGCGGATGGGGGAGGCCACGATCTGCTCGAACCAGGTGTGCAGGGACGCATCCGTGATCTCGGAGGCGATGCAGGGCGGCGGGCCGCCATGGTTCAGCACCAGGATGTCCACGCCGCCCAGCAGGCGCACCGCCTCATCGGCCAGCTTGTCCATATCCGCGCCATTGGCGACATCCGCCGGCACGCCGAAGGCCTCCGCCGCACCGGCCGCCTTCAGCTCGCCCGCCACCACATCCAGCTTCGCCTGGTCGCGCCCGCTGACGACCACGGAGGCGCCCTCGGCCGCCAGGCTGTCCGCGATCGCGCGGCCGAGGCCCTTGGAGGCACCCATCACCAGGGCGCGCTTGCCCTTCAATCCGAGATCCATGGTCGTTGATTCCTTGATGAAGCGATTGGGCGGAACCTGCTACCTGCCGCCCCGGCTGGCAAGCCGCCCCACTGGCAACCCACTGGCAAGCCGCCCCACTGGCAAGCGAGCCGGGCTCTGCTACCAAGGTGGCAATCTGCCCGGGAGACGACCCATCATGCCGAAGCCCATCCTGCTGCTCACCCGCCGCCTGCCGGAAGCCATCGAGATCCGCGCCGCGCGGGACTATGACGCCCGCCTGAACAGCGCCGATGAGACCTGGTACCGGGACGGCGCCGAAATCGCGCGCCGTGCGACCGAGGCCGGCGCCGCCGGCATCCTCTGCGCGGCCGGGGACCCGATGGGGCCGGCCACCATCGCCGCGCTGCCGGACAGCGTGAAGATCATCGCCACCTTCTCCGTCGGCACCGATCATATCGACATCGCCGGCGCCAAGGCCCGCGGCATCACCGTGGCCAACACGCCGGAGGTGCTGTCCTTCGCCACCGCCGAATGCGCCTTCACCCTGATGCTGATGGCCGCCCGACGCGCCGGCGAGGGTGAGCGCATGGTCCGCGCCGGCAAGTGGGATGGCTGGGCGCCGACGCAGCTGATGGGCGTGACGCTGGAGGGCAAGCGCCTCGGCATCGCGGGCTTTGGCCGCATCGGGCGTGAACTCGCCGCCATGGCGCGCGGCTTCAGGATGGAAATCCACTACCGGGACCTGCGCCGCGTGCCGCCGGAGCTCGAGCAGGGTGCGACCTTCCACGACGATGACCGCGGCTTCCTGTCCGCCATCGACATCCTGTCCATGCATATGCCGGGCGGCGATGCCACGCGGAAATGGCTGAATGCGGAGCGCCTGTCCTGGATGCGGCAGGGCGCCGTCGTCATCAACACCGGCCGCGGCGGGTCCGTGGATGACGCTGCGCTGGTGGCGGCGCTGAGCTCGGGACATATCCGTGCCGCAGGGCTTGACGTCTATGACGGCGAACCAAAGGTCTTCCCCGGCTATCTCGGGCTCGAGAATGTGGCGCTGCTGCCGCATCTCGGCAGCGCCACAATCGAGACGCGTGACGCCATGGGCCAACGCGCGCTTGGCAACGTGGATGCCGTTCTGCTGCACGGCAAGGCAGCACCCGACGCTGCAAAATAATCAAACTGCAGGAAATCCGCCTTGACTTTCAACCGCAAGTGGTTTCGTTAGGAGAAAGTTGCGCTTCAGTCGCGGGCGGCGGGCTACGGCACGCCGCCCGAATCCGAGAAGAATGATCGCGGAGAACCATGAGCCAGGTCGCCCGGATCACCCTGTTCGTCCACGACCGCGCAGGTCACCTCGAGACCCTGCCGGACCAGGATCTGCTGCACGCGCTGCTGCAGGAAACCCCGCTGGTGACCCGGCATGAAGATGGCAGCCGCACCTTCGTATTCGATATGGTGGAACCGGAACATCGCCTCGCCGGGCCGCAACACCGCACCCGGATCAGCACGCTGGACAGCCTGCGGCTATGCGGTGCCGCGCTGGCCCGCACAGCCCGCTCCCTCGGCCTGCCACTGACCGCGGCGCTGGCCGAATCGGCGGAGCTTGTGGCGCGGGAGGAGATGCGCGCGATGCAGGTGCCAAAACGACGGCAATGCTGAACGGCTGAGGGCACGGCCCCTCGACAGCGGCGGCGCCGGGCGGCACTAGACGGGGCACAATGTCGGAGCCTCGTTGATGCTGTTCGACCTCGATGCGCTGCCGGCGGCCAGTCGCTACAAGCTGCTCACCTCCACCGTGGTGCCCCGGCCGATTGCCTGGGTGGTGACACAGGATGCGGCAGGCCGGCTGAACGCGGCGCCCTACTCCTTTTTCAATGTCTTTGGCTCCGACCCCCCCATCATCGCTCTCGGCGTCGGCAACCGGCCGAGCGGCGCGGTGAAGGACACCATGGCGAACATCGCCGCGACCGGCGAATTCACCATCTGTCTGGTCACCGAAGCCACGCTCGCCGCCATGAACATCACCGCGGCGGATTTCGAGGCCGGGGTGGATGAGGTGGCGCAGGCGGGCCTGGCGACCTTGCCCTCGACCAAGGTCGCCCCGCCGCGGCTGGCAGACAGCCCGGTGGCGCTGGAATGCACGCTGTTCCAGACCATCCCGATCGGTGCGCATAGCCTGGTGCTCGGCCAGGTCCGCGCCATGCATGTCCGCGACGCCGCGGTGATGGACCCGCTCAAATGCTACATCGACAGCCCGGCCCTTGGCCTCGTCGGCCGCATGCATGGCGCTGGCTGGTACACCCGCCTCGATGACCGGCTGGAGGTGAAGCGCGTCACCGCCGCCCAGCTCGCGGAGCCGAAGGCCCAACTGGCGGAGCCGAAGGGCTGAGCGAGAAGCTTTCCCTCGAAGGTTTTCCGGCGGAGCGCCAGCGCCCCGGCCCGCCGCGCAGCCGGCGGCTCGCGCCCGCCTGGGCGTGGGCCTCGCTGCTGGCCGCCGGGCTGATCGCGGCGCCGCTGGTGGCCGTTCTGGTCACCGCCGTGGCACCGCTCGGCGACGACCAAGCGCATATCGTGCAGACCCTGCTGCCGGATCTGCTGGTCAATTCCGTGCTGCTGGCGGTGCTGGTGGGCGCCCTTGCCGCGGCGATGGGCGCGGTGACCGCCTGGCTGGTGGCCAGCTGCGCCTTTCGCGGCCGCGGCGTGATCGAGATTGCCCTGCTGCTGCCGCTGGCGATGCCCGCCTATGTCTGCGGCTATGCCTATGTCTGGCTGCTGGATGTGGCAGGCCCGGTGCAGACCATGCTGCGGGAGGTCACGGGCCTGCGCTGGGGTGAGTATTGGTTCCCCGAGATTCGCAGCCTGCCCGGCGCGGCCTTGATGCTGGCCGCCGTGCTGTACCCTTACGTGTACCTGCTGTGCCGCAACGCCTTCCTGCAGCAGAGCGTCTGCCTGCTGGAGGCGAGCCGGACGCTCGGCCACGGCCTGCCGCGCACCTTCCTGCATGTGGCGCTGCCGATGGCCCGCCCGGCGCTGGCCGGCGGCGTGGCGCTGGTGCTGATGGAGACGCTGGCGGATTTCGGCACGGTGCAGCATTTCGCCGTCCGAACCGTCACCACCGGCATCTACGACACCTGGTTCGGCCTGGGCGATCGGCCGGCGGCGGCGCAACTGGCCGCCGCGCTGATGGGGCTGGTCGCCATGCTGCTGCTGCTGGAACGCGCCTCCCGCGGCGGGCGGCGTTTCCACCCGACCACCACGCGCAGCCCGCCGCTGCGGCCGGTGGTGCTGCGCGGCTGGAAGGAAGTGGCGGCGATCCTGGCCTGCGCCCTGCCCGTCTGCCTCGGCTTCCTGATTCCCGGCGCGGTGCTGTTCAGCCTGATGCTGGAGGCGGGCGATCCGCTGGACCCGCGCCGCACCGTGCCCTTCGCGCTGAATTCCGTGACGCTGGCCAGCATCACCGCGGTGCTGGCGGTGGCGCTGGCGGCGCTGCTGGCCTGGGGGCAGCGGCTGCATCCTTCCCGCCTGCGCGCCTCGGCCAACCGGGTGGCGGCGCTGGGCTATGCGCTGCCGGGCTCCGTCATCGCGGTGGGCGCGCTGGTGCCGTTCGCCATCTTCGACAATGCGCTGGATGCCTGGATGCGGGCGCGCTTTGGCGTCTCCACCGGGCTGCTGCTGTCAGGCAGCATCGCGGCGCTGATCTTCGCCTATCTGGTGCGCTTCCTGGGCGTGGCGCTGTCGGCGGTGGAATCCGGCCTGGCGCGTATCCGGCCCAGCCTGTTCGGCGCCGCCCGCGTGCTCGGCCGCACGCCGGGCCAGGCGGTGCGCGCGGTGGAATTGCCGCTGGCGCGCGGCGCGCTGCTGACGGCGGGCGTGCTGGTTTTCGTCGATACGATGAAGGAATTGCCCGCCACGCTGATCGTGCGACCCTTCGATTTCGACACGCTGGCGGTGCGCGTGCACAATCTGGCCTCCGATGAGCGGCTGGCGGAGGCGTCCACCGCCGCGCTGCTCATCGTGCTGGTCGGGCTGCTGCCGGTGGCGGCGCTGGTGCGGGGGATGCGGCGGGGATGACGACGAACGAGCCATTGCTGCGCGCGATCCGCCTGGCCCTGGATGGCGATTGGCAGGCGGCGCATGAGATCGCCCAGGCCGATCCGGGCGCGGACGCCGCCTGGGTGCATGGCTGGTTGCACCGGGTGGAGGGCGATGACGCCAATGCCGGCTACTGGTATCACCGCGCCGGCCGCAACCCGGGCCAGGGCAGCACGGCGGAGGAAGCCGAGGCGATCGCCCGGGCATTGACCTAAAGCAGCCGCGCCAGCCCATCCCAGACGATCAGCTTCAGCGCCAGCGCCACCAGCACCAGCCGGAAGATCGGCAGGAAATGGCGTTCCTCCATGCGGCTCAGCGCCACCTGCCCCACCGTGGTGCCGACCAGCGCGGCGGGGATCATCCACAGGATGGTGGTGCCGTATTCGGCAAAGCTGAAGCCCACCAGCGTGAAGCCCGCCACCTTCAGCAGATTGCCCACCACGCCGAACACGCCGAGCGTGCCCACCACCTGTTCCTTCGACAGGTCGCGCCGGATCACCAGCACACCCAGGATCGGCGCGATGACGCCGACCACCATGTTGAGCGCCCCCGTCACGAAGCCGACGGGCACAAAGGCCCAGAGCGGAAGGTCCCGGTCGTGGAAACGCTTCATCTGCCGGGTGAACAGCGACAGCAGCACGAAGAACCCGATCAGCATCTGCACCGCCGCCGTCGGCAGCCCCTGGAACAGCCACAGGCCGAGCGCGACGCCGGCCGGCATCAGCAGCGCGAAGCGCCAGATGATCGGCCAGACCAGCTTGTCCCGCAGCAGGATCACGCGCCAGATGTTGGAGGCAAGCTGCACCGCGCCATGCACCGGAATGGCGGCAACCGGCGGCATCACCTGCAGCATGATGGCGATCAGCGCCGTCCCGCCGCCCGCGCCCACCACCGCCGTCAGCGCGGAGGTGAAGAAGGCGGCGCTGGCGAGAAAGGCGATGTCGGCGGGGTTCATGCGGCGCGTTCCGGCTTGTGGCAGTGGCGCTGCCATCCTACCGGGAAGAAGGCGGCCCGCTTTCGCATGCAGGCCAGAGATGATCGGAGGCGGGCATGGTGCGGCGGGCGCGGGCGCAGGAATACGAGGCGACGCCGCGACCGCTGATCGCCGTCGGCAACGACTATCCCGCGGGCCATTGGCACCCGACCCATTCGCACCGCCGCGGCCAGTTCCTGCATGCGGAGCGCGGCACCATGATGGTGGTGACGGAGGCCGGCGGCTGGGTGGTGCCGCCCCAGGCCGGTGTCTGGATTCCGGGCGGCATCGCGCATTCGATCCGGATGCTCGGCGCGGTCTCGACCCGCAGCGTGTATCTGGAGGGCGCAGCGGCGGCGCGCCTGCCGGCCATCTGCGAGGTTCGCGGCGTGGCACCGCTGCTGCGGCACTTGCTGATCGCGGCCATCGACCTGCCGCCGGAATATGAGGCGGAGGGCCGCGCCGGCTACCTCGTGGCCTTGCTGGTGGAGGAATTGGTGCGCGCGCCCACCCTGCCCTTCAGCGTACCGGCGCCGGCCGAACCGCGCCTCGCGGAGGCCTGTCGTCGCTTCTGCGCCGCACCCGATATCGGCGAGGATATCGCGGCCTGGTGCCGCGAACTCGGCCTCAGCCGGCGCGGCTTCACCCGGATGTTCCGGGCGGAGACCGGGCTGAGTTTTCGCGCCTGGCAGCGCCGCGCCTGCCTGCAGGCGGCGTTGCCCCGGCTGGCGGCGGGGGAGCGGGTGACGGCGGTGGCCCTCGACCTCGGCTACGGCGCCCCGGCGGCCTTCACCGCCATGTTCCGGCAGGTGGTGGGCGTCTCGCCGCAGGCCTGGCGCGCCGGCGCCGGGGGGAGCGGGCCGGATCAGTCCTGGTCGGGCGCCGCGTCGCTGTTCAGCAGGATGTAACGCTCGATGCCGATCTGGCGGATCAGGTCGAACTGGCGGTCGAGGAAATCCTCGTGCTCCTCCTCATTCGCCAGGATCTTGAGCATCAGGTCGCGCGAGACATAGTCGCGCACGCTTTCCGAATGGGCGATGCCGTCGCGCAGATCGACCAGCGCCTTCTCCTCAAGCTTCAGGTCGCATTCGAGGATTTCCTGCACGTTCTGGCCGACCAGCACCTGGTTCAGCCGCTGCACATTTGGCAGGCCGCCGAGGAACAGGATACGCTCGATCAGCCAGTCGGCGTGCTTCATCTCCTCGATCGATTCCTCGTATTCCTTGCGTGCCAGCTTGGTCACGCCCCAGTGCCGCAGCGTCCGGGAATGCAGGAAATACTGGTTGATCGCGGTCAGCTCGTTGGTGAGCTGCAGATTGAGGTATTCGATGACCTTGGCGTCGCGCACATCCGCATCCTTCTGACCGGTGACCCGGCCGGGACGCGGATCTGGGGGTTACTTCCCGCCGCCGCCGCACCCCGCGCGGACCATCGAAAGGATGGTCCCCGTGCAGCCACCGCACTGGGCGCGGCAGCCACAAGCCGCATAGACATCATGCGGACGGTCGGCACCCGACGCCAGGGCGGCGGCGATCTGCTTGTCCGTCAGCGCATTGCAGATGCAGATATACATGCAGCCCGCCCTTTTCGCAGCCTGAGTTTCGCAACTGAAAGGAAGTCATTGGGCGGGAATGTCGCCCGCCCAGCTTGTGCCGCGTTCAGCGCCAGCCGGCGCGCTGCATGATCCGCAGCGCCTCGGCCGCATTGGCGCCATAGGTGCCGGCGTTGAGCTGGTCCTCGCGGAATTCGCCGAAGGCGGCCAGCACCGGGTGCACCGGGGCATCGGCCACCACCGGGTATTCCATGTTGCCGACGGCGAAGATCTCCTGCGCCCGCGGGCTGGTCAGGTATTCGATGAAACGCTGCGCGGCGGCGGCGTTCGGCGCGGTGCGGACCACGCCGGCGCCGGAGATGTTCACATGCGCGCCGCGGTCACCCTCGCCCTGGTTCGGGAAGATCACACCGATCCGCTCCGCCATCGCGCGGTCCTCGGCGCGCTGCGAGGTCATCATGTTGCCGAGATAGTAGGTGTTGGAGATCGCCAGCTTGCACTGGCCGGAGGGGATGGCACGGAACTGGTCGCGGTCACCGCCCTGCGGCGGACGCGCCATGTTGGCGGCAACGCCACGCGCCCAGGCCTCTGTCGCCTCCGGCCCATTGGCGGCCAGCACGGACCCGGTCAGCGACGTGTTGTAGGGGTGTGAGGAAGACCGGACGCAGATCTGCCCGCGGAAGCGCGGATCGGCCAGATCCTCGAAGCGGTTCAGGCCCTCGGGCCGGCCGGCCTCGCGGTCATACATGATGACGCGGGCGCGCTTGGAGACACCGAACCAGAAGCCCTCCGCATCGCGCAGATTGGCCGGGATGCGGCTGTCCAGCACCTGGCTCCGGATCGGCTGGAGAATTCCGGCCTCCTTGGCACGCGCCAGGCGGGCGGCGTCCACCGTGATCAGCACATCGGCGGGGCTGTTCGCGCCTTCGGTCCGGATGCGCTGGATCAACTGGTCCGCATCGCCCTCGATCAGCCGCACGCGGATGCCGGTCTCGCGGGTGAAGGTGTCGTACAGTTCCCGGTCCGTGTCGTAGTGGCGGGAAGAATAAAGGTTCAGCTCCTGCCCCTGCGCCAGGGCCGCGGAAGTCAGCGCGGCAGGGGCCGTGACGGCGAGGCCGAAGATGGGGAGCAGCGAGAGCAGATGGCGGCGGCGCATTGCTGAGATGCCTCTTGGACGTTGCGTGGGCCGAGCACTACCGCAATTGAGAAGCGTTCGCAAGCGCATTTGGTGCGCCCGCCGGCAGGCAAACGCCCGCGCCGCGCGCGGCCATGCGGCGGATCGCCGATTGACCGCGCGACGCGCACGGGCGATGTCATGCGCGGCGTCGGGTGGCTGGGCGACCGCTGGCGGGGATGCAAATTCCCGCTGGAGGAAAGTCCGGGCTCCACGGGAATACGGTGCCGGTCAACGACCGGCGGGGGTCAAACCCCAGGGAAAGTGCCACAGAAAGCAAACCGCCTCGGCACGCGCCCGCAAGGGTTCGTCCCGCGGTAAGGGTGAAAGGGTGCGGTAAGAGCGCACCGCTCCCACGGCAACGTGGGAGGCACGGCAAACCCCACCGGGAGCAAGGCCGAATAGGGGCGGCCGGCGTGATTCGTCCTTCGGGGCGGATGGACGCAGGGGCATTCTCGCCCCGTCGCCCGGGTTGGCCGCGAGAAGCCTGCGGCGACGCAGGCTCCAGAGGAATGGTCGTCCAGTGCCGCAAGGCATGGACAGAACCCGGCTTACAGGCCATCCGGCGCCACTTTTCCCGCCCATCCCTGCCGGACCAGCACCGGGACAAGAACAAAGCGCGAATACATGGCCTTCGCGCTCATCACGCGCAGTTTTCTCTGTGTTTCTGGCAGAACGTGACGCTAATCAACTGTTAATGCGCGATTTTAGCTGTGGACAGAGTGGTCCGACGCCGGGAATTAGCTTGCTTGCCCGGAAAATCCCGGATATTCCCTGGTTATCCCATGCGGGGCCCTGCTCGGGGGGGCATCTCGGGCTTCCAGGGGATGGTCGGGCGAGTCGGCGAGGTCGGGGGGCCTCGCCGACCGCTGAGCGGGGATTTCATCGGCAGGGGGCAGCAGCATCGCGCGATGACCCAATTCGTGGGCACGCATACAGGAAAGCTGGACCGCAAGGGCCGCATTTCCGTGCCCGCGCCCTTCCGCGCAGAGCTGGAGGCTGCCGCCACCAACCAGCTGGTCTTTCGTATCGCCCACACCCATCCCTGCATCGAAGCGCGTTCGCGCCCGGTTTTCCAGCAGATCGTCGATAGCATCGAGACCCTGCCGCATTTCTCCGAGGAGCGCGAATTGCTGGAAACCACCCTCATCGCCGGCAGCGAGATGCTGAAGCTGGACGGTGAGGGCCGGCTGGTGCTGCCGCAGGAGATGATCGCGGAGCTCGCGCTGGGCGACCAGGTGGTCTTCCTCGGCAAGGGAAATCGTTTCGAGATCTGGGATGAGGCGGCCGGCCGGGCGCATGTGGCGGAGTCGAAGCAGCGCGCGCGCGAATTGCGCCTTACCGTTGCTGCAACAGGCCTCAACACGACTCCGAAAGCCGTGCCATGAGCACGCATCTCCCCGTCATGCTGGAGGAAGTTCTGGCCGTACTGCAGCCGCGCGATGGCGCCATCTATCTTGATGCCACCTTTGGCGGGGGTGGCTACGCGGCTGCCATCCTGGCGGCGGCGGATTGTACATTGTGGGCATTGGACCGGGACCCGGATGCCATTGCCCGCGGCGCAGAACTGGCAGCGAAGTATCCGGGACGGTTGCACCTGGTGCAGACCTGCTTTGGCGACATGCTGGACAGCCTGGCGGCGCGCGGCGTGCATGCGCTGGACGGCGTGGTGATGGACCTCGGCGTGTCCTCCTTCCAGATCGACCAGGCCGAGCGCGGATTCTCCTTCCGCCATGACGGGCCGCTCGACATGCGGATGGGGCGGGAGGGCGCGACGGCCGCGGATCTCGTGAACAACATGGCCGAGCGCGAGCTGGTCACCATCCTGTCCGACCTCGGCGAGGAACGGCATGCGCGCCGTGTCGCCCGCGCCATCCTGCGCGAACGGGCCGTGGCGCCGATCACGACCACGGCGCGGCTGGCGGACATCGTGCGCGGCGCAGTGCCGCGCGACCCCTCCGGCATCGATGGCGCGACGCGGTCCTTCCAGGCGCTGCGGATTGCGGTGAATGACGAACTCGGTGAGATCGAGCGCGGCCTCGCCGCGGCGCAGGCGCTGCTGGCGCCGGGTGGGCGGCTGGTGGTGGTGTCCTTCCACTCGCTGGAGGACCGCCTCGTGAAGCGCGCGATGGTCGGCGCCGCGGGGCGCGCCGGCACCGCCTCCCGCCACGACCCTGCCGCGCTGCTGCCGCCGCCGGCGCCTGATTTCGACCTGCTGACTTTCCGCGCGTTGCGGCCCGGGGGTGCGGAGACGCACGCCAATCCGCGCGCCCGATCCGCCCGCCTGCGGGGCCTGCAACGCCGCCTGCCGATGAGCCAGGGAATCACGCCATGATCCGGCCCTTCACGATCCTCTGCTTCTGTGCCTTCGCCGGTGCCGGCGCCTGGCTGTACCAGGTGAAGCACCAGGTCGCGACGCAGGACCGAGAATTGCGCGAGGTCTGGCGGCAGATCGAGGTGGCGCGCGACCGCACCTCCATCCTGCGCGCCGAATGGGCGCTGCTGAACGAGCCGGGGCGGCTGCGCGAAGTGGCACAGCGCCATCTGCCGCTGGAGCAGATGCAGCCGCAGCAATTCACCCGGCTGCCGGACATGGTCCGCCGCCTGCCGCAGGCCGTCGCCTTCGCCGGCTCGCCCAACCTGTTCGTGCCGGAACGCCCGGCGCAGGAGAGCCCGGCGGCGGGGGTGATGCTGGCCGCCGCCCAGACGCCGGCACCGACCACGCCCGCCCCGGCGCCGCGCGCCGCAGCACCGGCCGCAACGCGCGGAAAGTCAGCAGGTC
>NZ_JAUYTS010000135.1 GCF_030695085.1 Falsiroseomonas sp. | reverse complement strand
GAGCGTCGGCGGCGCGCTGATGCCACCGGTGATGGGGGCGGCCGCCTTCGTCATGGCCGAGTTCACCAAAATTCCCAACGGCAACAGCCTGGTCGCCGCCGCCGCCGGGGCGGTGGTGTATTACTTCGCCATCCTGTCGGCCGTGCATTTCGAGGCCAAGAAGCTCGGCCTGCAACCGGTGCCGGCAGCCGAGATCCCGGCCTGGCGCGAGGTGCTGGCCGACGCGCATCTCGTGATCCCGATCGGCGTGCTGGTCTGGCTGATGACGGAACGCTGGTCCGGCAACTTCGCCGCCTTCAGCGCCACCATGTCCATGGTGGGCGTGGCCTTCCTGCGGCGGCGCACGCGGATGACGCCGATGCAGATCCTGGACAGCCTCGCCCGCGCCGGGCTGACCATGGCGCCGCTGGCGGTAACCATCGCCGGGGCCGGCATCGTAGTCTCGGCGCTGACCGCCACGGGCATGGTGGTGGCCTTCGGCGGCATCATCAAGGAAGTCGCCGGCGGCGACCTGGCCATGTTGCTGCTGCTGCTGGCGATCACGGTGCTGATCCTCGGCATGGGGATACCCACCACGCCGAGCTACATCATCGCGGCCGCCATCGGCGTGCCGCAGGTGCTGGAACTGGGCGCCTATCTGAATGTGGACATGCTGCAGGCGCACATGTTCGTCTTTTATTTCGCGGTGCTGGCGGATACCACGCCACCGGTGGCCGCGGCCGCCTTCGCCGCGGCGGCGATCGCCAAGGCCAGCCCGCTGATGACGGCGCTGCATTCCTCCCGCTATGCCATCGCGGGTTTCGCGGTGGGCTTCGCCTTCATCTATGACCCCGGGATCATGATGCGTGGCGGGCTGGTGCAGATCATCGGCTCCATCGGCATCATGGCCGGCGCGCTGGTGCTGTTCACCTCGGCCTATGCCGGCTTCCTGATGGCGCCGATGAATGTGCCGCTGCGCCTGGTGCTGGGCGCGCTGGGGCTGGCGGTCGCCTTCCTGCATGCGATCCCGGATGCCGGGCGCTTCGCCATTGCCTTCGTCTCGCTCGGCGTGGTCGCGGCCTGGCAGATGGTGGTGACACGGCGAGCGGCGGTGACGGACGGGTTGCGGTAGGGGCCTACCCCTCCCGCAAGCCGCCCGCGCCGGGTTCTACCGCCGCCGCATGCCCGTCGGGTACAGCCGGCCGCCCGGTTCCGCGCGCATGGCGTCCAGCACGAAGCCGCGCGGCATGTCGACCAGCTCCGGGATGGGGACGGCGTCCTGCGCCGCGTCCCATGCGGCGTGCATCGGGCGGCCCTCGCAGCCCGCGGTGCCGAGGCCCAGCAGGTGCAGCACGGTCGGCGCAATGTCGGTCAAATCGGCCGGCGCCTGCACCACCGCGCCGCGGCGGAAGGGGCCGCCCTGCATCACCAGCACCGTCGCCAGCTCCGCCCGGTGCAACCCGCCATGCATGCCGCCGCCTTCCGGCACATCCGGCGCATCGAAGGGGGCGTGGCCGGGCAGGCCCCATTCATCGGCCTCCGCACTGCCGGCGAAGGTGGCAACAAGGTCAGCGCTGCGGCGGTGGCCGCTGCCGAGCACGGAAAGCGCCATGGCCTGGCCGGCCGGCAGGATGGCGGGGTCGCGCGCCAGCAGCGGCCCGGCCCAGGCCTGCGTCGCCAGGAATTCCGCCACCTGCGGCGCCAGCGCGGCATCGCGGAACCACAGTCCCGGCGCGGCGGCCGGCGCCACCACCACATCCACATCCGGCGCCATGCCGGTGCCCGCACGAAAGCCGGCGCGACGCAGTTCGGCGGCGAGGGACAGCTTGCCCCGGCCGGTGACATGGCCATGGTCGGACAGCACGATGATGCCGATCTCCGCCGCATCCGGCTGGGCATCCCGCCACGCCATCACCTGGCCCACCACCGCATCCGAGGCGCGCAGCCCGGCCTGCGCCTCCGCCGAGCGCAGCCCGGCATAGTGGAAGGCGATATCCGGCTCCGACAGCCAGAGCAGCGCCACATCCGGCCGCAGCTTCGGCAGCACATGCTCCAGCAGCACCCGCCCGGCATGGGCGATGCGGCCGAGATTGGGCACGGCATGCGGCGGCGTGGCGCCGATCTCGGCGCGGACCAGCGCGGCGGTCGCACCATCCGTATCCTCGACATTCCAGCGAAAACTGCCGAGGCGGTCCGCCGCCGGGTGCAGCAGCCGCGCCGCACCCCCGGTGCCGGCGCTGACCAGGGCAAAGCTGCGCCCGGCCCCGGCCAGGCGTTCCCCCAGGCTCGGTCGTTCCAGCGGGCTCTCGGCACCCCGCGCCATGGCCAGCACGTCCTCCACCAGCTTGGTCCGCAGCAGCCGGTCCGGCGCCACGGCGGCATCGAACAGCGTATTCGCCACCATGCCATGCCCGCCCGGTCGGCAGCCGGTGATGAGGGAGGGGGTCGCCACCCGCGTCTCGCTGGGGAAGACGCTGCGCGCATTGGCGAAGCGCGTGCCGGCAGCGGCGAGCGCCGCCAGGTTCGGCGTGGCCTCCGGCGAGACCATGTCCGGGCGCAGGCCATCGAGGGCGATCAGGACAAAACGTGGCATGCGGTCACTCTCTCCAATTTCTCATTGACCCCCCGGCGCCGCGCGGTGGAAGCTGCGGACAAGCAGGGACGTTGTCGAGGTTTCATGGCGGTACGCACCACCATCTACCGAGGCCACCGTATCCACTCCGTACCGCACGGCCCGGGCTGGCGCCTGCGGATCGTGCTGCCGCGGCGCGGCGGGGCCACCGTGCTGCGCAACCGCGTGCCGCGCGGCCTGCCGCAATTGCTGGCGGAAGCGCGGCTGCATATCGACCGGCTGCTGGATGGGGCGGCCTGGCAGCACGCCCCGTAGCGAGGCTCACCGCAGCGTCGGGTCCATCTTGTCGCGCAGCCAGTCGCCGATCAGGGACACGGAGAGCGTGGTCAGGATGATGGTGAAGGCCGGCGCCAGCAGGATCCACGGCGCCCGCGTCAGATACTCCCGCCCATAGCCCACCATCGAACCCAGCGAGGTCGCCGGCGGCTGCACGCCGAGGCCGAGGAAGGACAGCCCCGATTCCAGCAGGATGATCTCGGGGAAGGCGAGCGTCATGGACACGATGAGCGTCGAGGCGATGTTCGGCAGCACGTGCCGGCCATAGATGCGCCAGGGCGAGGCACCCAATTGCCGCACCGCCGCCGCATAGCCCTGGCCGCTGGCCGAGATCGCCAGGCCGCGCGCGATGCGGGCGTAGCGTTCCCAGGCATGGAAGCCGAGCAGGCAGATGAACAGCACCATCGAATTGCCGAAGAAGGCCAGCACCGACAGCGCCAGGATCAGGAAGGGCAGGCTGGCGGAGAAGTCGACCAGCGCCAGCACCACCTGTTCCACCACGCCGCGGAAATGCGCCGCCAGGAAGCCCAACGTGGTGCCGATGACGGCGCCGATGATGGTGGCGCCGAAGGCGATCAGCAGGCTCATCCGGATCGAATAGATCAGGCGGGCCATCACATCCCGGCCCAGCTCATCCGTCCCCAGCGGATGCAGCCAGGTGCCGCCCATGAAGATCGGCGGCGACAGCCGGTTGCGGAGGTCGAGCGCGGTATAGGCGTAGGGGCTGATGATATCGGCCAGCAGCGCGATGCCGAGCATCAGAACCAGCCAGAACAGGCCGAAGATGACCATCGGCGGCGGCAGCGCCCGCGCGCGGCGGGGCGGCGCGGTGGCCAGGGTGACGGGGGCGGTGATGTCGGACATGGTCAGGCCACTCCCGCTGCGCGCTTGGGTTGGTTGCGAAGCCGCGGGTCCAGCAGCCCGTACAGCAGATCCACCACCAGATTGGCGGTGACCATGGTGGCCGCCACCAGCAGCAGGATGCACTGCACCACCGCGAGGTCCCGGTTCGCCACGGCCACCACCAGCAGCCGGCCCACGCCGGGCCAGGAGAACACGCTTTCGACCACCACGGCGCCGGCGATCAGGCTGCCCACCATGAAGCCGATGATGGTGACGGTGGGGATGGCGGCATTCGGCAGCGCATGGCCCCAGACCACCCGGCGCCACGGCACGCCCTTGGCGGAGGCGGTGCGGATATAGGGCTGGCCCAGTACCTCCAGCATGGCGCTGCGGGTGAAGCGCGCCAGCACCGCGGCGCCGCCGACGCCCATGGTGATGATGGGCAGGATCGCATGCCGCCAGCTTTCCTGCCCGCCGGAGGGCAGCCAGCCGAGCTGCACGGCAAAGACCAGCACCAGCAGCAGGCCGAGCACGAAGGACGGCACCGTGAAGCCCGCCACCGCCAGCAGCATCACCGCGCGGTCGATGAAGGAATTGCGGTACAGCGCCGCCGTGATGCCGGCCGGAATGCCGAGGCCGAGCTTGATGACCAGGGCCGGAATGGTCAGCGCCAGGGTTGCCGGAATCCGCTCCGCCACCAGCACGATGGCATCGCGCCCGTCACGCATGGACCGCCCCAGGTCGCCCTGGAGGATGGCGCCGAAATAGTGGAAATATTGCAGCAGCAAGGGCTGATCGAGGCCCCAGGCGGTGCGGAAGGCATCCACCGCCTCGGGCGGCGCATCGGCACCCATGATGATCTGCGCCGGGTCACCGGACAGGCGCAGCACGATGAAGGCGAAGGTCACCACCATGATAATGGTGATGGCGGCGCGCAGCAGGCGGCTGCCAAGGAATCGGATCATCTCAGGCGGCTTCCTTCAGTAAGCCATTGCCGGGCGCAACCTCGCCCTGCGCGACATGGCAGGCCACCATGCGGCCATCGCCGCTGCGCGGCTTCAGCACGGGGGTTTCGCGCGCACACAGGCCGGTGGCGAAGGCGCAGCGCGGGTGGAAGGCGCAGCCGGAAGGGCGGTCCGCCGGATTGGGCGGGTCCCCCTGCAGCACGATGCCGCGCCCGACCTTGCCAGGATGCGGAATGGCCGAGACCAGCGCCTGCGCGTAGGGATGCGCTGGATCGTGCAGCACCTCATCCGGCTCGCCTTCCTCGACGATGCGGCCGAGATACATCACCGCCACGCGGTGGCTGACCTGCCGCACCGCGCGCAGATCGTGGCTGATGAACAGGATGCCGAGGCCGAGGCTGGATTGCAGATCCACCAGCAGGTTCATCACCTGCGCCTGGATCGAGACATCCAGCGCGCTGATCGGTTCGTCGCAGACCAGCAGGGCAGGGTTTGTCGCCAGCGCGCGTGCCAGCACGGCACGCTGGCGCTGGCCGCCCGACAGCTCATGCGGATAGCGCGCCGCCTGGTCCGGCCGCAGCCCGACGCCGCGCAGCAGCTCCGCCGTCCGTTCGGTGCGCTCGGCCGGCGTGCCGATCTTGTGGATCTCCAGCGGCTCCATCACCTGCGTGCCGATTGGCAGGCGACGGTCCAGCGCACCCAGCGGATCCTGGAACACCATCTGCATGTGCGCGCGCGACTTCCGCCAGGCCTCGGTGTTCGGCGTGGGCATCGCCTTGCCCTCGAATTCCACATAACCATTGTCGGGCTTCTCCAGCCCGAGCACGAGGCGGCCGGTGGTGGATTTGCCGCAGCCGGATTCACCCACCAGCCCCAGCGTGCGGCCGCGCTCCAGCTTCAGGGAAACGCCGTCCACGGCGCGCACTTCCACCGACTTGCCGAACACGCCGCGCCGCATCGCATAGCGCCGCGTGATGTCTTCGGCGAGCAGCAATTCTCCGCCGCTTCTCATGCGTAGGCCGCCTGGTCCTGGGTGACGGTAAGTGTGGCGCGGATACAGGAAGCGCGATGGCCGCGACCCAGCCCGACCTGCTCCGGCACCGCGGCGTCGCAGGCGGAGACATGCATCGAACAGCGCGGCGCGAAGGCGCAGCCGGGTGGCATCGCCCAGGGCTCCGGCACGCCACCCGGAATCGCTGACAGCTTGCGGCGCGGGCCATGCAGCGGCGGCAGTGCGCCGAGCAGGCCGCGGGTGTAGGGATGCGCCGGCGCCTCGAACAACCGTGCGCTCGGCGCCTGTTCGACGATGCGCCCGGCATACATGACGCAGACGCGCTCACAGCTATCGGCGACCACGCCGAGATCATGCGAGATCAGCACCAGCGCCATGCCAGTGTCCTTCCGCAGTTCCTGCAGCAACGTCAGGATCTGCGCCTGGATCGTCACATCCAGCGCCGTGGTCGGCTCATCCGCCACCAGCAATTCGGGGCGGCCGGCCAGGGCGATCGCGATCATCACGCGTTGGTTCTGCCCGCCGGAGAGTTCATGCGGCCAGGCGTCGAGGCGCCGGGCGGCGTCCGGGATGCCGACCTGGTCCAGCAGGCGCTTCGCCTCGGCGCGCGCCTGCGGGCCATCCATGCCGCGATGCAGGCGCAGCGCCTCGATGATCTGCTTGCCGATGCGGTGCACCGGATTGAGGCTGCTGGCCGGGTCCTGGAAGATCATCGCGATGCGGCCGCCGCGCACGCGGTCCAGCACATTGGGCCGGGCGTGCAGCAATTCCTGCCCATCCAGCTTTACGCTGCCGGAGACGGTGGCACGGCCCGGCAGCAGGCCCAGCGCGGCGAGCCAGGTCACCGACTTGCCGCAGCCCGACTCGCCAACGAGACCCACGGATTCGCCCGGCGCCACATCAAGGTCGATGCCGCGCAATGCAAGCTGTTCGTCAAAGGCGACGCGCAGCCCCTTGAGCGAGACGAGCGGGGCGGTCATGCACCCACCCGCAGGTTGCCGGGACCGAAGTTCATCGCCCAGCCATTCGCGGCACGCCAGCCGATATCCTTGCGCTTCGCCGTGAAGGCGGCGGCCTGGTGCAGCACGATGTAGCCGGGGTCCTCGCGTTCCACGATGGTCAGCAGGCGGCGGAAATGATCGCGCCGGCGCGCGATATCCGTCTCGGTCTCCAGCGCCGCGGAGGTGCGGTTGAATTCCTCGTTCGACCACTCGCCGGTGCGCTCGGCCTCCGTGCGCGGGCCGAAGCTGCGCAGGATGCCGGCGACCGGATCGCCGAAGATGGAGGTGTTGGACCAGTCGCGCACGCCGCGGCCCGGCGTGCGGGCGGTGACCTGGGCAAAATTCTCCTGCATCGCGATCTGCACGTTGATGCCGACCGCGCGCCACATCTCGATCATGATCTGCGCATTGGAGACCTGGTTGATGTAGTAGTTGTTCAGCAGGCGATAGGTGATGGGCTGGCCCTGGTAGTTCGCCTCCCGCAGCAGGCGCCGCGCCTCGGCCGGATCGAAGCGGGGGTTTTCCCAATCCGCCAGATACATCGGGCCATAGCTCTCCAACTGCATGCCGCGCGGGATCGCGGTGCGTCCGGCCCAGAGCGCATCCACCGCCACACGCCGGTCAATCGCATGCGTCATGGCGCGGCGAACCCGCGCATCGGCCAGCACTGGGTTGGTCTTGTCGAAAGACAGCTTGCGGATGTTGTTGATCGGGCTGCCCAGCACTTCGAAGCGCGCATTGCGCTCCACCACGCCGATCTGGTCGGGCGGGATGTCGCAGGCGAAGTCGTACTCGCCGGAGAACAGGCCGTTCACCCGGCCGGAAACCTCCGGCACCTCGACGAAGCGCAGCCGCCGCGCGGGCGGGCGGCCACCCCAGTAGTCGTCATGCGCCTCCATCACCAGTGATGTGTCGGGGCGGAATTCGGCGATGCGGTAGGGGCCGGTGCCGATGGGCGCGCGGCCCCATTCCAGCCAGCTCGGCGCGGCGGCGAAAGCCTCACGCGACAGGATGGCACCCACGCTCTGCGCGATGCGGCCTTCCAGCGTCACATCCGGCGTGCGGTTGATGAAGCGCACCGTGTGGCGATCGACGATCTCGATCCGGTCGAGCCCCGGATAGGTGCGGCGGCTGACGGCGACAACCTCGGAGGGCGGCTCCTTCGTCGCGGTGCCGGCCAGCACGGTCGATTGGCCCGCGCCGGTCGCGCCCTGCGTGCCGAACAGCCGCTCGGCGAAGGAGAAGGCGACATCCTCGGCCGTCATCTCCCGCCCGTCGTGGAAGCGCACACCCTGACGCAGCGTGAGTTCCAGCGTCGCGGCATCCGGTCGGCGCCATTCGGTCGCCAGGCCCGGAACCAGTTCGGCATTGCCGAGCCAGTTCGTGCCGATCAACTGTTCCGCGTAGAGGCCATGGATGCGGAAGCCGACATTGGATTGTTCGCGCGGCGGCTCGAAGGTGTTCGAGTTGGACAGCTTCTGAACTGCGATGGTCAGCGTCGGCCGGTCATCGCTCTGCGCGATCGCTGGCATCGCCAGCAGCGTCGGCGCCGCGAGGATCGCGCGGCGAGAGAGGTGGATCATGCTCAGGCTCCCCAATTGCTGCCGCGGAAGTCCATCACGAAGGACTGCGAGGCGCGCCAGGCGATGTCGCGGCGCTTGGCGGTGAAGTTGGCGTTGCGGTGCAGGACGACGTAGCCCGGGTCCTCGCGCTCGATGATCTCGAGCATGCGGCGCCAGACGATGCGGCGGCGCGGGCGGTCCATGCTGGTTTCCAGCTCATCGGCCAGGTCGCCGAATTCCTCGTTGCGATATTGCTCGCGCAGCCAGGGCGCACCGGCGCGGCCCCAGGTGCCTGACATCTGGATCGAGGGATCGTTCACCACGGCGGAGGCGGACCAGTCATGCACGCCGCGGCTGGTCTTGTCGCCGGCCTGGATCTGGCCCCAATTCTCCACCATCTGCAATTCGACATTCAGGCCGATGGCGCGCCAGCCTTCGACGTTGATCTGCGCGGTCGCGGTCTGGTTGGTGTAGTAGTTGTTCAGGCAGCGATAGGGGATCGCCTCGCCGCGATAGCCCGCCTCCCGCAGCAGGCGGCGCGCCTCGGCCGGGTCGAATTTCGGTACCTCGATATCGGCGAGGTACATGTCCGCGTAGAATTCCCATTGCAGACCGCGCGGCACCGTGGTGCGCCCGCCCCACAGCGCGGCGACGATCGCCTCGCGGTCGATGCTGTGGCTCATCGCCCGGCGGATCAGCGGGTTGGCCAGCACCGGATGGCTCTTGTTGAAGACCAGGTAACGGGTGTTGTTGATCGGCCCGCCTGCGACCTCGAAACGCGGATCTGCGGCGATGCGCTCGATCTGATCGGGCGGGATGTCCGAGGCAAATTCGGCCTCGCCGGAGACCAGCATGTTCACGCGGCTCGCCACTTCCGGCACTTCGGCGAAGCGCAGCCGGCGGATCGGTGGGCGGCCCTGCCAATGCTGGTCGAAGGCGTCCAGGGTCAGCATCTGGTCCGGCCGGTATTCCGCGATGCTGTAGGGACCGGTGCCGATGGGCCGGCGCGCCCAATCCATCCAGGACGTTGCCGCCATGAAGGCGTGGCGATTGGCGATGACCGCGGCGGTGCGTGCCATGCGGCCCTCAAGCACGATGTCCGGCACATTGTTCACCACGCGCAGGCGGTGTGGCCCGAGAACCTCGATCCGCTCGAAGCCCGGGAAGATGCGACGCGCGCCTTGCACCACGGCCGTGGGCACCTCGCGCACGCCACCGCCCCACATGCGGTCCGGCCCAAAGGAAAAGGCAACGTCCTCGGCGGTGAAGGCATCGCCATTGTGGAAGCGCACGCCCTCGCGCAGCGTGAATTCCACGGTGCGGTCATCGACACGCTCCCAGTGCGTGGCCAGGCCGGGCTGCAGGGACATGTCGCCGACCCAGTCGGTATCGATCAGTGGCTCCACATAGTTGCGGAAGATGCGGGTGCCGACATTGGATTGCTCGCGCAGCATCTCCAGCGTGTTGGAGGTGCTGATGTTCTGCACCGCGACCGTGATGGTGCGGCGCCCATCGGTCTGGGCGATGGCCGGCGCAGGCAGGGCCAGGCTGGCGGCGCCGAGTTTCAGGGCAGAGCGACGGGAGATCTTCATGGCTCAGGCCCCCCAATTCTGGCGGCGGAAATCCATCACGAAGGATTTCGCCGGGCGCCAGGTGATGTTGCGGCGCTTCGCGGTGAAGTTCGCGGTCTGGTGGATGACGTTCACCACCGGATCCTCACGCTCCATGATCTGCAGCATGCGCGCGAAGATGGCGGCGCGGCGCGTGCGGTCCGTGCCGGACTCAAGCTGCGGGACCAGTGCCATGAACTCCGCATTCTTCCACATGCCGTTGCGGCTGAGCGAGCCGCGCGGACCATAGGTGGTGGGGATGAAGGAGACGGGGTCGTTGAAGAAGGCCGTGACGGAGTGCTCGAACATGCCGCGGCCGGGACCGGCGGCCTGCACCTGGCCCCAATTCTCCACCATCTGCATTTCCACGTTCAGGCCGGCCGCGCGCCACATCTCCATCATCACCTGACCGGTGGAATTCTGGTTGGTGTAGTAGTTGTTGAGCATGCGGTACGGGATAGGGTCGCCGCGATAATTCGCCTCGCGCAGCAGGCGGCGGGCTTCCGCCACGTCGAAGCGCGGCACGGACCAATCCGGAGCGGTCATCGCCTCGAAGAAGGGGAATTGCAGGCCGTTCGGCACTTCCGTGCGGCCGGCCCACAGGCTGTCCACGATCGCTTTGCGGTCCACCGCATGCGTCATGGCGCGGCGCACCAGCGGATTCTCCAGCGCGGGATGCGTCGTGTCGAAATGCGTGACGCGGTGGTTCATGATGACGCCGCCCACCACCTCAAAGCGCGGATCGCGCTCGATGGTGGAGATCTGGTCGGGCGTGATGTCGCAGGCGAAGTCGTATTCGCCGGCGAACATGCCGTTGATGCGGGAGGACAGCTCCGGCACTTCCAGGAAACGGATCTGGCGGATCGGCGGGCGGCCGCCCCAGTATTCGTCGAAGGATTCCAGCACCAGGCGGCTGTCGATGCGCCATTCGGCCACGCGATACGGGCCGGTGCCGACCGGCATTTGGAAGAAGGGGCTCCAGCCGCCGGCACGCGCGAAGGCCTCGCCGGGCACGATGCTGCCGGCGCGGTGCGACAGCCGGCCTTCCAGCGTCACGTCACCGGTGCGGTTCACCCAGCGCAGCCGGTGCGGGCCGAGGATCTCGACCTTCTCGAAGCCCGGGAAAGTCCCGCGCGCGCCGGCGGCAACCTCCGGCGGCGGGGCGCCAGGCCCGGCGAGGCCTTCGCGGCCAAACATGCGTTCCGCGCTGAAGGTGAAGGCGACGTGTTCCGCCGTCAGCTTCGTGCCGTCATGGAAGCGCACATCGTCGCGCAGCTCGATCTCGACCGTGCGGTCATCGATGCGGCGCCAGGCGCTGGCGAGGCCCGGACGCAGCGTGAGATTGCCGGTCCAGTCCGTGTCGATCAGCGGTTCCTTGTACAGGTTGTACCAGCGCGTGCCGACATTGCTGGCCTCGCGGATGATATCCAGCGTGCCGTTATTGGTGATCTTCTGCACTGCGATGGTGATGACGGGCCGCTGATCCGCCTGGGCAATGGCGAAGCGCGGCAGGGTGGCCGCCGCCACACCGAGCGGCGCGGCGGCGAGCAGGGTGCGGCGGCTGAGCATGGATCAGGCCCCCCAGTTGGTGGCGCGGAAATCCATCGCGAAGGCGGGGCTGGCTTTCCAGCGGATGTCGCGGCGCTTGGCCGTGAAGGTCGCGTTCTGGTGGATCACCGTGTAGGCGGGGTCTTCGCGCTCCGTGATCTCCAGCATGCGGCGGAAGATGGCGCGGCGGCGCGGGCGATCCGTGCTGGTTTCCAGCTCGACGGACAGGCGGTTCATCTCCTCGTTCGTCCATTCGCCAACCTGCTGCTGCTGGCCGTTCGGGCCGTGCTGGTTGACGATGGAGGAGACGGGGTCGTTGAAGGGGGCACTGTTCGACCAGTCGCGGATCGCGCGCGTCGGGCTGCGCTCCAGGATCTGCGACCAGTTCTCCTTCATCTCGATCTGCACGTTCAGCCCGACCTGGCGCCACATCTCGACCAGCACCTGCGCGGTGGCGTTCTGGTTGGTGTAGTAGTTGTTCAGCAGGCGGTACGGGATCGGCTCGCCGCGGTAGTTGGCCTCGCGCAGCAGGCGGCGCGCCAGCGCCGGGTCATAGGCGGGCACGGACCAGTCGGCGTGGAACATCTGGTCGTAGTAGGGCCATTGCAGACCCTTCGGCACTTCCGTGCGGCCGGCCCACAGGCTGTCCACGATCGCCTGCCGGTCCATGGAATGCGTGATGGCCTGGCGAACGCGCGCATCGCGCAGGGCAGGAAAATTCTTGTCGAAGCAGATCAGGCGATGGTTGAGGATGGTGCCGCCCTGCACTTCGAAGTTCGCGTTGCTCTCGATGCCCGGGATCTGGTCCGGCGGCAGGTCGCAGGCGAATTGATATTCGCCGGAGAGCAGGCCGTTGATGCGGGAGGACACCTCCGGCACCTCGACGAAGCGGATCTGGCGCAGCGGCGGGCGGCCGCCCCAATAGGCGTCATGCGCCACCAGCGTCAGCGACACGTCCGGGCGATACTCCGCCACCATGTAGGGGCCGGTGGTGATGGGCTTGCGCGCCCAGTCCATCCAGCTCGCCGCCTCCTCGAAGCCGCGGCGGCTCATGATCTCGCTGCCGTAGCGTGAGAGGCGGC
>NZ_JAUYTS010000096.1 GCF_030695085.1 Falsiroseomonas sp. | reverse complement strand
TATCTCTGGCCGATCAACTCCGAGGATGAGGGCACGCCGCGGCAGATCCGCGCGATGATCGACACGGTGCGCCGCACCCGCGTGCCGGCGGTGTTCTGCGAAAGCACGGTGAATGACCGCCCGATGCGCCAGGTGGCGCGGGAGGCCGGCGCCCGCTTCGGCGGCGCGCTGTTCGTGGACAGCCTGACGGCGGAGGATGGCCCGGCGCCGACCTACCTCAAGCTGCTGGAGGCCAATGCGGACATCATCCTGCGCGGCTTCTTCGGCAATCAGGCAAACCGCTGATGGACGGCGCGCTGGCGCACCCGATCGGCACCCGGGCCGGCCTGTCCGTGGAAGGTGTCTCGGTGGCCTATCCGAACGGCCACCTGGCGCTGCGCGATGCCAGCTTCACCCTGGCCCCGGGCACAGTCTGCGGGCTGGTGGGGGTGAATGGCAGCGGCAAATCCACGCTGTTCAAGGCCATTATGGGCCTGGTGCGGCCCTCCGCCGGGCAGGTGCGAATCGGCGGGGAGAAGGTGCAGGCGGCGCTGAAGCGCAACCTGGTCGCCTATGTGCCGCAGGCGGAGGAGGTGGATTGGTCCTTCCCCGTCGGCGTCCGCGACGTGGTGATGATGGGCCGCTACGGCCACATGAACATCCTTCGCCTGCCGCGCACGGCGGACCATCAGGCGGTGGATGCCGCGCTGGCCCGCGTCGGCATGGCCGATCTCGCGGAGCGGCAGATCGGCGAGCTTTCGGGCGGCCAGCGCAAGCGCGTGTTCCTGGCCCGCGCCCTGGCGCAGGGCGGCGAATTGCTGCTGCTGGACGAGCCCTTCACCGGCGTCGATGTGACGACGGAGGATGCGATCGTCGATCTGCTGAAACAGCTGCGGGAGGAGGGGCGGATCATCCTGGTCTCCACCCACAACCTCGGCTCCGTGCCCACCTTCTGCGACCATGTGGTGCTGGTGAACCGCACGGTGCTGGCCGCCGGCCCTACGCCGGAGGTCTTCACCGGCCCCAACCTGCTGCGCGCCTTCGGCGGTGCGCTGCGCCAGCACAGCCTGCCCGAGCAGGCCAAGGCGCATGCGCCGCTGGAGGCCGGGCATGTCGTGGTGCTGTCGGATGACGAACGGCCGCTGGTGATGGCCCCCGATGGCCGGGTGCTCGGCCGGCTGACGCAGGATCTGTAGGCATCGTGACCGAGCTCCTGATCCCCTTCGAATACGACTACATGCTGCGCGCCATGGGCATCTCCGCCCTGGTCGGTGCCGTCGCAGGGCTGCTGTCCTGCTATGTGGTGCTGAAGGGCTGGTCGCTGATGGGCGATGCGCTGAGCCATGCCATCGTGCCCGGTGTGGTGCTGGCCTGGCTCGGCGGCATTCCCTTCGCCATCGGTGCCTTCGCCTCCGGCATGCTGGCGGCACTTGCCATGGCCGGGCTGCGCGGCCGCACCCCGATCCGGGAGGATGCGGTGATCGGCGTGGTCTTCACCGGGTTCTTCGGCCTCGGCCTGTTCCTGCTGTCGCTGTTCCCGTCGAATGTGCGGTTGCAGACGATCATCTTCGGCAATGTGCTGGGCATCGCGGATGCCGACATCATCCAGATGGCGATCATCGCCGTGGTGGTTGCGCTGGTGCTGGGCATCTGGGGGCGCGACCTGATGCTGTCGCTGTTCGACCCGGTTCAGCTCGTCGCGGCCGGCGGCAATCCCTCGCATATGCGCGTGCTGTTGCTGATGCTGCTGGCCGCGACCGCGGTGGCGGGGTTGCAGGCGGTGGGCGCCATCCTGGTGATCGGCATGCTGGTGACACCCGGGGCCACCGCCTATCTGCTGGCGGATCGCTTCGGGCGGATGGCGGCGATCGCCACCTTCATCGGTGCCGCCACCGGGCTGATCGGCGCCTATGCCAGCTATTTCCTGGATGGCTCGACCGGCGGCAGCATCGTGGCCTTGCAGGCGGCGATCTTCGTGGTGGTACTGGTCTTCGCGCCGAAGCACGGCATCCGTGCCAGCCGCCGGGCCGCGGCCCATGCGGTGGCGGAGCCGGTGCCATGATCGAGGCGCTGCTGCAGCCCTGGCAGCACGGCTTCATGTACCAGGCGCTGGCCGTCGGTCTGATGGTGGCGGCGCTGTCTGCCATCCTGTCCTGCTTCGTGGTGCTGAAGGGCTGGTCGCTGATGGGGGATGCGGTCAGCCACGCCATCCTGCCCGGCGTGGTGATCGCCTGGCTGATCGGCATCCCGCTGGCGATCGGCGCCTTCGTCGCGGGGCTGACCTGCGCCATCGCCTCCGGCGCCATCCGCGCCACTTCCCGCGTCAAGGAGGATGCGGCGATGGGGGTGGTGTTCAGCGGCATGTTCGCCGTCGGCCTCATCCTGCTGTCGCAGGTGCGCTCCAACGTGCATCTCTCCCATGTGCTGTTCGGCAGCATCCTGGGCATCGAGGCGGCGGATTTCTGGACCACGCTCGGCATCGCCAGCGCCGCGCTGCTGATCCTGGCGGTCCGCGGGCGGGACCTGGTGCTGTTCTGCTTCGACCCGGGGCAGGCGCGCATCGTCGGCCTGCATGTCGGGCGGCTGCGGCTGCTGCTGCTGACGGTGCTGGCGGCCAGCATCGTGGCGGGCGTCCAGGCGGTCGGCGTCATCTTGGTGGTGGCGCTGCTGATCACGCCGGGCGCCATCGGCGTCCTTATGGCGGACCGTTTCGGCCGCATGGTCTGGGTGGCGGTGGCCAGCGCCTGCACTGCGACCGTGGTCGGCATCCAGGTGAGCTTCATGCTGGATGCCTCCACCGCCGGGTCCATCGTGCTGGCGCTGACGGCGATTTTCCTCCTCGCGCTGGCGGCCTCCCCGCGCCACGGGTTGTTGCGGCGGCGGCGGGTGGTCCCGACATAATGTGAAGCCTGTGCCACAAATTGGCACCGGGCCGCCGCGGTGCTAGCGTCGCGCCATGACCATGGCCGATACCAGCGCGGAGCCTGATCCGCCCGACCTGCCCGAAAACGGGCCGGAAGGAGCCGATGAGGCCGCGCGCCACGCCTCCGCCCGCACCGCCCGCGCCGCCGCCCTGGCGGAGGACTATGTCGAGATCATCGCCGACCTGCTGGAACGCGATGCGGAGGCACGGCCGACCGATATCGCCCGCCGCCTCGGCGTCACCCACGCCACCGCCATCAAGACCATCGGCCGGCTGAAGCGCGATGGATTGGCGCATTCCAAGCCCTATCGCGGCGTCTTCCTGACCGAGGCCGGGCATGAACTGGCCCGCCGCGTCCGTGCCCGGCACCAGACCGTGGTCGCCTTCCTCGCCGCGATCGGCGTGCCGGCCGATATCGCGGAATCGGACGCCGAGGGCATCGAGCATCATGTGAGCGACGCGACACTCGCCGCCTTCGAACGCTTCCTGGCCGAGGGAGGCAAGGTGCCCGAATGATCGAATTCCTCGATTCCATCCGCGCCAGCATCCATGAGGCCTGGCTGATTCCGGCGCTGTATGATCTGGGCCTGATGGCGTGGGAGGAGGAGGCCTTCGACTGGCTCGGCTTCGCCCTGCTCGGCCTGGTGCAGATCTTCGTCTGCATCGTGCTGTGCGGCACACTCGAGAAATGGCGGCCGGTGGAACGCTGGGACGACCAGGGCCCGGTGCATACGGATATTCTCTACACGCTGCTGATCCGCCTCGGCATCCTGCCGCTGGCGGTCTTCGTGCTGTTCAGGCCGATCCAGGTCTGGCTACACGGCACCATCGTGGATTTCGGCGCGGTGCCGCCGACGCTGGAATCGCTGTTCCCGGCGCTGCGGGAGGCGCCGCTGGTGGCGCTGGCGGTCTATATCGTGGTGCTGGATTTCGGCGAGTATTGGCGCCACCGGCTGCAGCACGCCATTCCGTGGTGGTGGGAACTGCACGCCGTGCACCACGCCCAGAAGCAGATGACCTTCTGGACCGATGACCGGAACCACCTGCTGGATGACGTGATCGCGGCGGTCTGGCTCGGCGTGCTGGCGCTGGCCATCGGCGTGCCGCCGGCGCAGTTCCCGGTCATCGTTCTGGTCACCCGTATCGTCGAATCGCTCTCCCACGCCAATGCGCGGCTCAGCTTCGGGCGGGTGGGCGAGCGCCTGCTGGTCTCGCCGCGCTTCCACCGGGCCCATCATGGCGAACAGGCCACCGATGTGCAGGGGGTGAATTACGGCGTGCTGCTGCCGGTGTGGGACTGGATGTTTGGAACGGCCGACTGGAACCGGCGCCACTACCCCGCCACCGGCGTGCCGGGGGCGGATGAGGCGATCGTCTCCGGCGGTTTCCTGGCGCAGCAGGTGGCCGGGCTGCGCGCCGCCTTCGGGCGACGCCGGCGCGTGCCGTAGCAGCCTAAGGTCAGGCGACCTTGGTCGGCTGCGCCAACATCACGAACAGCCGGTGCGTCGCGATATCCACCTTGCGGCGCATATGGTCCTGCCAGGCGCGGTTGGCGGTCGCCTCGTCATGGTAGGGGCCGTGCAGTTCCTCCGTCCCTGGCTCCAGCGCCGTGAAGTTGGTGTCGGTGAAGACGCCACCCCAGACCACCCAGATTTTTCGATCGCTCATCGTCGGTCCTCATGATTTGCCGCAGCGCAGCATAGCTGGAAGTCGTCCGGGGCGGAACGCCGGGCCAGGGGTACCGATAGCGGGCGATCTCTTCACCGGGTCTGAACAGCCCGGGACACTTCGCCTGATGGGGCACGACCGGCCATCCCACCCGGAGGGGGAGGCCGGCCGCGCGATGCCTCAACGCTGGCCGCTGCGGGCCCGCCGCATCATCTCGACCATGGCGGCAGGCACATAGACGGTCTCCTGCGATTCACCGGCTCCGATGGTCAGCGGCACGTAGCCGGGCCGCGGCGTCTGGGCGAACATCGCGTCGAAATGCACGATCCGGACATCCATGCCGGTGGGGTCGCTGACCATCACCCGGCCGCCGCCGACCAGCGTGCCCTGACCCATCGGGCCGTAATCGACCATCATGTTCTCGCCCGTTCCGGTGACCCGGGGGTAGCTCTGTGCCATCGCGGCGGGGGCCGTCAGCAGAAGGGCTGCGGCCAGGATGCTCATGCGGCTCATGGTCATGATCTGCGTCTCCGTTGCTGGCGCGGCGAGGGCCGGCGCCCAGGCGCAGAGTTCAGGAAGCCGGTCCGGTCGCGCAGCCTTCATGCGCCGTCCCTATCGAAACAATGCCCGCGGCGCATGCGGCTGGTCGTTTACAACGGGGGCTGCGAAGCGCGTGCGGCGCAGCGCCTCGACGAAGCGTGCCGGACCAGCGGCGGCCGGCCACGGTCACCAGGCAGACCTGCCGCGCAATGGGCGCATCCTCCACCGGGCGCAGCACCAGGCCCGACTGCACGGCGCTGAATTCCGGCAGGAAGCACACGCCCATGCCGGCCGCCACCAGGCACTGGATCCAATCCTCCCGCTCGCTGCGGCAGGCGCTGGCGAGCCTGGCGCCGGCCGTGGACAGATGCTCCCGCAGCACGTCGCGATGTTCGCAATTGATGCGGGACAGATAGGACTGGCCATCCATGTCCCGCATCGTGATGGACCGGCGCGCGGCAAAGGGGTGGCCGGGTGCGCAGGCCACCAGGAAGCGCTCGACGTAGAGCGGCTCCGGTTTCAGCCGCTCGTGGTAGGCCTCCGGCTGCACCATCAGCGCGGCGTCGAGATCGCCTTGCAGCAGTAATTCTGCCAAGCGGTCGGGCGTCGCGTCCGCAAGGCTGATATCAACGCCACGCTCCGCCGCGCGGAACCGCCCGAGCAGCGCACCGAAGCGTTGCGGCCCGAGCGAGCACATCACGCCGAGCCTCAGATCGGAGCCCTGGAGTCGCAGATGCAGCGAGGCCTGTTTGCGGACTGACCGGCTGCGGGCGACGATATCCTCGATCCGCGGCTGAACCATGCGGCCGAGTGCGGTCAGATGCGTCGTGCCACGCTCGCGTGCAAACAGCGGTGCACCGAGTTCCCGCTCAAGCTTCTGGATGACGCGGGTGAGGGTGGGCTGCGTCACGCCGCAGAGCGCGGCGGCGCGGGTGAAGTGCAGGGTCTGGCTCGCTGCCAGGAAATAGCCCATCTCGCGGAGTTCCATCGTCGTGCCCACCCCATGATGGCTGGGCTTCGCCTGGGCATGGCGAATGGTTCCGCGGCCGGATCACCCGCAGCGCGGCAGCGCCAGGAACGCCGCCGGGTCCACCGGCGTGCCGCCCACCACCACCTCGAAATGCAGATGCGTGCCATAGGTGATGCCGCTGCGCCCGATGCGGCCCAGCCTTTCCCCCTGCGCCACCCGGCGGCGGCCGGAAGCCAAGGCGGGGGCGATGCTGCCGAGATGGGCGTAGCGGGTGGCGAAGCCGCCTGCATGGCGCAACTCCACCTCGAGCCCCGCAGCGCCCCGCCGGCGCACGGCAACCACCTCGCCGGCGGCGGCGGCCACCACCCAGGCGCCCGCCGGGGCGGGGATATCGATGCCGCGATGGTGGCGGGAGGCGCGCGGCCCGGCCTCGTCGCGCTCGCCGAAGGGGGAGGAGATGCAGGCCGGACGAAGCGGCGCCTGCAGGGCGCCCGGCGCCGGCTGGGCCAGGGCGGGTGCGGCCAGGGCGGGTGCGGCCAGAAAAAGCATCCCGAAGGCCAGGGCCTTCATGCGGAATTCCACCATCCCGGGCGGCGGTAGCCCGCCGTCCGGGAGGGTGGCAAGGCTCAGCGCCGGTAGCGGCGGTTGTCGCGCGGCGGTGCGCGGCGGTCGTCGTAGCGGGGCTGCGACTGGTCGTACAGGAAGCCACCGGCCCCACCGACGCCGGCACCCAGCAACGCACCGAGACCGGCATTGCCGCTGAAGGAGCCGAGGACGCCGCCAACGGCGCCGCCACCGAGCGCGCCGGTCGCGACGCGCTGCTGGGTTGGATTCATGTCAGCGCAGGCCGAAAGGCCAAGTGCGGCGACCAGGGGAAGAACGAGGCGCAAGGCGCGCATGATGGGTCTCCTTTCGCTCAGCGGGTCGGGCGGGTCGGGCGCGCCCGATTGGACGCCGTCGTCGCACAGGGGAATTCCGCCTGGGCGTAGCGCAGGAAGCCATCCAGCGCCGGCTCATTGGCGAAGCGCGGATTGGCCCGCGCCCAGCCCGCGAAGCCGAGGCCGGTCTGCGCGATGGAAGGGCCGGGGCTCGGCACGCAGAACAGCGGCCGCGCCGGGCCACCCACCGGGTAGAGCAGCGCATGGTATTGCGCGGCACCGGTCAGGAAACCCTGGCAATAGGCGATCGCCTCCAGCCGGCGCACGCCGCGCACTGCCGGGTCGCAGACAGCGGCCAGGTCGCGCACGGTCTGCACATGATCCGTGACGCTGGGCTCCTGGTCGGGTCCGCGCTGCCCCTGGGCGAGGGCGGCCGGGGCCGCCAGCAGGCCCAGCATGGCGATTGTTGCCACTAGGCGCATTATCGTTTCCTTCCTTGGGAAGTTGAGTCGAGCTTCCTGCCCCTTGGCCGGCATCATGCACCGGCCGCGTAAGCATCATGATGACAACGCAAGTGGGCGCAGTTCGTTCGTCGCTGCTTCAAATTACCTGGAACGATCGCCTTACGGTTGCGCCGCGGCGACACCCGGCGCCGGGTCCAGCCCCAGCCGGCCCAGGCCGGGCAGTTTCAACGCCGGCCGGCGCAGATCCAGCCCGGCGACGGCGCCGAGGATGTTCACCTCCACCCCCTCCACCCAGCCCAGGGTCAGCCCGGCATAGCCGCCCAGCGTCAGCCGGATGCCGGTGCCGGAGCCGGTCCAGCGCAGCCAGCGGCCATCATGCGGGAAGTCCTTGCCGATGGCATTCGGCGGCAGTGCCACCTGCACCCCTGGCACCGAATCCAGCACGGCGGCGACGAAGGTGTTGGAGTTGGGGCCGGGCCAGACCCGGTAGTCGCCCCGCTGGCGGAAGGCGTAATCCGTGATGGCGGCCTGCATGCGCGGGATCATCGCCGCCGCTTCCGCCCCATCCGCCGCGAAGACCAGCTGCGGCGCCCGGCCGAACCACCGGCCATCGGCCTCGAATCCGTTGACGCGGATCGGGTCGCCCCAGGCGGTATAGTCGTAGCGGGTATAGGCATTCGCCCCCTCGGGCTTGATCACCACCCAGCTATGCACCGCGAAGATGCCGCGCCAGCGCACCGTGGGGGCGGCGAAGACCCGCACCACCGCCTCCGGCTTCTCGGCCGCCGGTGGCAGCAGCCCGGCGCTGCTGCGGTCGGCCATCTGCCAGCCGGGGCCGATTCCGCTCCATTGATAGATCGCGGCCGCGATGCCGAGCGGCAGCAGGAAGAACAGCGCGAACAGCACCAGGAGGGTTTTCAGGATCTGCATCTGCTGGCGCATCTGAGGTGCGTCGCGCGGACGCGCAAGGCGCCTGCGGGTTGACAGCAGCGGCAGGGCGCGGCCTGTGCGGGGCAGGATTGGGGAAGGGGCGCTGGCCATGGAACTCGGCTTGAAGGGCAGGACGGCGCTGGTCACCGGCGCCTCCATGGGCATCGGCCGCGCCATCGCCCGCGAATTGGCCGCCGAAGGCGTGGCCGTGGCGATGCTGGCGCGCGGCGCGGACCGGCTGGCCGAGGCCGCCGCCGCCATCACGGCCGAGACCGGCAGCCGCACCGTGCCGATCGCGGTCGATCTGGTGGATGAGGCGGCGCTGGGCACCGCGGTGGCGCAGGCGCAGGCGGCGCTCGGGGCCATCGACATCCTGGTGAACAATGCCGGCGCCACGCCGATGGGCCGCATCGCCGACAGCGACGATGCCACCTGGCGCAAATCGATCGATCTGAAACTCATGGGCTATATGCGCTGCGCCCGGCTGCTGGTGCCGCCGATGCGGGCACGGCGCTGGGGGCGGGTGATCAACATCATCGGCCGTTCCGGCCACCAGCCGCGCGCCACCTATATCGTGGGCTCCAGCGTCAATGCCTCGCTGCTCAGCTTCACCCATGCGCTGGCGCAGGATTGCGCGCCGGACAATGTGCTGGTGGTGGGGGTGAACCCCGGCCCGATCGCGACGCCGCGCTGGGATGCGCTGGTGGCCCAGGGTGCGGCCGGCAGCGGGCGCGACCCCGCGGCGGAAAACGCGGCCGCCATCGGCTCCGTCGCCATGGGGCGGCTGGGCACGGCGGAGGAGGTCTCCGGCCTGGTGGCGTTCCTGTGTTCCGACCGCGCCGGCTTCATCACCGGCACGAATATCGACATCGACGGCGGCGGCACCCGCTGCATCTGAGGACGCGCATCATGCCCCATTTCGAGGTCTCGCCCGGCGTGATGCTGGCCTACACGGTGGACGACTTCACCGACCCCTGGGCGCCCGCGCCCACCGTGCTGCTGCTGCACGGCCTGGCCGAGAGCGGGGAGGCGTTTCGCGCCTTCGTCCCCGCCTTGGCGCGACAGGCCCGCGTGGTGCGGCTGGATCTGCGCGGCTATGGCGGGTCGACGCCGATGCCGGCCGACCACCCCTGGCGCTTCGACCGGCTGGTCGCCGATGTGGTGGCGCTGATCGGCCATCTGGGCGTGGCGCGCGTGCATCTGGTGGGCGGCAAGATCGGCGGCACCATCGCGCTGGCCGTCGCGGCGCGGCATCCCGAGCTGGTGGACAAGCTGGCGGTGCTCGGCGGCCCGGCCTCGCTCACCAACCTGGCCGGGCGCACGCCCGGCTGGCGCGCGCAGATCGCGGCGGAGGGCGTGCCGGCCTGGGTCGCGGCCTCCAATGCCGGGCGGATGGGCACGCGGATGAGCGCCGCGGCGCTGGAATGGTGGACGCAGATGATGGGCCGCACGGCGGCGTCCACGCTGGAAGGCTTTCTGCAAATGGTGCCGGGCGTGGATGTCACGGCGGAGGTTGGCGCCATCCGGGCGCCGACGCTGGTGGTGACCACCACGGGCAGCGGCCTCGGTTCGGTGGAGGAGGTGCGGGCCTGGCAGGAGCGCATCGCCGGCTCCCGCCTCGTGGTGGTGGACAATGACAGCTATCACGTCGCGGCCTCGGACCCGGATGCCAGCGCCGAGCTGGTGAAGGATTTCCTGTTCGGCTGAGCGAACACCAGATCACATCGATTGGACATCTGCGGCCAGCGAAGCCAGCCGAGCGCCCGACTGGGTTGCCCGACTGGGCGCCGCGCCACGTGGCGCGCAGCCAAGCCAGCGGATGCTGGCGCCGGCGCCGATGAGCGAGACTTACAAGGCGGTGATCGGCCACGATCACCGGGATCTGGTCTCAGCGGCGCGGCCAGGGCAGCAGCGCGGCCAACGGCAGCAGGGCCAGGCCCCAATCCAGCGGGCTGCCGCGCGCCAGCACCGGCAGGGCGGCGAGTGCGGCCAGCGCCGCG
>NZ_JAUYTS010000119.1 GCF_030695085.1 Falsiroseomonas sp. | reverse complement strand
GCAGCCGGACGGTGCGAGACACCGTGGCGACCGAGATCTTGGCGTCGAGGGTGACAGCGCGGCGGTAGAGTTCCTCCACATCCGGGTGGTCCTCGGCTTCGCTCAGGACGCGCGCGATCAACCGGCGCTGGCCGGTCATTTTCAGGCCGCGCTCGACGCAGAGGCGTTCGATCCGCGATGGATCGGGGCGTTCGGCGTCAGCGCGTGTCGGGGCGTCGGAACTCTGCATGTTCAGGCGCGGCACCCTCCGGCGATCCGGCCCGCTCGGGCCGGCGCGCTATCCATAGCCCCGACCGCGCCGCCAGACCACCCGCCAGAAATCCGGCCGGACAACGCGGCGGATGTGCAGGGCTGGCAGGCCGCCGGGCGGGCTGCTTCAGGCGTCCCGCACGGCTGCGGCGACGCGGCCCCGGCCGGGTGGGCGGCCGCGCGGCTTGGTGCCCAGGCCGATGCGCTTGGCCAGCGTGGACCGGTGCTTGGTGTAGTTCGGCGCCACCATCGGATAGTCCGACGGCAGGCCCCAGCGTTCCCGGTACTGGTCGGGCGTCAGGTTGAACGAGGTCTTCAGATGCCGCTTGAGCATCTTCAGCTTCTTGCCGTCTTCCAGGCAGATCAGGAATTCAGGCGTCACCGATTTCTTCACCGGCACCGCCGGCTGCGGCCGTTCCGCCACCTCCACCACCGGCTGGCCCATGGAGGACAGCGTCCGGTAGACTTCCTGGATCAGGTTCGGCAGATCGGCCACGGCCACGGAATTGTTCGACACATGCGCCGAAACGATCTCGGCGGTCAGGCCCAGGATGTCGGGATTGGAGGTCGTTTCAGCCATGATTCCGGTCTCGCCTGCATTGTCGGGCCTGGAACGGCCGACGCGTTCATGGCGGTCGGACGCAATGCCCTGGGCCATGCTAGTTGACGTGACTATATTGCTTAAAATCGATTGATTGCAACGATCAATGGCAAACAAAATGGGTGCGTTCCGATGAATCCCACCACAGATGAAGAACAGACCCACGATAGGGAGCTGGATATCACGAACGAGACTTGTCCGATGACCTTCGTGCGCACCCGCCTGGCGCTTGACCGCATGCAGCCGGGGCAAGTCCTGCGGCTGCGGCTGCGCGGCGACGAACCACGCCGGAACGTGCCCCGCACCGCCACCGAACAGGGCCATGCGGTGCTGTCGGCCACCGAGGCGGCGGATGGCGTGCTGGTGTTGCTGATCCGCAAGAAGGGCTGATCGCGGACCACCCGGATCGGGGCCGGTCCGCCTTCATCCCCTACGCATTGCGCTGTGCCAGCCGGAGGCCGGCCACATGGCCCCAGGCCATGTAGGGCCCGATGGTGGTGCCGGTGCCAACCCCGCGGGTCCCGAGCGGATTGGCGCTCGACGCCCCCGCCGCGAACAGCCCGGCAATGACGCTGCCATCCGGCCGCAGCACCTCCGCCTGGTCATTCGTGCGCGGCCCGCCCTTGGTGCCGAGGATGGAGCGGTTGAACGGCATCGCCAGAAACGGCGCGCGCTCCAATGCTTCCAACCCGCCACGCCGTCGCTTGTCGCCGCTGGCCGCGGCATCGGCGGCGGAGGGGCGGCCGAAATCGGCATCCTTCTGCGCCGCGCAGGCGGCGTTGTAGCGCGCCACCGTTGCCTCCAGCGCGATGGGGTCGAGGCCGATGGCCTGGGCAAGTTCCGGAATGCTGGCCGCGCGATGCAGCCAGCCGGCATCATCCTTCGCCGCCCAGCGCGCCGGCGGCAGCCGCTGCAGCAGCCGCGCATCGGCGATCACCCAGCAGGGCAGGTGCAGGGGCTGGCCGGCTGCATCCCGCGCATCCATCGCCTCGCCGATGTTGAAGACCAGCTCGTTCACGAAGCGGACGCCGTGGCGGTTCACCAGTATGGCGTTGGGCTCGGTGTGGAAGGGCACCGGGCGCGCCATCAGCTGGCCCTCATGCCGCACCGGCACCGCCGGGGTCAGCGTCGCCTGGTCCATATGCGCCAGCGCCGCGCCGGCGGCCTGGGCCATGCGGTGGCCATCGCCCGCATTGCCCGGCGGGCTGCCGAGGTAGTCCACCTTCCCCGGGAAATGCTGCGCGCGCAGCGCCGCATCCCATTCGAAGCCGCCGGTCGCGATCACCACGCCGCGCCGCGCCTGGATGGTCCGCTGCCGGCCGCGCTGCTCCACCACCACGCCCACCACCGCGCCCGTCTCATCCTGCTGAAGCGCGACGGCACGCGCCGAAAGCTCGATCCGCACGCCCGCATCCAGGCAGCCGCGCAGCAGCCCGGTGATCAGCGCGGTGCCCTTGCCGCGGCTGTTCACCAGCAGTCGCCAGGCGAGCCTCGGCCACAGCTTCAGCGCGGTGCGGTAGGGGTGGTGGTACAGATCCGTCTCCACCGCCTCGTGATAGGTGAAGATCTCCGGGATGGTGGACCGCCGGATGCGGAGTGCGAAGCGCCCGGCCCGCCAGCGGCTGAGCGGCAGGGGCGAGAGCATGCGCCCGCGCGGCTTGGCGCCCGGCAGGTTGCGCAGCGGGTCGCCCTCCGGCGTCAGCCGAAAACGCAGCGGCGAATGCGCCTCGACGAAGCGCAGCATGGCCGGCGAGGCCGTGACCAGGCGCTGCCACAGCGCATCCTCCGTCGCCGCCCAGCCTTCCGGCGCCGCGGCGCGGATGTATTCCAGTGCTTCCGCCGGGCTGTCGGCGATTCCGGCGGCTTCCGCATGGTGGTTGGCGGGTATCCAGGTGCCGGCGCCGGACATGGCGCTGGTGCCGCCAATGCGGTCGGACTTTTCCAGCACCAGCACGCGCAGACCGGACACGGCGGCGGTGAGTGCCGCGGTCAGCCCCGCCGCGCCGCTGCCCAGCACCACCGCATCATACGCATCATCCACGCCCGAACCCCCGCAAGCCGGGGCAGGCTAAAGCACGAAATCTGCGAGGGCTAAATCCGCCGCGCCGCATGCACCGCGGCGGCGGAGCCGTTGCCCACCAGCCAGGCCCAGCCGCGCAGCAGCAGGCCGGGCGGCGCATCGGCGGCCTCCCGCGCCTCGTCCCGGTGCTCCACCTCCTCCTCCTGGCAACGCGCCAGCAGGGCGCGGATCTCGGGGAAGATGCGCTCCGCGTCCAGCCGGTCGATCTGCGCCTGGTAGTGGTGGTCGACGAAGGTCTCCACCGCATCGATGGTGGCGTAGATGGCGCGGTTGCCAGCCAGCGCGGGCAGCGCCCCGGTCAGCCAGCCGGCGACGCGCCAGATCGGCAGCAGCACGCTGCGCTGGCGGGCCGGCAGCAGCCCCTCCAGCAGGTCCAGATGCCCCTGTTCGGTGGCGCCATGCCGCTGGGCGAAGTCTCGGATTTCGGGGTCGCGGGCGAATGCCAGGATGCCGCGATAGATCATCACGGCGCCGGTTTCCCCGGCATGGTCGGACCGCAATTCACCGACCAGCCAATCGGGCAGGTCGGCGGCGGGTGCGTTGACGGAGGCGGGGGGGCGGATATGGGTCATGGCCCTTGAGTTGGCACGGACCCTCAGTGGCGCAAGCCGAC
>NZ_JAUYTS010000117.1 GCF_030695085.1 Falsiroseomonas sp. | reverse complement strand
CGCCGCAACCCCGCCACCGCCCCACTTGGCCGATTTTGCACCACGGCGTTGCCAGCGCCCGCCGGGGCGACCATACGCATCGCATCGTCGGCCTGGGGAGGATCTAGCCATGGACAAGGAAGAACTGACCGCCTGGGCGCTGGCCAATGGCTGGCAGATGCTGGCCGGCCACCCGAGCCTGACCAAGCCACGCGCGCCGAAGGAGGCGATCGTCCGCCTGATCCTCAAGACCACGGTCGTCCATGTCGAGGTGAAGAAACCGGCCGGAAAGTGGGAAAAGATGACCGGCGCGGCCTATGGCAGCATCAAGCCAGACCCTGACACGGGCCTGCCGATCGGCCTTGGCCTCGACAGCATCACCGGCTTCACCATGCTGATGCAGGACAACAAGGACCGCCAGGTTTTCGCCAAGATGACCGGCGGCGCCCCCTGAAACGCCTTGCCGGCCTCGACCTGCGCCGCCCGTCGGTGCATAGGGGCCGCTTGTATGAGACTGGAGTTCCCCCCGGATGAAGCCATCCGATATCGCCCGCGTGCAGGCCTATCTGCGCCGCCTGCTGGCCACCGACCGCATCACCCTGCTGGCCCCTGCCCGCCCCGGGCTTTCGGTGGAAGTCGCGGTGCAGGATGAGGTAATCGGCACGGTGCATCGCGACGATGAGGAGGGCGAGGTCTCCTACGCCGTGATGCTGACGGTGCTGGAGGAAGACCTGCCACCCGCCTCCGCCCCCGCCGCGCCGCCGCGCGGCCGGCGCTGAGGCCTGCGCCTTACCAGCGCCCGCGTTCCGGCTTGGCACCCGGCGGCAGCCGCGGCTGAAGCAGAAGGTCCGGCATCGGCGCGGATGGCATGGCCGGCGGCACAATTCCGGTGCCGCAGGCCGGGCGCAGAATGCCGCAATCCCAGGCATGCCGGTCCGGCCGCCCGGTCATCGTGCCGCCGCGGGTGAAGCGGCAGGCGCAGAGCCGCCCGGCGAGGCAGGCCACCGCGCCCTCCCGCGCCGCGGTGCAGGCCGGCAGGTCCTCCGCCCATGCCGGCGTCACGCCAGCAAGCAGGATCAGCAGGGTCAGGATCAGCCGCATGGCCCATCCTGCGCCGCCGCCGATGAACCGGCGGTTGACGGCGTCAGGCGCCGCGCAGCGCCTCCAGCACCACATCCTCGGTCAGGATCTGCGGCAGCAGGCGGGGCGCGGCCGCACCGGGCGCCCAGTACAGGTACATCGGCACCCCATCCCGCCCCTGGTCGCGCAGCAGCGCGGAAATCGCCGGGTCGCCGCGGGTCCAGTCGGCCTTGAGATAGGCCACACCCTGCGCCGCGAAGGCATCCCGCACGCCGGCCGCCCGCAGCGCCACGCGCTCATTCACCTGGCAGGTGATGCACCAGGCGGCGGTGGCATTGACGAAGACGGGCCGTCCGGCCGCGCGAAGTTCCGCCACGCGGGCGGCGGACCAGGGCTCGGCCTGGGCATCGGCGGCGGCGGCCACGGCGGGTGCGGCGGATAGGCGCGGCAGCAGCGCCAGCACCACCAGCAGGGCCACGCCCGCCGCGGCGGTGCCGGTGACCCGCAGGCGCCCCTCGGCGCGCTGCGCCAGGCCCAGACCCCACAGCCCGGCGGCCAGCACCACGGCGCCGGCCAGGCCGAACAGCACCCCATCCGGCCCCGCCTGCAGGGACAGCACCCAGATCAGCCAGGCGGCGGTCGCATACATCGGGAAGGCGAGCGCCTGGCGCAGCCTTTCCATCCAGGCGCCGGGCCGCGGCAGCGCCCGCGCCAGCCCCGGCACCACGCCGAGCAACGCATAGGGCGCGGCCAGCCCCAGCCCGAGCGCCAGGAACACCGCCATGGTCGCCGCCGGCGGCATCACCAGCGCGGCGCCGAGGGCCGCGGCCATGAAGGGGGCCGTGCAGGGCGTCGCCAGCAGCACGGCCAGCCCACCGGTGGCGAAGGCACCGAGCGGGCCGCCCCGCCCGGCCAGCGCCTGCCCGGCGCCCACCGTACGGCCGAGCGTGAAGACGCCCGACAGGTTCAGCCCCACCGCCAGCACCAGCCAGGCCATGGCGGCGACGAAGGCGGGTTCGGTGAACTGGAAGCCCCATCCGGCGGCCACGCCCGCCGCGCGCAGCGCCACCAGCAGCCCGCCGATCGCGGCAAAGCTGGCCAGCACGCCGGCGGTATAGGCCGCCGCATGCAGGCGGATCTCGCCGTGCGCCGCGCCGCCCATGCGGGCCAGGGCCATGGCCTTCATGGCGAGTACCGGGAAGACGCAGGGCATCAGGTTCAGCACCAGCCCGCCGGCCAGCGCCAGCAGCAGGGCGTGCCACAGCGGCAGGGTTCCGGCCGGTTGCTCCACGGGGCCGGTGACCGCCGCTGAGATATCGAAGGCGGCGCGCTGGCCGCCGCCATCGCGCAGCACCAGCGTGCCGGCCAGCGCCGCGGGCGCGGCATCGGCCAGCAGGGTCAGGCCGAGCGTCAGGCTGCCGTCGCGCAGCCGCATCGGCTGGGGCGCGGTGTTGTCCAGCACGCCTGGCTCGGCCGGGAAGAAGAAGGCGTCCTGCACCGCGGCGCTGGTCAGGCCGGTGCCGTCCATGGTCAGGCTGGCCCGCCCTGCACCGCCACCGGCGCGCAGGGTCCAGGGCAGCGGGCGTGGCCGGCTGGCCTCCGCGGCCTCGAACAACGGGGTGGTCACGGGGGACGGCACGGCCGCATCCGCTACCGGCAAGGTCAGGGTGAAGCTGCCCTCCTCCGGGATGCAGACATCGGCGCAGACCAGCCAGGTGGCCTCCGCGCGCAGCGTCAGCATCTCGCCGGGCGCCAGGCTGGCCGGCAGGCTGACCCGCAGCGGCAGCAGCACCTCACCCGTATAGCCGTAATTCACCAAGGGGCCGTAGGGGATGCGCTCCGGCGCCGGCCAGGCGATCGGCCCGGCGCTGGCGCCCTCCGGCAGGGCGAGCTCGATCTCCGGCGCGGCGCCGGCATCGCCCGCATTCTTCCAGTAGCTGTGCCACCCCGGCGCCAGCCGCAGCCGCAGCCCGGCCTGGAAATCCTGCCCCGGCGCCACCGCCGCCACATCCGCCACCAGGGTCGCGGTGGCGCGGGCGGACTGGACGGCGGCACTTTCCATCGCCGAGGCAGGGGCGAGGGGCGGAATCGCGAGGCTCAGGCCGAGCAGAAGGGCGGTGCGGCGCAGCATGCTGCCTACATAGCATGCCGCGGCGAATTTGCGCGGTCGGGTTCAGCCCGTTGGCGGCCCGGGTGGCAGTTGCGCGGCCAGGTCCCGGATCGCCTGCGCGACCTCCTCCGGCGCCTGCCAGGGAATCTCATGCTCGCTGGCGGCGGTGATGCGCAGCGCCGCGCCCGGCAGCCGGGCCGCCAGCTTGCGCTGTGCCAGCAGGGCGAGTTCATGGGCGACCGCAGGCTTCAGGCCGCGCAGCACCACCACGGCACCCCGGGTGGAGGCCAGCACGATGCAGGGCTGCTGCGGCGGCGGCGCGGCATCGACGGCCTCGGTATCCGCCACCAGGCAGGCGAGTTCGGCACGCGTCGCCTCCAGCCCCCAGGGCGATTGCGAAAGCCGGGTCCAGGCGGCCTGCATGGTCTCCGGCGTGACCTGGCCCGGCCGCGGCGGCAGGCCCTGCTGCAGGCGCCGCAGCCGCCACAGGCCCAGCCGCGCCGCCGGCACCTTCCACCACAGGGACCGGGCGAAGCTGGATTGCGTGATGGCGCCGGCGAGGTCGGCCGGGATCGTCTCGACCAGCACCAGCCCCGCGACATCTTCCGGATGCCGCGCCGCGTGCAGCCGCGCGATGTGGCCGGAACAGGAATGCGCCACCAGCAGCCAGGGCGGCGCCAGGTGCAGCGCGTCCAGCAAGGCGCGCTGATCCGCCAGGCTGGCCTCCATGTCACGCGCGCCGATGGCCCGGTCGCTCCACAAATGGCCGGCCCGGTCGAAGGACAGGGTCAGCCATTCCGGCCCGAGCGCCGCGACAACCGCGGGCCAGGCCAGGCAGCCATTGGTCAGGCCGCCATCGAACACCAGGACCGGCTGGTCGACGCCGCGGCGGCGGCCCTGCAGCACCGCATGCAGCCGCACGTCGCCGATCTCGACGAGAATCCCGGGCGCCGCGATCCGCCGGCGTTCCCGCGCCGATTGCCATGCCTCCCACCCCAGGGCGCCCACCGACAGAAGCGCAATCGCGGCCAGGGCCGACCAGAACATCGTCAAGCGACGTCGCCACACCGGGTCATGGGCGCGACGGACACATGGCCATTCCTTCGCAATACCGGATACGGGCGCCGCCGCTGGCCGCGGGCGCCAGGCGCCTCGGCGTGCTGTTGCTCCGATGAGCCATTGGCGCTGTCTCCGGAGGTGGACGAGGCGATGAGCCTGCGACGTATACGTCGATGACGCAATGGGACAAATGGGTAGGTCAAATTTGACGATACTGCATGTTGAGGGGTGTATGGAGGCGCGATTCGTCGCGTCACGCCCGCCTTTGTCGAAGGAAAGCGCCTGCCATCCGGATGTCGCATTCAGTCATATGGCAGCCCTGTGGGCGGATCAGGGTGGGGCGGGTTCCCGATCCGCCAACGCGTGGCGGCGGCGGCGCCGAGGCGCGCCGCGACGGGCCTGGCACCAACCAGGGCAGAAATCGCATGCCGGCCACGCCGCCCCCCGCTTGCCGGAGGGCGGGGGCTTCGCTATAGGCCACGCCTCACCGCGACCCGCCGGAGTGTAGCTCAGCCTGGTAGAGCACTGTGTTCGGGACGCAGGGGCCGGAGGTTCGAATCCTCTCACTCCGACCAATCGGAAGCGGTGGGCATCGCCCCGCCAGGACAACGTCCTGGCGGGGTTTTTTGCGTCCGGCCCGCCGCCCCCGGCGCGCGGCGCGTGGCGGCAGCGCCAAAGATTATACAAATTTCATGACAAAACGCTTCCTTGCGGCGCGCAGCCTGTTACTGCTTAGAAATAACGCAGCCGCTATCGCATCCCGAGGATTGCACATGATTCGATCATCTACCTTGGCCATTTCTGCATTAATTTGTGGCATATTGGGCAATCCGGGTGCGGTTTCGGCCCAACAGACCATCGAATCTGCCGGGCTGACCATCGCAACCACGCCGGCCATTACCTCGGACTACGTCTTCCGCGGCCTGAGCCAGACCCGGAACCGGCCGGCCGCGCAGCTCACACTGGATGTCGAACACACCAGCGGCCTCTATGTCGGCGCCTTCCTCAGCAATGTCGCCTTCGCCGGCACCAATGCGCGCCAGGAACTCGACCTGAACGCCGGCTACCGGATGGAAGTGGCCGGCGTGAAGCTGGACCTCGGCGCCACCTACTATGCCTATCCCGGCTATGACGCGCCGACCGGCGGCTATGAGCTGAACTTCTACGAATTCGCACTGCGCGCGAGCTATGAGGTGGCGCCGGTAAAGTTCGTCGGCCTCGCCGCCATCTCGCCCAACTTCACCGGCGAATCCGGCCTCGGCGTCTATCTCGAGGGCGGCTTCGACATGGCGCTGGATTTCGGTTTCACCATCGGCGGGCGCGTCGGCTACCAGTGGGTGGAGCGCAACTTCGCCAGGGCCGGTCGCAATGAGGGCGCCTTCGGCGCGGATGACTACCTCAATGTCTCGCTCTTCGCGTCGCGGGAGATTGTCGGCGGCGTCATCGGCACGCTTTCCGCCGTGTTCACCTCGCTCGACCCGCGCGCCGATTGCTTCGGCGGCGCCAAGGTCTGCGACGACCGCGTGGTCTTCACCCTCAGCCGGCCGTTCTGACGGGACTCCGCGGCGCCCGGGACCCGATCCCGGCCGCCGCGGAGCCTGGGGCATACTCCCGCGCCGGTCCCGGCATCCGCGTCCGGACGATCCGCCGCATCAATCCCGCAAATACCACCCATGCCGGGCTGGCCAACCGGCCCCGGAGGCCGCATGTCTCCGCAGGCATCCGGCACCCTGGCCGGTCCACATCCGGGTTCAACGCCCCATGGGTTCGCGGCTCAAGGAACTGGAACAACGGCCGCCGGCCGGCGTCGCCACGCGCAAGGGCGCCGGGGTGCCGGAGTCCGCCATTTGATTTCCTGGTTCCATCAGCAGCGGCTCGATGCGGTGCATGCCGCCGTCATGCAGAGCGGCGCCACGAGCGTGCTCGATCTCGGCTGCGGCGAGGGCCATCTGCTGACCCGCCTGGCGGAGGAGCCGCGGATCCGGCGGATCGTCGGCATCGACCTGTCGCGCCCTGCCCTGGATCGCCTGCGTGGCCGCCTGGATGCCGCCCCGCACAAGACCGGTGCGCAGATCGATCTGATCCATGGCTCGCTGGTCGAGGTGGGGCTGTCATTCCGGAATTTCGACGCGGCCCTGCTGGTCGAGACCGTCGAACATGTGCGGCCCGAGCATCTTTCGGCGATCGAGCGATCCGTCTTCGGGACCATGCGCCCGCGCCTTGTCGTGATCACGACCCCGAATGCGGAATTCAATGCGCTGCTCGGCGTGCCGCGCCACCGCTTCCGCCACCCGGATCATCATTTCGAGTGGGACCGGGCGATGTTCGGGCGCTGGGTTGGCGGCGTTGCCGCCCGCAACGGCTACGATGTGGTGCGCCACGATATCGCGGGGCGGCACACGGTGCTGGGTGGCGCAAGCCAGATGGCGGTCTTCACCCTTCGAGACGCCAACGACCCCCTGCCCGCCATGGGGCAGGAGGTGGCCGGATAGGGCGCTTGCGGCACGGCGCCGGATGGCGCGGTGCGATCCGCGCCCCTGCCCGTGCCGGCTATGCGGCGGCACGGGGCGGCGCAGGGCGCCGTCCCGTGCCAAGCGGCCTCAGCGATGCAGGCGGACGCCCTCGCCCCAGCCCTGCTGGCGGCCGTAATTGGCGACCTGCCCGGCTTCGTAGCGGGGCAGAGCCTCGAGCTGCTCACGGGTCAGCTCCATCCGCACCCGCTCGCCTTCCGCGCCGAAGCGCAGCTGCTCGATCGGCACGGCCGCCTCACGCGTGCCGATGCCGAGGAACCCGCCCCACTCGATCACGGCCGCGCGCACCTGGCCGTTGCCGTCGATCAGCAGGTTCTCGACCTCGCCGGCATCGCGGCCATTGGCACCGACGACATTGGTGCCGATCAGGTTGGAGACGCGGGCCAGCGGCATGCCGGCCGCTGCCTGCGTGGCACCACCGGACTGCGCCGGTGCCGGCGCGGCGGAAGCGCCCGTCGCGGTGTTCGCCGCAGGCGCCGGGGAAGCCCCGGCGGGCTGCTGCTGACCCTGGGCCTGGCCACCCTGAGCCTGACCACCCTGGGCCTGGGCACCCTGAGTCTGGGCACCCTGAGTCTGGGCACCCTGGGTCTGGGTGGCAGCCTGACGCTCGGTGCGCACCACCGGCTCACCGGTCCTCTCGAAGCTGATCTGCGGCTGGCCCTCGGCCTGCTCCACCCGGACCCGCGGCTGTGCCTGCTGCACCTGGACGCGCGGCTGGCCCTGCGCGGCCTCCACCTGCGGCTGCGACTCGGACATGCGGACCTGCGGCTGCGCCTGCTCGACGCCGACCTGCGGCTCCGGCATCCGCACCGTGATCTGCGGCGCCGGCTGGCGGACGATGATCTCGGGCTGCGGCACCACCACGGTGATCTCCGGCGTGCCCTGCTGCACGCTCACCTGCGGCGGCGGCTGCGTCACCTGCAGGGTCGAGGAAGCCTGCACCTGCGAACCGGTGGTTGCACCGGCCTGGCCCGTCTGGCCCGCCTGGCCCGCCTGGCCCGCCTGGGCAGTCTGGGCGCCTGGCATGGCTGCCAGCACACGCTCCACGGCGGCCCGCGCCTGCGGCGCCTGGACGGTATCGCCCTGAAGCGTCTCGCGGGCCTCGGTCACGCGCTGGTCGAGCGTACGGCTGCCCGCGCTGGCGCGCTGCTCGGCCGGGCGCTGCTCCAGCGCCTGGCCGAGCTGGTCGATCGCCTGGCGCGCCTGCTGCACCGCCTGCTGCTGGGCCTGGCCGGTCGCGTTGCCGAGCTGCTGGTGCGCCTGGCGCAGCCGCTGCTCCGCCTGCTGCATGGAGCCCTGCTGGGCACCCTGCTGGGCGCCCCGCTGGGCGCCCTGCTGCTGGGTGGCGCCCGCCTGCGGCGCCTGCTGGGCCTGCGCGGCGGACCCGGCGGCGAGCGCGAAGGTCGCGGCTGTGGCCAGCAGGGTCGCGCGGATCGGGCTGAGGCGCCGGCTTTGCATGTTGATCATCATGGGCATGGTGTCCTTCTTATGGAGAAGTCCGGCTTGGCCGGCTCCCGGCCGCCGCCCGCCACTGCGGAGGACAACCGGGCATTCTCGTCACCTGACCAGGACAGAACGAGGCCCCCGGCAGCACGTTCAGAAGTCTTCCCCCTGCCAAATGAGTTCTTGAATCCAGGCTTTTTCGTCCAGAATCCGGCATTCTCGGTTCGGATTCACCGACACGGTGTTCAGATTCCCGAACTGGTCTTCCACACCCGCCGGTCCGGCATGAAGCCAGCGCGCGTTTCCGGCGTTGCTTGCTGACGAAACCGCTCGGCTCTCTCCGTCATGTCCCTGCAATGGCCATCCCTGCCGGTTTCCCTGCGCGTCCCGCTGCTGGCCGCGGCAGCCGTCTTCCTGTTCGTCACCGGCACCACGCAGATCGCGCTGCGCATGGCCGGGCACCGGATGGACCTGGAGGCGGAGCGTCTCGGCCGCGTCTATCTCGATGGCCTGTCCGCCGCCGTCCTGCCGGCGATCCGCGCCGGAAACCAGGCGGCGCTGGATGATGCGCTGCAGCGCGCGACGGGGTTCTATGAAGGCGTGCGGGAACGTGGCCTCGTGGTCGGCACGCCGGATGGCCGGCAGATCTCCGCCGCCGGCGTCGGCCCGGAACCGGACTGGCACGCCCCCTTCCTGCGCGGCAACCGGAACAAGGCCTGGGAGCTCTCGCCCGAGCAGGAGGCCGTCTGGGTCCAGCGGCCGCTGGAGGATGCCGGGCAGGTCGTCGCCATCCTGGCAGCGAAGCTGGATGTCTCCGCCATCACGCTGCGCCGCCGGCAGCTTCGCGCCGCCATGCTGGCCTTCGGGCTTGCGGTCGGCGTGCTGGGCGGTGCGCTGGCGGCACTGGCGGCGCGGCAGGCGATGCGGCCGGTGCTCGGTGTGACCTCCGCGCTGGACCGGGCCGGGGCGGGCCGGATCGCGCCCATCGCGCATTCCGCCCTGCCGCCGCCGGGCACCGAGGCCGCGCGCCTCGCCGCCGCCTTCAACGGCATGGTCGCCCATGTCGCGGACCGCGAGCGCCTGATGCGGCGCCTGGCGGAGCGTGAGCGCGGCGCGGTGCTCGGCCGGCTGGCCGCGACCGTGGCGCATGAGGTCCGCAACCCCCTCGCCGGCATGCTGACCGCGCTGGAATCGGCCCATGCCGGCGGCAATGATCCGGCCGAGCGGGCCGAGGCGCTGGAGATGATCGAGCGCGGGCTGCGGCAGATCGAACGCGTCGTCTCCTCGACCCTGGTGCAGCACCGCGACAACGGACCGCCCCGCCCGCTCCAGGCCGCGGATCTGGAGGATCTGCGCATCCTGGTGGCGCCGGAGGCAGCGCGGCATGCCGTGCGGCTCGACTGGATGGCGGCACTGCCGGGGGCCTTTCCCGTGGATGCGCCGCCGCTGCGCCAGGCGGTGCTGAACCTGCTGCTGAACGCCGTGGCCGCCACGCCGGCAGGCGGGCGCGTGGCGCTTGAGGCGGCGGTGCAGCCGGATGGCGTGCTGCTGCTGGCGGTGGAGGATGAAGGGCCTGGCCTGCCGCAGGCCGCCCGGCAGCGCCTGGCCGGCGGCAAGGCGCCGGAGGATGCCAGCCCCGGCCTGGGGCTGGAGGTGGTGGCATCCATCGCCCGCCGGATCTGCGCGCGCATCGCGGTGGAGCCCGGGCGCAAGGGCCTCGGCAACCGCGTCGCGCTCCGCGTGCCGCCCGCGATGCTGCACGCCGAAGCCGGGGCGCAGCCGGCCCTGGCCGGGGGGCAGCCGGCCTCGGCCGGGTGGCATTCGGCATGACGCGGGACCTCGCCGGCTGCAATGTGGTGATGATCGAGGATGACCCGGTGTTCGGCCGCGCCTTGGTGCAGCGCCTGCGCCTGGCCGGCGTCACCACCCATTGGGCGCAGACCGCCGCGGCCGGGGAGGCTCTGCTGCGCCGCCACCGCCCCCATCTGGTGCTGTGCGACATCCGCCTGCCGGATGGGGATGGGGAGGCGCTGATGCTCCGGCTGATGCCGGAACTCGGCGGCGTGCCCGCCGTGATGATGACCGCCTATGGCGGCCTGGACCAGGCGGTGCGCCTGCTGCGCGCCGGGGCCGATGACTACCTGGCCAAGCCCTTCCCGGCGCAGCGCGTGCTCGACAAGCTGCGCGCCTTCACGCGCGCCGATGACGGCGCCGCGGAGGCCGCGGACCTCGCCGCCGTGCTCGACCCACCCGGCTGGCGGTCCCCGCCCATGCTGGCCTTCCAGGGGGAGCTGGAGCGCGTCGCCCCGGCCGAGGCCACGGTGCTGCTGACCGGCGAAAGCGGCGTCGGCAAGGGCGTGGCCGCGCGCCGGCTGCATACCCTGTCCGGCGCCCGGGCCGCGGCGCCCTTCGTGGTGGTGGATTGCGCCGCCCTGCCGGCGGAGACGGCCGCGGCGGAAGCCGCCCTGTTCGGCGGCGAGGATGCCCCGGGCCTGGTGGAGGCCGCCGGCGCCGGCACCCTGTTCCTCGACGAGGTCGGCGACCTGCCCGCCGCCTTCCAGGCCCGGCTGCTGCGGCTGATCGCGGAGCGCCGCTTCCTGCGGATCGGCGAGGCGGCGCCGGTGGAGACCGAGGCGCGCATCCTGGCCAGCACCAATGCCGACCTGCCGGCCCGCGTCGCGGCCGGCACCTTCCGCGCCGATCTGTGGTTCCGGCTATCCGGCATCACACTCGCCCTGCCGCCGCTCCGCACCCGTCCTGACGACCTTCAGGACCTGGCCCGGCACTTCCTGCACCGCTTCGCGCCATCCGGACGCAGCCTCACCGGCGAAGCCATGGCCGCGATGCTGGCGCATCCCTGGCCCGGCAATGTGCGGGAACTGCGGAACCGGGTGGAGCGCGCGGTGCTGCTGGCGGATGGCCCTGCCCTCGGCGCGGCGGATCTGTTCCCGGAACGCGCCACCAGGACGGACCCCGCGCCATCCCCGGTGCCGCCCGGTGAGGTGATCGAGGCCGCGACCGGGACAGAGCCACTTTCCCTGGCCGAGGCGCGCGATACGGCGGAGCGGGCGCATATCCAGCGCGTGCTGGCGCGCTGTGGCGGGCGGGTTGGCGATGCGGCCGGGGCGCTGGGCGTTTCGCGCACGACGCTGTGGGACCGGATGCGGCGGCTGGGGGTTTCGGCGCGGTGAGGACGGTTGCCGGCCGGCCGGGCCCGTGAAGGGCGCATGGTGCCGGCACCATGATGCTGATCTCCGCCCGCTTTTCGGCCGGCCGGGCGGGTGCCACCACCGGGCATGGCAATCGGCAGCGCGCAGCCGACCGCCGTGTCCCGCTTGACGGAGCGCTGGCCCACAAACCACGGCCGGCCTAGGCTTCCCGGCAATGGGAGGGGTAACGGTCATGCAACGGCACCTGTCACGCACCATCCTGCTGCTGATGCTTGCGCCGGCCCCGGCAGCCTTCGCCGCCGGCAGCGCCGCACCACCCGTGGCGCAGGGCTGCCTCGGCTGCCACGGCCCGGCCGGGCGCGGCGCCGGCGCGGTGCCGGCCATCGCCGGACGGGATGCGGGCGAACTGCGTGCGCTGCTCCACGCCTTCCGCAGCGGAGGCCGCCCCGCCACCATCATGGATCGCATCATGCGCGGCTACGGCGAGGCGGAAATCGCCACCATGGCCGAGCATTTCGCCGGGGCACGCTGAGCCATGCGCCCCATTCCGCGCCGGACGGCGCTCCGCCTCCCCGCCCTGTTGCTTGCCGCCCCGGCCTTGGGGCGGGCGCAGGGCCAGGCCCGACTTCTGGTGGTGGGGGGCGGCTTCGGCGGCGCCTCCGCCGCCCGCTTCGCCCGCTCACTCGCCCCCGAGGTCGCCGTCACGCTGGTGGAGCCGCAGCCGCGCTTCGTCACCTGCCCCTATGGCAATCTGGTGCTCGGCGGGCTGCGGGAGATGCCGGCCATCACCCATGGCTATGAGGGCCTCGCCGCGCGTGGCGTGCGCGTGGTGCAGGATCGCGCCGTGGGCATCGACCCGGTGGCGCGCCGCGTCCGCCTCGGCGGGGGGGAGACGCTGGCCTATGACCGGCTGATCCTCTCGCCCGGCATCGCGCTGCGCTGGAACGCGATCCAGGGCTATGACGCGGCGGCGGCGGAGGCGATGCCGCATGCCTGGATCGCCGGGGATGGCGCGCAGCTGCGCCTGCTGCGGCGGCAGCTCCAGGCGATGCCGG
>NZ_JAUYTS010000116.1 GCF_030695085.1 Falsiroseomonas sp. | reverse complement strand
ACGTCGGGGTCTTTCAGAAAAGCCCAGTCCAGATAAGGGACCAAGCGCAGCATGAACGCAATCAACCCGGTTGCGAGTGAGTTCGGCGCTTACCTTGATTCGGAACGGCGCAACAGTAGTCAGACGAAAATTCCTGGACTCTGGGTCAAAAACGGCCAGATCGCGGTCTCTGGCTATCAGGATTTCAGTATACAGGGTGGCGTGGTGGAGAAGGCACGACTACCGTCCAAGTATCGCAGGCTGGATTTCTATCTTCGCGATTGCGCCAGGCTGCTCGGCGGCCGGGGCAGCTTCCTCGACATCGGCTGCTCCGCCGGCCTGCTCTGCTTCCTGGCCCGCGAGGCCGGCTTCCACGCCGTCACCGGGCTGGACCATGACCGGGATTATGTCGGCATCCTGGCCGTCGCCTCGCAGGTCAGCGGACTTCCGGTAAAGGTCCTTCTGGGCGACTGGCGGGGCGCGCCGGGGGAGTATGATGTCGTCGCCGGCATGGCCGTGCTGCACGGGATCCATTCCGCCACAGCCGCGGAAGGGTCCTTCGACGAAATCTTCCGTCACCTGGCGAGCCGGACCCGGCGCTACCTGCTGCTCGAATGGGTGGCACCGGAGGATGACGCCTTCGCCCGGTTCGCGCCCGTTGCAGGCAGCACCGGCGTGCAGCGGGAGCCCTACACGCGGGAGAATTTCCTGGCAGCCGCGCAGCCGCATTTCGCCGCCGTGGATGCGGTGATCGAGACGTCGCCCACCCGGCAGGTCTATGTCTTCCGCAAGCAGCCGCCGCTGCGCCCGGAGCCGCCCAAGATCAGCTTTTCCAGTGTCGTGCGGATCCGTGACACCAGCGTCAGCAAGACCTTCCAGCCCCGGGCGCTGGTGCTGCACCCCGAGATCCTGGCCCGGGAGAAACGGGCGCTGGGGCTGTTGTTCGGCGTGCCGGGCTTCCCCGTGCTGCTGGCCGCGGATGAGCGAAGCCTGCACCTGACGCTCGCCGGAGATCCGGCCTCGCCTGCCAATTTGCCCAATGATGCCGAGGCACAGGGCCGCGCCCTTGTGGCGGCGATGCGCCAGAAGGGCATCCGCCACAACGACATCCACCCCGGCAACCTTCAGGTGAAGGAGGGCGCGCTGTACCTGATCGACTTCGCCTGGGCGTCCTTCGATGACGAACCGCGCGACTTCCTGCCGGACCGCATCGGCGTCGGCCGCGGGGTGCGGGCACCGGGCGACCCGTTCGACGACCAGGTCATGATGGACCGCTCGATCGCCATCCTGCGCGGCAAGGGTCGCTAGCGCGCGTCCTGACACGCAAGCCGTGGTGGTCGGCGTTCCACCTTGCCGCAGGCCATGGTAACAGCCTCGGCATGACCCCCGCCCAGACTCCGATCGCCCTCGGCTCCGACCATGCCGGCACCGCCTTGAAGGCCACGCTGCGCGCGGCGCTGGAGGCGGCCGGGCATCCGGTGCTGGATCTCGGCACGCATGGGCCGGAAAGCGTGGACTACCCGGATTTCGCCCATGCCGTCTGCGGCGCGGTGCTGGAGGGTTCGGCGCGGTTCGGCGTGCTGGTCTGCGGCACGGGAATCGGCATTTCCATCGCCGCCAACCGGCATGAGGGTATCCGCTGCGCCCTGATCCATGACGCGACCGGCGCCCGCCTGACCCGGCAGCACAATGATGCCAATGTCCTGGCCCTCGGCGCGCGCATGATCGGCGCGGAAGTGGCGCTGGATGCCCTGAACGTCTTCCTGACCACGCCATATGAGGGGGGCCGGCATGACCGCCGCGTCCTCAAGCTCAGCCCCGGATGGAGCCCGTCCCCATGAACGAGACCACGCCGGCGGTGACCCCCGCCCGTTTCTTCCAGGCCCCGGTGGCCGAGACGGACCCCGAGATCGCCGCCACGCTTCGCGATGAACTGATCCGCCAGCAGGACGGAATCGAGCTGATCGCCTCCGAGAACATCGTCTCCAAGGCGGTGCTGGAGACGCAGGGCTCGGTGCTGACCAACAAATACGCGGAGGGCTATCCGGGCCGCCGCTATTATGGCGGCTGCGAGGTGGTGGACATCGCCGAGAGCCTGGCGATCGAGCGCGCCAAGAAGCTGTTCGATTGCGGCTTCGCCAATGTCCAGCCGCATAGCGGCGCGCAGGCCAACCAGGCGGTGTTCTTCGCCCTGATGCAGCCCGGCGATACCTTCATGGGCCTGGATCTCGCCGCCGGTGGCCACCTGACGCATGGCGCGCCGGCCAACCAGTCCGGCAAGTGGTTCAAGGTGGCGCCCTATACGGTGCGGCGCGAGGACCAGCGCATCGACATGGACGAAGTCGCTCGCATCGCGCGGGAGACGAAGCCGAAGATCATCATCGGCGGCGGCTCCGCCTATGCCCGCACCTGGGATTTCCCGCGCTTCCGCGAGATCGCGGATGAGGTCGGCGCGATCTTCATGGTGGACATGGCGCATTTCGCCGGGCTGGTCGCCGGCGGCGCGCATCCCTCGCCGTTTCCGCATGCCCATGTGGTGACCACCACCACCCACAAGACCCTGCGCGGCCCGCGCGGCGGCATGATCCTGACGAATGACGAAGCGCTGGCCAAGAAGTTCAACAGCGCCGTCTTCCCGGGCCTGCAGGGCGGACCGCTGATGCATGTGATCGCCGCCAAGGCGGTCGCGTTCGGCGAGGCGCTGCGCCCGGAATTCCGCGCCTATGCGAAGCAGGTCGTGCTGAACGCCAAGGCGCTGGCGGCAGAACTGAAGGCGCAGGGGCTCGACCTGGTTACCGACGGCACCGACAACCACCTGGTGCTGGTCGACCTCCGTCCGAAGAAGCTGACCGGCAAGGCGGCGGAGGGTGCGCTGAACCGCGCCCACCTGACCTGCAACAAGAACGGCATCCCCTTCGACCCGGAGAAGCCGATGGTGACCTCCGGCGTCCGCCTCGGCAGCCCGGCGGCCACCAGCCGCGGCTTCGGCGAGGCGGAGTTCCGGCAGGTCGGCCAGATGATCGGCGAAGTGCTGGACGGCCTGGCCCAGGCCAACAGCCCGGAAGCGAATGAGGCGGTCGAGACCGCCGTAAAGGCCCGCGTCCTGGATCTCTGCCGCCGCTTCCCGATCTACTGAGGGAAGCCGGATGTACCCCGCCGCCACCCCCAAAGGCGGCCCGCGCACTTCAGCGGGCCGAGCGGCCGAATGGCCGCCGCGCCCAACCCGCCCGCATGGCCCGGCACGCCAGTGCACGGCGCGCAGGCAAGCGCGCGGAGCGCGCGCCCGCCGTTTGAGGGCATAGATTTATGCGCTGTCCCTTCTGCGGGCATGAAGACACCCAGGTGAAGGACAGCCGTCCGGCGGAGGATGGTGCCTCGATCCGCCGCCGCCGTTCCTGCCCCGCCTGCGGCAATCGCTTCACCACCTTCGAACGGGTGCAGCTGCGCGAACTGGTGGTGATCAAGACCGATGGCCGCCGCGTGCCCTTCGACCGGGACAAGCTGGCGCGATCGGTCCGCGTCGCGCTGCGCAAGCGGCCCTTCGACGAGGAACGCATCGAGCGCATCGTCAACGGCATCCAGCGCCGGCTGGAGGTGGAGGCCGATAGCGAGGTGCCATCGCACCGGATCGGTGAGGTGGTGATGGAAACGCTGCGGGACGTGGATGAGGTGGCCTATGTCCGCTTCGCCAGCGTCTATCGCAATTTCCGGGAAGCCAAGGATTTCCGGGCTTTCCTTGGGAAGATCGAAGGCTCCTGACGGTGTCGGACGAAGCGCATATGCGGGCCGCGCTGGCCTTGGCCGCGCGTGGCCTCGGCAATACCTGGCCCAATCCGGCGGTCGGCTGCGTCATCGTCGATGCGGCGGGCCAGGTGGTCGGCCGCGGCTGGACCCAGCCCGGCGGTCGCCCCCATGCGGAGACGGAGGCGCTGAAGCGCGCCGGCGCGGCGGCCCGCGGCGCCACCGCCTATGTCACGCTGGAGCCCTGCTGCCACTGGGGCCGCACGCCCCCCTGCACCGATGCGATGATCGCCGCCGGCGTTGCGCGCGTGGTGGTAGCGCTGCGCGACCCGGACCCGCGTGTGGATGGAGAGGGGTTCACGCGCCTGCGCGCCGCCGGGATCGTGGTGGAGGAAGGGCTGCTCCGCGCCGAGGCGGCATCGTTGAATGCCGGTTTCATCAAGCGCCTGCGCCATGGCCTGCCGCTGGTCACGCTCAAGCTGGCCACCACGCTGGATGGCCGCATCGCCACCGCCGGCAAGGAAAGCCGCTGGATCACCGGCCCCGAATCCCGCCGCGCCGCGCATGGGCTGCGCGCCAGGCATGATGCGATCATGGTCGGCTCCGGCACCGTGCTGGATGACGACCCTGACCTGACCTGTCGCCTGCCCGGCGGCGTGCCCATTCCCGCGCCGCGGATCGTCGCCGATGCGCGGCTGCGGATGCCCATCGGGGCAAGGTTGGTCCGTACGGCGCGGGAGATCCCGACACTGGTCGCCACCATTCCCGGCCATCCAGAGGCCGCGCTGGCGCCGCTGCGCGCGGCGGGGGTCGAAATCCTGGAACTGCCGCCGGGGCCGGAGGGCCTGTCCATGCACGGCATCCTGACGGCGCTCGCCGCCCGCGGCATCACCCGCGTGCTGGCGGAGGGTGGGTCCGGCATCGCGGCATCCCTGCTGCGGGAGGAGCTGGCCGACCGGCTCGCCTGGTTCCACGCACCCCTGGTGATCGGCGGTGACGGCATACCCGCTTCGTATGAACTGCCATTGCTGGAATTGGCCAGGGCGCCCAAGTTCCGCCGCGTGGCGCACCGCACCATCGGCGCGGATGTCCTGACCGAATTCGAGCGCGAGGCTGGCTGAATGTTCACCGGGATCATCACCGCCCAGGGGGAGGTGACCGCCATCGCGCCGATCGGGCATGGCCAGGACATGCGGCTGACCGTCGCCGTGCCGCAGGGCTGGCTGGAGGGCGCGGTGCTCGGCGCCTCCATCGCCTGCTCCGGCTGCTGCCTGACGGCGGTGGAACTGGCGCCCGCCGCCTTCACCGTGGAAGCCTCGGCCGAGACATTGGCAAAAACCACGCTCGGCGGCTGGCAGGTGGGACGGCGGATCAACCTGGAACGCCCGCTGCGGATGGGCGACGAGCTGGGTGGCCATGTGGTGTCCGGCCATGTGGATGGGCTGGGGGAGGTGCTGTCCGCGACCCCTGAGAACGGCTCCACCCGCTGGCGCTTCCGCGTGCCCCCCGCCATCGCGCCCTTCATCGCGCCGAAAGGCTCGGTCGCCATCGATGGCGTCTCGCTGACGGTGAATGAGGTAGAGGGCCAGGAATTCGGCGTGAACATCATCCCCCACACCACGGAGGTGACCGGCTTCGCGCAGCTGCGCCCCGGCCATTCCGTGAACATCGAGATCGACATGCTGGCCCGCTACGTCGCCCGCCTGCGGGAGTTCAACGCATGAGCACCGTCACCGCCCAGACCACCAGCTTCCACGACTTCCTCAGCCCCACCGAGGAACTGCTGGAGGAAGCCCGCCGCGGCCGCATGTTCATCCTGGTGGATGACGAGGACCGGGAGAATGAGGGCGACCTGGTCATCCCGGCGCAATTCGCCACGCCGGACGCCATCAACTTCATGGCCAAGCACGCCCGCGGGCTGATCTGCCTGGCGCTGACCCGGCACCGGGTGGAACAGCTCGGCCTGCCGTTGATGGCGCAATCCAACGGCACCCGCCACGCCACCGCCTTCACGGTGAGCATCGAGGCGCGGGATGGCGTGACCACCGGCATCTCCGCCGCCGACCGCGCGCGCACCGTGGCCGTGGCCGTCAACCCCGAGCTGGGGCGGGAGCATATCGTCACGCCTGGCCATGTCTTCCCGCTGGTGGCGCGGGAAGGCGGCACGCTGGTCCGCGCCGGGCATACCGAGGCGGCGGTGGATTTCGCGCGACTGGCAGGCCTCAACCCCTCCGGCGTGATCTGCGAGATCATGAACGACGACGGGTCGATGGCGCGGATGCCGGATCTGGTTGCCTTCGCCCAGCATCACGGCCTGAAGCTCGGCACCATCGCCGACCTCATCGCGCATCGCCGGCGGACGGAACGCCTGGTGCGGCGGGTGGAGGAAGGCAACGTCGAGGGTGTCGGCGGCACCTGGCGCGTCGTGGTCTATGCCTCGACGCTGGATCAGGGCGAGCATCTGGCGCTGGTGAAGGGCGACCTTTCCGGCCCCGTCCCAGTGCTGGTGCGGATGCATGCGACGTCCCTGCTGCGGGACATGGTGGGCGGCAAGGTGGAGGATGACCTGCACGCCGCCATGCGGACCATCGCGGAAGCCGGGCGCGGCGCGGTGGTGATGCTGCGCGACTGGCGGCTGGATGGCCTGTCCCAGCAGGTGCGCGCGGCGCGCGAGAGGCGCCTGACCTCGCCGGAAATCCGCGACTATGGCATTGGCGCGCAGATCCTGGCCGATCTGGGCTTGCGCGACATCATCCGCCTGTCCGACAACCCCCGCCCCGTTGTGGGCCTCGAAGGCTATGGCCTGACCGTGGTCGAGACGCGACCGATACCGAAGGACAGCAAGTGAGTACCAAGGACGCCCCTGTTCGCGCGACGCGGACCCTCTCTGGCGAGCCACCGCGCATCCTGGTGATCCAGGCGCCCTACTACGCCGAGGTCGTGGGCGGCATGCTGGCCGGTGCGCGTGGCGTGCTGGAAGGCGTCGGCGCCAGCCTCGATGTGGTGGATGTCGCCGGGGCGTACGAGATGCCGGCGGCGCTCCGCATGGCGCTCGGCGCGACGGAACGCTGGGACGGCTTCCTGATGCTCGGCTGCGTGGTGAAGGGCGAGACGGACCATTACGATTTCATCTGCGCCTCGGTCTGCCAGGGCGCGATGACGGTCGCCTCCGAATACGGCGCGCCGCTCGGCTTCGGCCTGCTGACGGTGGCGAGCCTGGACCAGGCGATCGCCCGGTCGCGGCCCGACCAGCACAATAAGGGTGCCGAGGCCGCGCATGCCGTGCTCGGCCAGGTCACGCTGGCGCGGCGCTGGCATTTCTCGCATTGGGCGCGGCGATGAGCAGCCAGAAAGGCAAGCCCCCGGCACCTGGCGGCCGCCCGCGCACCGGCGCGCGCGTCGCTGCCGTGCAGGCCCTGTTCCAGAGCGAGCAGGCGGGTGAGAACCCGGAATCGGTCATCGCCGAATTCGTCCGCCACCGCCTCGGCCCGAATGCCGCCGAGGACAGCTATGCCGAGGGCCGGATCCCCGAGGCCGACGCCAAGCTGTTCGCCCGCATCGTCCGCACCGCCGCCGCCAAGATCGAGAATCTGGACGAGACCATCGGCAAGGCGCTGGCCAAGGATTGGCCGCTGGAGAAGCTGGACCCTGTGCTGCGCGCCCTGCTGCGCGCCGCGGCGGCGGAATTCGCCACGCCGAAGGACCCGCCGGCCCGCGTCGTGATCAACGAATACCTCGACATCGCCAACGGCTTCTTCGTGGCCGATGAGCCGCGCTTCGCCAATGGCGTGCTGGATGCGCTGGCCCGCGCCTATCGCGCCGACGAATTCGCCCCGGCTCCCGCGGCACCGGCGCCGCGCGGCTGAGATGACGCTGCCCGCCGAGTTCGGGCTGATCGCACGCCATTTCGCGCCCTTGGCGGGGAAGGGCGGGCTGGGCCTTGGCGACGATGCCGCGCTGCTGGACCCGCCGCCGGGCCGCACCCTGGTGCTTGCGGCGGATGCCATGGTGGCCGGCGTGCACTTCCTGGCGGATGACCCGCCGGAGACGCTGGGCCGCAAGCTGCTTCGGGTGAACCTGTCGGACCTTGCGGCGATGGGCGCCGTGCCACTCGCCTACCTGATGACAACGGCCTTCCCGCGCGGCGTGACGCAGGACTGGATCGCGGCCTTCGCGGCGGGCCTGGCGCTGGACCAGGCGGAATTCGGCATCGAATTGCTGGGCGGCGACACGGTGGCCACCGATGGTCCGGCCACCTTCTCGCTGACCATCCTCGGCCATGTCGCGTCGGGGGCGGCACTGCGGCGGGTGGGGGCGCGGCCGGGGGACGAGGTCTGGGTCTCCGGCAGCATCGGCGATGGCGCGCTGGGGTTGCTGGCGCTGACCGGCCGCCTGCCGGCCGACCCGCATCTCGCCGCCCGCTACCGGCTGCCGCAGCCGCGCGTGCCGCTCGGCCTGCGCCTGGTCGGGCTGGCGCGGGCGGCGATGGATGTCTCGGATGGGCTGGTGCAGGACCTTGGCCATCTGGCGCGGGCTGCCGGCTGCGGCGCGGTGATCGAGGCCGCCGCCGTGCCGCTCTCCGCCCCGGCGCGGGCCGCGCTGGCCGCCGACCCGGCCCTGCTGCGGCGTATCCTGACCGGTGGCGACGATTACGAACTGGTCTTTGCCGCCGCCCCTGCCGATTCGGCCCGCGTGCGGGCGGCCGCGGCGGAGGCTGGGGTCGTGGTGACCCGGATCGGTGTTTTTGAAGCCGGGCAGGGGGTGCGCGTGCGCGATCCGGCCGGGCAGGATGTGAAGCTGCCTGCCAGCGGATGGAGCCATTTCTGATGCCTGCCGAGGAAGCCCGCATGAAGCGGGATGTGCGGATCCTGTTCTTCTGCCAGGCGCTGATGAACGCCTCCGTGGTGGGGCAGGTCGCGATGGGCGGGCTGGTCGGCTACAGCCTGGCCACCGACAAGTCGCTGGCCACGCTGCCGCTCGCGCTGCAGATGGTGGCGACCATGGCGGCCTCGATTCCCGCCGGCATCATCTTCTCCCGCCTCGGCCGCCGGGCTGGCTTCCTGATGGGGGCGGCGGGGTCCTTCTGCGGCGCGCTGACCTTTGCGCTCGGCATCTGGCTCGGGGATTTCTGGGTCTATGCGCTGGGCGCGCTGCCCGCCGGCATCGGCTTCGGCATCGCCCAGCATTACCGATTCGCCGCCGCCGAGGTGGCCTCCCCGGCCTATCGGCCGAAGGCGATCTCGCTGGTCATGGCCGGCGGCGTGCTGGCGGCGATCTTTGGGCCGGAGCTGGTGAAGCACAGCCGCAACCTGTTCGAGCCCTTCATCTTCCTCGGCACCTACCTGATCCTGGCGCTTCTGCCGATTGCCTGTGCCGTGCTGCTGACCAAGGTGCGCCTGCCGCCGGCGCCGCCGCGGCCCAAGGTGACCACGCCGATCATCGAGATTCTGCGCCGCCCGGCCTTCCTGGCCGCCGCCGGCACCGGCGCCATGGGCTATGGCACCATGAACCTGCTGATGACCTCGACTCCGCTGGAGATGATGGCCTGCGGCTTCGGTGTCGGCGCCAGCGCCACGGTGATCCAGGCGCATGCCGTGGCGATGTTCGCACCGGGCTTCTTCACCGGCCGGCTGATCGCCCGATGGGGGGCGCGTACCATCATCGCGGCTGGCGTCGGGCTGAACGCGCTGTGCGGCGCGGTCGCCATCCAGGATGAGACCTTCTGGCACTTCACCGTGGCGCTGGTGCTGCTGGGGCTCGGCTGGAACTTCATGTTCACCGGCGCCACCACCCTGCTCGGGGAAGCCCATTCGCCGGATGAGCGGGTGCGGGCGCAGACGGCGAATGATTTCATCGTCTTCGGCACGGTTGCCTGCACCGCGCTCGGCTCCGGCGTCATCCATGCAACCGCGGGGTGGGAAGTGCTGAACCTGCTGCTGCTGCCGGCGCTGCTGTTTGCCCTGGTGCTGACGCTGTTCCTGCGTCCGGCTCGCGCCAGGGCTGCCTGAAAGGCAACAGGAACAGCCGCTTGCGGCTGTTCCTGCTCGCGCCAGATCAGCGGCTCGGCGCGCCGATCGTCTGGGTCTGTCCGCCGAGGCCCGGCGCCAGGCGGCCGATATTGCCGAACAATTGCTGCATGATCGTGCGGTCATTGCCCGGTGACGGGGTGATGCGGCTGACCACCCGGACATTGCGCCCCTCCTCCGGCCCGATGCGGCGGATATCCTCCACCACGCCGGCCTGGGTGAAGCGGATGGCGACCACGCGCTGGTCTTCCACGGACAGGGTCCGCCCCGGCCGCTGCCGGGTGATGCTGCTCATGTAATACCAGACCGAATTGTCGAAGGTCCCGGTATGGGAGGGAGAGCCGATCAGCGTCTCCACATCGGCGCGGGAACTGACGCCGGGCGTAATCTGCGCCAGCGCCTCATCATCCACCGCATGGCCGCGCATCTCCCGCGGGCTCTCGAACAGTCCGAGGCCGGGAACGGCGGACATGCCGCCGCATCCGGTCGTGCCCAGCAGGGCAACCAGAACCAAGGCAAGGCCTGGGCGGGCGCCGAGACGGGAAGTTTGACGGGCCGCCAAGGGCCGCAACATGTTGACCGCGTGCATGGGGCGCTCCATGTCCCGGCAATGCCACCCTCGCGGGTCGCGGTCAACGTCGCCCGGCAGCGTGGCCCGGCAGCGCGATCGGTGGCGAATTGCCCGGATGGGAGTGGACGATGGGCCTGCTTGGCCTTTTTGGGCGCAAGCCGCATGAACGTGCGGGCTTCGACCTGTATGGCGCGGCCGTCGCGGCGGCGCGGCAGCCGCGATTCTTTGCCGAACTCGGCGTGCCGGACACGCTGGATGGGCGATTCGACCTCGTTTCCCTGCATGTGGCGCTGCTGATTCGCCGGCTGCGGCGAGACCCGGATGTGGCTGGCCCTAAACTCGCCCAGGCGGTGTTCGACGCGATGTTCGCCGATATGGACGTGAACCTGCGGGAGATGGGCGTCGGCGACCTGGTCGTGGGCAAGCGCGTGAAACGGATGTGGGAGGCCTTCCACGGCCGTGCCGCGGCCTACGAATCGGCCGTGGATGCCGGCGATGCCGCGGCGCTGGCGGAGGCGCTGGCCCGCAACATCTGGCGCGGAGAGCCGCCGCCGGCCGGCGCCGCGGCGCAGCTGGCTGCCCATGCCCTGGCGGTGGCCGACCTGCTGGCCCCGCAGCCGATGGCGACGCTGAAGCGCGGCCAGGCGCTATTCGCATGACGACCGACAATCCCCTCGAATTCTCGCGCCGCCACCGACTCGGCGGCACCGAGTCCCGAAGCCTGGAACTGCGCGCCCGGCCGGAGGAATGTGCGGCGCTGGCCGCCCGCTTCCGAATTCCCGGCGTCACGCGGCTGGAGGCCTGGCTCACCCTCAGCCCCGAGAATGGCGGCACCATGCGGCTGCGTGGCCGGCTGGCGGCGGATGTGGTGCAGGAATGCGTGGTCTCGCTCGGACCCGTTCCGCAAACCGTTGATGCCGCATTGGATCTGCGCATCCTGCCGCCTGGCACCCCGGCCACCGATGACGACCCGGACAGCCCGGATGAGATCGAGACATTCGGCGACGCGGTCGATCTGGGGGAGGTGGTGGCCGAGCAGCTCGCCCTGGCGCTCGACCCCTATCCGCGCGCGCCGGACGCGGCGATCCCGCCCGAACTGGATGGCACCACGCTTGAGCCCGAGGCCGATATGGACGATACGGCCCCGGAGCGCCCGAATCCCTTCGCCGCCCTGTCCCGCCTCAAGCGGAACTGACGGCGGGAGAAATCCGGGGCCGCTTGCTTCCCCGTGCCGCGCGGTGCTAATGCCCGCGGCTCCGCTGATATTGCAGCTTGTTGACGAGAAAGGCTCGGCACCATGGCCGTCCCGAAGAGAAAAGTATCGCCGTCCCGCGCCGGCATGCGGCGGAGCCACCAGGCTCTGACGGCGGCCGCGCATATGGAGTGCACGAACTGTGGCGAACTGAAGCGCCCGCACCACATCTGCTCGCATTGCGGCCATTACGATGGCCGTGAAGTGATGGCGGCCGACAAGGCCAAGGGTGTCGTCCGCGTCTGAACCGCACGAAAGGGCAACCGCCCATGTGGCGAAGGCTCTGAAGGTGGCGAGGAAGATCCTGGCGGATCGAGGTCCAGCAGCGTTCGCGCTGGCAATCGATGCCATGGGCGGCGATCACGCACCGGAGTCCATCCTGGATGGGCTGGAGCTGGCCGCGGAACGCCACCCACAGGCGCGTTTCCTGCTCGTCGGTGACGAGGCGCGCGTCGGGGCGTTGCTCGCAAGGCGTCCTCGCGCGGCCAAGGCCTGCAGTCTGCGTCATGCTCCGGAAGCCATTCCGGGCGACATGAAGCCGACCGCGGCTTTGCGCGTGCGTGGGTCCTCCATGCGCGTGGCAATCGATGCCGTGGCGCAGGGCGAAGCCTCCGGTGTCGTCTCCGCCGGCAATACCGGCGCGCTGATGGCGCTGGCCAAGATCGTGGTGAAGACGCTGCCGGAAATCGATCGGCCGGCGCTGGCGGCCATCGGGCCCTCGGCGCGGGGCGATGTGGTGATGCTCGACCTCGGCGCGAATTTGCAATGCGATTCACGCAACCTGGTTGAGTTCGCCATCATGGGCGACGCTTTCGCCCGTGCGGTGCTGGGCCTGACCAATCCCACGCTCGGCCTGCTCAATGTCGGCTCCGAGGAGCTGAAGGGCGATGAGCGCGTGCGGGTGGCGGCGGAAACGCTGCGCGACAGCCATCTAGGCACCAATTTCCGCGGTTTCGTCGAAGGCCATGACATTGCCGCCGGCACGGTGGATGTGATCGTCACCGATGGCTTCACCGGCAATGTCGCATTGAAGACCGGGGAGGGTGCGCTGAAACTGATGCGCGACCTGCTGCGCCAGGTCTTCACCAGCTCCATGCCCGCGCGCATGGGCTACCTGCTGGCCCGCCCGGCGCTGGACCGGCTGCGTGAATGGATGGACCCACGGCGCTACAATGGCGCCGTGTTGATCGGGCTGAATGGCGTGGTGGTGAAAAGCCATGGCGGCACGGATGCCGTCGGCTTCGCCCATGCGGTGGATGTGGCGATGGACATGGTGACGCACCGCTTCAACGACCGGATCCGGGAAGGGCTGGCGCTGCTGCCAAGCCCCGCCCAGCGGCTTGCCGCCACCCAGCGCTGATCCGATGAGCAGCGCGATTCGCGGCGTGATCGCCGGCACCGGCGGCTACCTTCCGGCGCGCTCCGTCAGCAATGACGAGCTGGCGCTGGAGAAGAACCTCGACACCACCGATGACTGGATCGTGGAGCGCACCGGCATCCGCCGGCGGCACTTCGCGGCCGTCGGTGAAACGGCCTCCTCCATGGGCATGGAAGCCTGCCGGGCGGCGCTGGCGCAGGCCGGGGCTTCGGCGGCGGATGTGGATGCGGTGATCGTGGCCACGGCCACGCCGGACAGCGCCTTCCCCTCCACGGCCTCGCGCATCCAGGGTGGCCTCGGCATCACGCGCGGCTTCGCCTTCGACCTGTCGGCCGCCTGCACCGGCTTCATCTACGCGCTGTCGGTCGCCGATGCGATGATCCGCACCGGCCAGGCGCGTGGCGTGCTGGTGGTGGGCGCGGAAATCTATTCCCGCATCCTGGACTGGACCGACCGCGGCACCTGCGTGCTGTTCGGTGATGGCGCCGGCGCGGTGTTCCTGCGGGCGGAGGAAGGTACGGCACGCGGCCTGCTTTCCACCCATCTTCATTCCGATGGCCGTTTCGGCGACATCCTCCAGGTCGATGGCGGCGCGGGCTCCACCGGCTGCTCTGGCGTTGTGCGGATGGCGGGGCGGGAGGTGTTCAAGCACGCCGTCACCAAGCTGGCCGCCGCGGTGGATGAGGCGCTGGCGGCCAATGGCCTCGGCCATGACGACGTTGCCTGGCTGGTGCCGCACCAGGCCAATATCCGCATCATCGAGGCGATGGGCCGCAAGCTGCATCTGGGCCTCGACCGCGTGGTGGTGACGGTGGACCGCCACGCCAATACCTCCGCCGCCTCCATCCCGCTGGCCCTGGCGGAAGCCACGCGCGACGGACGCATCAAGCCGGGCGAGCTGGTGCTGATGGAGGCCATTGGCGGCGGGCTCACCTGGGGCGCCGCACTGGCGCGTTTCTGAGCGATTCCCGCGCCCTGTGCGGCGCGGTGGCAACAGTGTTGCAACTTCCTGCCACACCGCCGCAAACCTATGGTTGACGGCCATCCCGGAACCCGGCTTTCTTGCGACTTGAAGGGGTTGCAAGGACCTGCTCTGGCATGACGACGATCACGCGGGCCAATCTGGCGGAAGCGATCTATGCGCAGGTGGGACTCTCGCGCAACGAGAGTGCCGAACTGCTGGAGACGGTGCTGGAGCGCATGTCGGCGGCGCTGGAGGCGGGGGAGGCGGTGAAGATCTCCGCCTTCGGGTCCTTCGTCGTGCGCCAGAAGGGCCGCCGGGTCGGGCGCAACCCGAAGACCGGGGTGGAAGTGCCGATCCAGCCCCGCAAGGTGCTGGCCTTCCGGCCCTCCCACGTGCTCAAGGCGCGGCTCAATCCGGGCCAGACCATCGCGCGCTCGGCCGATGACGACGCATGAGTGACGACGGCCAGGACGGCGATGATCCCCGCGGCCGTCCCCGCAAGGCCCCCACGGCCTTTCGTACAATCAGTGAGGTAGCGGACGATCTTCAGATCCCGCAGCATGTCTTGCGGTTCTGGGAGACCAAATTCCCGCAGCTCAAGCCGCTGAAGCGCGGCGGCGGGAGGCGCTATTACCGGCCGGAAGACATCACGCTGCTGCGGCGGATCTCCGACCTTCTCTATACCCAGGGCTACACCATCAAGGGCGTCCAGCGCCTGCTGCGGGAAGGCGGGCTGGATGAGGCCGGGCAGGCCCCGGAACTGCCACTCGGCGATATCGATGAGGTGGAGGCGCCGGAGCCGGTGCGCGACGCGCTGGATGCCCTGGAACGCCTGGCGCATGAGCTGCGGGCCCTGGCCGCCCGGGGCTGAACGGGGGCTGATTTTGCGCCCCGGGGGTTGGCGCGGCCCGGCGCCCGGTGCTATTGCCGCCGCAGTCGGAGCGTAGCGCAGTCTGGTAGCGCATCAGTCTGGGGGACTGGGGGTCGTGGGTTCGAATCCCGCCGCTCCGACCATTCAGCGACCCTTTTTCAGCGCCGCGTCCGCATCAGGTCTGCGAGCAGCGCGGTGCCGACCCCGGCGAGCATCAGCAGCGCCATCGGCACCGCATCCGTTCCCGTCAACACACCGACCAGCCCGGCACCCAGCGCCGCCAGGCCGAACTGCATCATGCCGAGCAGGGCAGACGCACTCCCGGCACGCGTGCCATGGCGGGCCAGCGCGCCCACCGCGGCATTCGGCAGCACCAGGCCGGTGCAGGCCAGGGCGACGCAGGCCGGCAGGTAAAGGCCGAGGAACCCCCCCCAGCCGGTGCTGGCCGACAGCGTCATCAGCAGCACCGCCAGCAGCGCGACATACAGCGCCACCCGCGGCACCAGCCCGCCAAAACGCCCGAGCAGCCAGGGGTTGAGCTGCGTCAGCCCGATGAAGCCGATGGCGCTGACGGCGAATAGCAGCCCGAACTCGGACGGCGCGATGCCGTATTGCGCGATATAGACCTCCGGCGCGCCGCCGATGAAGGCGAAGACCATGAACATGGCGGCGCCCCCCATTACCGCATGGGTGATGAAGCCGCGCTCCACGCCGATGCGGCCGAAATCGCCGAGGACCGTCATCGCCGAACGGCGTTGCCGGCGTTCCGGCGGCAGCGTCTCCGGCAGCAGGAAGCCGGCCAGCAGGCAGGAGACCAGGCCATAGCCGGCCGAGACCCAGAAAATGACGCGCCAGCCGGCGGCCTCCAGCAGCAGCCCGCCGATGGTCGGCGCCAGGATCGGCGCCGCGCCCATCACCAGCATCAGCCGCGACATCAGCCGCGCCGCATCCAGCCCGGTCGCCAGGTCCCGCACCATGGCGCGCGGGATCACGGCACTCGCCGCGCCGCCAAAGGCCGCGACGCAGCGCCAGGCGGAGAGCATGGCGATGTCGGACGCCAGCGCACAGCCGATGGAGGCCACGGTATAGATCGCGGTGCCGATGATCAGCGGCCGGCGCCGGCCGAGCCGGTCCGCCAGCGTGCCCTGCACCAGCTGCCCGACCGCCAGCCCGAGGAACCAGGCGGACAGCGTCGCCTCCACCCCGCCCCAGGCGGAGCCGAGCTCGGCCCGGATTGCCGGGAAGGCGGGCAGGTACATGTCGGTGGAGAGGGGCCCGACGGCGGTGAGGAAGCCGAGCAGCAGGGGAAGCCAGCGGGGCATGAAGATCTTTCTGCGGTGGCGCGCTTGCCGCTGCGACGAAGCGGCAGCGACCATGCAGGACGCCGGGACGGCGTGCCAACGCGGATAATCGGACCCGGGCATACGCTGCGCGCCGGGTCGCCACCGTGACGAACCTCGGGCGCGGCATGGCGTTGCCTGACACCGACTTCATAAGTCGGCCATGCAACTCCTGCGCAACAACCGCCGAACCGAGGAGCCTCCCCATGAGCAAGCGAGTCCCCCGCCTGACGCGCGCCGGCGCGCTGGCCAGCCTTTTCCTGCTGCCGTCGCTGGCCGCCGCCACGGCGCAGACGCGCACCCTTGAGACCGAGCATGGCAGCGTCCGCGTCGAGACTCTGGCACAGGTGGAACACCCCTGGGGCCTCGCCTTCCTGGAGGGTGAGCGCTTCCTGGTGACGGAGCGCAACTCCGGCCGGCTGATGCTGGGTGGTGGCGACCGGATGCGGCCGGTCTCCGGCGCGCCGGAGGTCTATCGCTATGAGGGTCCGACGAATCGCAGCCAGGGCGGGCTGCTCGACATCGCCCTGCATCCGGATTTCAGCGAGAACCGCATCCTGTTCCTGAGCCACTCCCGCTGGACCGATGAGGGCGGCGGCACCGCCGTGACGCGTGCGCGCCTGGCCGGGGAGGATGGCGACGATCCGCGGCTCGAGGATGTCGAGACCATTTTCATGATGAACAACCCGGATGGCAGCGGCCTGCATTTCGGCGGCCGCATGGCCTTCGACCCGCGCGACGGATCGCTGATGTTGTCGGTCGGCGATCGCCGCAACATGAACCGCGCGCAGGATGACAGCGACCATGCCGGCTCCATCCTGCGCATGACGACCGATGGCAGCCCGGCAGAGGGCAACCCCTTCGCCAATGACGATGACAAGGCTGCGCACATCTATGCCATCGGCCTGCGCAACGTGCATGGCATGGCCTTCCACCCGGAGACGCAGGAGCTGTGGGTGAACGACCACGGCCCGCTCCGCGGCGATGAGATCCATCGCATCGAGGCCGGCCGCAACTATGGCTGGCCCTTCCTGACCGGTGGCCGCGACTACTCCGGCGCCCCGCTGGGCGAAGGCACGGAGCGGGAGGGGATGGAGCAGGCGGTGCATATCTTCGAACGCACCGTCGCCCCCTCCGGCCTCGCCATCTATGGCGGGGACCAGTTCCCCGACTGGCGTGGCGACAAGCTGCATGGCGGTCTGACGGCCCGCGCGCTGGTCCGCACCCGGATGGAAAATGGCCGCGTGGTGCAGGAGGAATGGATGCTGGGCGACCTGGACCGCCGCATCCGCGACGTCCGCGTGCATCGCGACGGCTCCATCTGGCTGCTGACCGAGCATGAGGATGGCGAGGTGCTGCGCCTGACGGCGGCGCGCTGAACGAAAGGGGTTTCCCCAGCCATGAAGCCGCGGGTTAGGCTTCGCGCCGGATTGGCTGGGGAAACGCCGAAAAATGCCGCGCCGGATCATCGACCTGTCGATCGCGCTCGATAATGACGTGGTGCAGGACCCGCCGGGCTACGGCCCCGCCATCGAATACCGCACGCATAAGGACTCGGCCGGGGAGCTGGTGGCCTTCTTCCCCGGCATCACGCCGGAGCAGCTGCCCGATGCCGAAGGCTGGGCGATGGAATGGGTGCGGCTGTCCACCCATAACGGCACGCATCTGGATGCACCCTGGCATTACGCCAGCACCATGGATGGCGGCGCCCCGGCGCTGACCATCGACGAGGTGCCGCTGGATTGGTGCATCGGCCCGGGCGTGCGGCTGGACTTTTCCGAGTTTGCCGATGGCCATGTGGTGACGGCGGCGGAGCTGGAGGCGGCGCTGTCCGCCATCGGCCACACGCTGCAACCCGGCGACATCGTGCTGGCGCATACCTCGGCCGGCGCCTGCTATGGGCGGCCGGACTACGTCTCCCGCGGCTGCGGTTTTGGGCGGGAGGCCACGTTGTGGCTGACCGCGCGCGGCGTGCGCGTGGTCGGCACCGATGGCTGGTCCTGGGATGCGCCCTTCATCCACACCAAGGCCAAGGTCGCCGCCACCGGCGATGCCAGCCTGATCTGGGAAGGCCACAAGGCGGGGCGGGAGGCCGGCTACTGCCAGATCGAGAAGCTGACCAACCTGGACAGGCTGCCCGCCACCGGCTTCACCGTGAGCTGCCTGCCGGTGAAGATCACCCGTGCCTCCGGCGGCTGGTGCCGGGCGGTGGCGATCTTCGACGATTGAGACTTCACAAGCCTGTGCTGGACAAAGCCCGCGCGCACGACAACTCTGGCGTCAACAAGCCGCGGCCCTGACCGCGGCGGACGTCCAGGGAGAGTATCGGAGCGGTGAAACCAGCCCCCTTCGCCTATGCGCGCGCGACCACCCTGGCCGAGGTGTTCGACGTGCTGGAGACCCATGGCGACGCGGCCCGGCTGCTCGCCGGCGGGCAGAGCCTGATCGCCGCGCTGAATCTGCGCCTCGCCAGCCCGAGCCTGCTGCTGGATATCAACGGGGTTGCCGCATTGCGCGGCGTGACCTTCGCGGATGGCCTGCTGCGGATTGGTGCGCTGACCCGCCATGCGGAACTCGGCGCCGATCCGTTGGTGGCGCAGCACGCGCCCCTGCTGGCGCAGGCCGTACCGCATATTGCCCATGCCGCCATCCGCAGCCGGGGGTCTATCGGCGGTTCGCTGGCGCTCGCCGACCCGGCGGCGGAACTGCCGGCCTGCGCCCTGGCGCTGGAGGCGGTGCTGGTGCTGGCAAGCCGGGGCGGGGAGCGCCGAGTCGCGGCCGCGGATTTCTTTCCGGGGCTGTACCAGACCGCGCTGCGCGGGGATGAGGTGCTGGCGGCGGTGGAAATCCCCTCCCGCGCCGGGGCGGCCTGCACGCTGCAGGAACTGGCGCGGCGGCATGGCGACTACGCCATTGTCGGGCTGGCCGCGCAACGCCTGGGGCAGGGGGTGCGGCTGGCCTGGTTCGGCGTCGGCCCCACGCCGCTGCGCACGCCGCGCGCCGAGGCCGCCTTCGCCGCCGGGGATGTCGCGGGCGCGCAGGCGGCGCTGGCTGGGGAATTGGACCCGCCGGAGGATCTGCATGGCCCGCCGGCGCTGCGCCTGCATCTGGCGCGCGTGCTGCTGGGCCGCGCCGCCGCCGCGCTCAAGGGGCATTGAGATGAAGCTGGATGTGTCCCTGACGGTGAATGGCGAGGCCGTTTCCGCCCGCATCGAGCCGCGCCAGCACCTGGTGGATTTCCTGCGCGAGGTGCTGGACCTGACGGGCAGCCATGCCGGCTGTGAACACGGCGTCTGCGGCGCGTGTTCGCTGATCGTGAATGGCGAGATGGTCCGCGGCTGCCTGATGCTGGCGGTGCAGGCCGAAGGCGCCGAGGTCTGGACCGTGGAGGGCCTGACCGAGACCGGTGCCATTGCCGCCTTGCAGGACGCCTTCGTGGCACGCAACGCGCTGCAATGCGGCTTCTGCACGCCGGGGATGCTGGTGGCGGCGGCGACGCTGCTGAAGGCGAACCCCCACCCGACGCGGGAGGAAATCCGCGAGGGCATCAGCGGCAATTACTGCCGCTGCACCGGCTACCACGCCATCGTCGATGCCATCGAACAGGCGGCCCGCGCATGAGTGAGCTTTCGGCCGTGGACCGGCCCAATTCCTATATCGGCCGCTCCGTGCCGCGACCCAATGCGAAGCGGCTGGTGGCCGGGCGCGGCCAATATGTTGACGACCTCCGCCTGCCGCGCATGGTGCATGTGGCTTTCCTGCGCAGCCCGCACGCGCATGCGCGCATCCTGTCCATCGACTCTGCCGCAGCGAAATCCGCGCCCGGCGTAGTGCGCGTGGTGACGGGGGCGGAGATGGCTGCGGTCTGCACGCCCTGGGTCGGCGTGCTGCACCACCTCAAGGGCCTGAAATCCGCGCCGCAACATGCGCTCGCCGTCGATCGCGCCTGCTGGCAGGGGGAGCCTGTGGTGGCTGTGGTCGCCCGGTCCCGCGCGGAGGCGGAGGATGCGGTCGGGCTGGTCGAGGTGGCGTGGGAGGAATTGCCGGCGACGGTGGATATGGAAACCGCGCTCGCCAACGGCACGCCGGTGATCCACCCGGAGCTCGGCGACAATCTTGCGTTCCAGCGCGAACATGTCGGCGGCGAGCCGGAGGCCTGTTTCGCGGATGCCGACAGCGTCGTGGTGCAGGCCAGTTTCCACACTGGGCGGCATACCGGCGTCTGCCTCGAAGGCCGCGCGATCCTGGCGGACTACAACCCGGCGGAAGGGCGCCTGACGGCGTATCACTCCAACCAGGCGCCGCACATGATGCAGACGGTGTTCGCGAAACACCTTGGCCTGCGCGAAGGCGATGTGCGCGTGGTGTGCCGCGACGTCGGCGGCAGTTACGGCATCAAGGTGCATGTCTATCCGGATGAGATGGCGACTGCCGCCTTGTCGAAGATGCTCGGGCGACCCGTAAAATTCGCGGCCGACCGGATCGAGGGCATGGTCTCCGACATCCACGCCCGCGACCATCGCATCACGGCGCGGGCCGCGGTGACCAGGGATGGCGTGATCACCGCGATGGAGATCGACGACCTCACCGGCATCGGTCCCTATTCCGTCTATCCGCGCACCTCCGCGGTGGAGGGCAACCAGGTGGTCAACCTGTGTGGCGGCCCCTATGGGCTGCGTGGCTACAAGGCGCGCACCACGGTGGTGTTCCAGAACAAGACGCCGACCTGCCAATACCGCGCCGTGGGCCACCCGATCGCCACCACGGTCACGGAAGGGCTGGTGGACCTCGCCGCGGAAGCCATCGGCATGGACCCCGCCGAAATCCGCCGCCGCAACCTTCTCGCTGATGACGTCTACCCTTTCCGCAATCTGGCCGGCCTGGCCTTCGAGGGGCTTTCGCATCACGCCTGCCTGACCAAGCTGCTGGCGATGATGGACTACGAAGGGCTGAAGGCGGAACGCGACGCGCTGCGAGCCAAGGGGGTGTATCGCGGCATCGGACTGGCCAGCTTCATCGAACTGACCAACCCATCCCCCTTCATGTACGGCATCGGCGGCGCGCGGATTTCCGCGATGGATGGCGCGACGGTGCGGCTGGACCCGGATGGCAGCGTCAGCGTTGCCTCCGGCGTCACCGAGCAGGGGCAGGGGACGGAGGCGATGCTGGCGCAGATCACAGCCGGCGCCGTCGGCGTCGATGTGGCGCGGGTCCGCGTGACCACCGGCGATACCGAGACAACCCCCTATGGCGGCGGCACCTGGGCTAGCCGCGGCGCCGGCATCGGCGGTGAGGCGGCGCTACAGGCGGGCAATGCGCTGCGGCAGCAGATCCTGGTGATCGCGGGTGCCATGTTGCAGGCCGCACCCGAAAGCCTGGATGTGCGCGGCGGCGTGGTGGTGGATCGCGCAACGGGCGCGGAACGCCTGCCTTTGGAAGAGCTCGGCCGCATCGTCTATTTCCGTGGCGATACGCTGCCGAAGGATCTGCCGCGGGAGCTGGTGGCGACGCGGCACTACACGCCGAAGGATTACCCCTTCGCCTTCACCAATGGCGCGCAGGCCAGCTACCTCGAAGTCGATGTCGAGACCGGCTTCGTGAAGCTGCTGAAGCATTGGTGCGTCGAGGATTGCGGCACCGTCATCAACCCGATGCTGGTGGATGAGCAGATCAGGGGCGGTGTGGTGCAGGGCCTCGGCGGCGCGCTGCTGGAACACTGCGTCTATTCGCCGGAGGGCCAATTGCTGACCGGCTCGCTCGCCGACTACCTGCTGCCGATGTCGGGCGAGATGCCGGATATCGCGGTGGCGCATGTGGAAACTCCGACCAAGGAATCCGCCCTCGGCGCCAAGGGTGCCGGTGAGGCGGGGACGGCCGGCGCGCCGGCCGCGGTGCAGAACGCCATCAACGACGCGCTGCGGCCGCTCGGCGCGCGCGTCTTCGCGCAACCCTTCACCCCCGCGCGCATTCTCACCGCGCTCGGCAAGATCTGAACAACAGGGAGCAATAAACATGAAGAACTTTACCCGCCGCGCGCTGCTCGGCACCGCCGCCGCAGCCCCACTCGCCGCGCCGAACGTGCTGGCGGCGCAGACACAAATCAACATCACCATCGCGGCCAGCCACCCCACCACCATCGCCTGGATCTGGGCGATGCAGCAGGCGCTGATGCCGGCGGTGAACGAGGCGCTGGAGAGCACGCGCTTCCGCATCCGCTGGCGCGAGGCCTTCGGCGGCACGCTGTACCGCTTCACCGAGACGCGCAACGCGGTGAAGGACGGCATCACCGATATCGGCTTCGTCGGCACGCTGTGGGAAGGCAGCGCCATGCCGCTGCAGAACGTGACCTACTTCACGCCCTTCGCCACCGACAATCTGCGCCTGCAGGTCGATGTGATGGAGAAGATGACGGCCGAGATGCCGGAGATGCAGAAGGCCTGGACCGACAACAACATGGTCTATCTCGGCACCTGCGGCACCGAGACCTACGATCTGTGGTCCACCTTCCCGGTGCGCAGCGTGGACGACCTTCGCAACCGCAAGATCAGCGCGCCCGGCGTCTCCGCCACCTGGCTCGGCGGCACCGGCGCGGTGCCCGTGAATGGCGCGCTGACGACCTACTACACGGATATCCAGACCGGGGTGAGCGAGGGCGCGCTGTCCTTCCCCTCCGGCATCTTCCCGGTGCGGGTGCATGAGGTGGCGAAGTACATCACGCGGGTGAATGTGGGCTGCATGTATGTCGGCGGCATCGGCATGAACCGGCAGACCTTCGGCCGGCTGGACCCGGTGGTGCAGGCGGCGTTCCGCACCGGCGGCAAGGCCTATACCGCGGCGCTGACGAATCGCGTGCTGGAGACCAGCGACGCCAACCTGCGCCAGATGGCGGCGGCGGGGGCGGAGGTTTCCACCTTCCCGGCAGCGGAGCGCCAGCGCTGGGTGGATGGCCTGCCGGACATCGCCGGCGATTGGGCGCGCACCAATGAGGGCCGGGGCCAGCCGGCGAAGAAGGTGCTGGCGGCGTATATGGACGGGCTGCGCGCCGGCGGCGCCACGCCGGGCCGCGCCTGGACGGCCTGATCTTCCAGTTGCAGCCGGCGTCGCAGACGCCGGCTGAGCGGCCGAAGGTCCGCCGCCGGCAGTCCGGTGAGCCAAGCCCGCGGAGCGGGTGCCCAACACGCCTGTGGTGTGGCTGCGGCACGATTGAGGGTCAGAATATGTCGGAACTGGATGGCATCAGCGATGCGGCGCAGGAGGAAGCGGCGCGTCCGCCGAAGGATGCCTTCGGCCTGGTGCTGTGGCTGCTGAACAGCCTCGGCACAGTGATGATCGCGGCGATGATGGTGCTGATCGTCAGTGACGTGGTCGGCCGGTCGTTCTTCAACGCGCCGCTGAACGGCGTGGCGGAAATCTCCGCCAAGCTGATCGTCGCCATCGTCTTCCTGCAATTGCCGGCGGCGATCCACTGGCAGCGCATGACGCGGGCGGACATGTTCCTCAATCGCCTGGCCGCCCGCAGCCCGCGCGCGGCCCATGCGGCGGAGGCAGTGTTCGCCGGCATCGCGGTGTTCGTCTTCATCGTGATCTTCCGCGCGACGCTGCCGCAATTCATGGATTCGTGGGAGCAGGCCGAGTTCTTCGGCGTGCAGGGCGTCTGGACCCTGCCGACCTGGCCGATCCGCCTGGCCATCCTGGTGGGCTGCGCCGGTGCGGCGCTGGCCAGCCTGGTGCAGGTGGCGCGCGGCCTGCTGGGCGCGGGGCGCCCGGCATGATCGAGATCGAGATCGGCCTTGCGCTGATCGCCATCATGGCAGGCCTGGTGCTGGCGGGCGTGCCGATCGGCATCGGCCTCGTGTTCCTGTCCTTCATCGGCATCGGACTGATCCGGGAGAATTGGGACCTGGCCGGACGGTTGCTGGCGCTGGCGTCCTATGCCGCGATTTCGGACTACCTGTTTGCCACGATTCCACTTTTCGTGTTGATGGGACTGCTGGTTTCCGTCAGCGATGTGGGCCGCGACACCTTCGAGGTGGCGCAGCATCTGCTGCGCAAGCTGCGCGGTGGCCTGGGCATGGCCACCGTGCTGGCCAATGCGGTGTTCGGCGCCGTCACGGGTATTTCCATTGCCTCGGCGGCGGTGTTCACCAAGGTGGCGGTGCCGCAGATGATTCGCTTCGGCTACACGCCGCGCTTCGCGGTGGGCTGCGTCGCGGGCAGTTCCATCCTCGGCATGCTGATCCCGCCCTCCCTGCTGCTGATCATCTATGGCGTTCTGGCGGAGGTCTCGATCGGGCGGCTGTTCCTGGCCGGCATCATCCCGGGCCTGGTGATGGCGGCCGGCTTCATGCTGATGATCTGGCTGATGGCGACCTTCCGGCCGGACTGGGTGCAGCCCCATGCCGCCCAGGTGGCGCCGCCGCCGGAGGAGACCGCAGGCAGCCTGCTGGCGAAATCGGTGCCGATCACCACGCTGATCGGCCTGGTCCTTGGCGGCCTGTACAGCGGCTACTTCACGCCGACCGAGGCGGGCGCGGTGGGGGCCTTCGGCGCGCTGGTCATCGCCCTGGTGCGGCGCCGGCTGAATCTGCAGAAATTCTGGCGTATCCTGGTGGAGACCGGCTTCGTCTCCGTCGGCATCCTGTTCCTGCTGATCGCTGCCAGCATGTATTCGCGCATGCTGACCATGGCCGGCATCCCGGCCTCCATCGCGGATCTCATCCAGGCGATGGGGCTTGGCGTCTATGGCTTCCTGTTCGTCTATATCCTGTTCGTGCTGCTGCTGGGCATGATCGTGGACAGTTCTTCCATCCTGCTGATCGTAACGCCGATCGCAGCCCCGATCGCGATGGCCTTCAATCTGGACCTGATCCATTTCGGGATCATCACCGTCATCGCAGTGGAGGTGGGGCTGCTGACGCCGCCCTTTGGCATCGGCGCCTTCGCGGTGAAGGCGACGCTGAACGACAAACGCATCGGGCTGGAGACGATCTTCGCAGGCTGCATCCCCTTCATCCTGGTGATGCTGGCGGTGCTCGCGCTGATCGTCGCGGTGCCGGGGCTGACGCTGATGTTCAACTAGGGTGTTCAACCCGCCATCTGGCGTGCCAGTGGCATGCCGCTGAAAGGTTGAGCTTCCTATCGAGTGATGCCTTTCCCTCACTTGCGTCTTGCGCGGACTGCCTGCACAAATGTCCCACAAGCGCATCGGCCATGCGCCGCGGGCGGACCACCGCCCCCGACCAGGCCGAGCCATAACAACACAATTGGGGGCGTCCACGAGTGGTCGATACGATCCTCGAGACCGAGGGGCTGACGAAGGAATTCCGTGGCTTTGCCGCGGTCAGCGATGTGCGCCTTCAGGTGGCGCGCGGCAGCATCCATGGCCTGATCGGCCCCAATGGGGCCGGCAAGACCACCTGCTTCAACCTGCTGACCAAGTTCCTGCCACCAACCCGCGGCACCATCCGCTACGATGGCCGTGACATCACCGGCATGAAGCCGGCGGAGGTCGCGCGGCTGGGCCTGGTGCGGTCATTCCAGATTTCCGCAGTGTTCCCGAACCTGACGGTGCTGGAGAATGTGCGTCTGGCCCTGCAGCGCCAGCGCGGCGGGTCCTTCGACTTCTGGCGGGGCGAGAGCCTGCTGCGCCAGTATGACGACCGGGCGATGGAATTGCTGGCCGATGTCGGCCTCACCGAATACGCCCGTTTTTCCGCCGGCCAGCTTCCCTATGGTCGCAAGCGCGCGCTGGAGATCGCGACGACGCTGGCGCTCGACCCGGTGATGATGCTGCTGGACGAGCCCACGGCCGGGATGACGCATGAGGATGTGGACCGCATCGTCACCCTGGTGAAGCGGGTTGCCGCCGGGCGCACCGTCCTTCTGGTGGAACACAACCTGAAGGTGGTGGAAGGGCTGTGCGACACCATCACGGTGCTGACGCGTGGCCGGGTGCTGGCGCAGGGCGATTACGCCACCGTATCCCGCAACCCGGAAGTCCAGGCCGCCTATCTCGGCACCGATCCCGGCATTTCCGGAGGCACGCAGCATGTCTAACGCCGCCATGCTGGAAATCCGCGACCTCGAGGCCTGGTACGGCGAAAGCCATGTGCTGCACGGCGTCTCGCTCGATATCCATCCGGGGGAGGTGGTGACGCTGCTGGGCCGCAATGGCGCCGGCAAGACCTCCACCCTGCGGTCCATGATGGGGCTGGTCGGGCGGCGGTCCGGCAGCATCAAGTTCGAGGGGCGGGAGACCATCGCCCTGCGCTCCGACCTCATCGCCCGGGCCGGCATCGCCTATTGCCCCGAGGAGCGCGGCATTTTTGCGAGCCTCGACGTCACCGAGAATCTCATGCTGCCGCCGGTCATCGCGCCGGGCGGCCTCGGGCTCGACGAGATCTACACGCTGTTCCCGAATCTGAAGGAACGCGCGCGCAGCCCGGGCACCAAGCTCTCGGGCGGCGAGCAGCAGATGCTGGCCATCGCCCGCATCCTGCGCACGGGTGCCCGGCTGCTGCTGCTGGATGAGCCTTCCGAAGGCCTCGCCCCCGTCATCGTGCAGCAGATCGGCGCCATGATCCGGGAGATCAAGCAGCGCGGCTTCACCGTGCTGCTGGTGGAGCAGAATTTCCGCTTCGCCCAGACCGTGGCGGACCGGCACTATGTGATGGAGCATGGCCGCGTCGTGGACATGGTGCCGAACGAACAGCTCGCCTCCAGCCTGGACCGGTTGCACGAATACCTGGGCGTTTGAGAGCCTGGGCATGACCAAACATCATCGGGAGAATTCGAACATGAGCCTCAATCGCCGCACGCTGCTCGCCGGTGCCGCCGCCCTTCCGGCCCTCGGTGGGCTGCCTTTCCGCAGCGCCCGCGCCCAGGCCGCCAACACCATCCGCATCGGCGTGCTGAACGACCAGTCCGGCACCTATCGCGACCTGTCCGGCCCGGGCTCCACCCAGGCGGTGCAGCTCGCCGTGCAGGAATCGGGCATCACCCAGCGTGGCGTCACGGTGGAAGTGGTGCAGGCCGACCACCAGAACCGCCCGGATGTCGGCTCCACCGTGGTGCGCCAGTGGATCGACCGCGACGGCATCGATGTGGTGGTGGATGTGCCCACCTCCTCCGTCGCACTCGCCACCAACACGCTGGTGCGGGAGAAGAACAAGGTCTTCCTCAATTCCGGCGCCGCGACCTCGGACCTCACCGGTGCGCAATGCTCGCCGAACACGGTGCATTGGACCTACGACACCTACATGCTGGCCAATTCCACCGGCGGCGCCATGGTGCGCGCCGGCGGCAAGTCCTGGTTCTTCATCACCGCGGACTACGCCTTCGGCCATGCGCTTGAGCGTGACACCGGCAATTTCGTGAAGGCGCAGGGCGGCGAGGTGCTCGGTTCGGTCCGCACGCCGTTCCCCGGCACCACCGACTTCTCCTCCTACCTCCAGCAGGCGCAGCGCTCCCGCGCCCAGGTCATCGGCCTGGCCAATGCGGGCGGCGATACCATCAACTCCATCAAGCAGGCGGCCGAATTCCGCATCACCCGCGGCGGCCGCGTGAAGCTGGCGGGGCTGCTGGTGTTCATCACGGACGTCAACTCGCTGGGTCTGGAAGTGGCGCAGGGCCTCGTGCTGTCCGAGACCTTCTACTGGGATCTGAACGACAAGACGCGCGCCTTCACCCAGCGCCTCGGCGCCATGCCGGGTGGCATTCGTCCCTCCATGGTGCAGGCCGGCTGCTATGCCTCCGTCCTGCATTACCTGAAGGCGGCGGGCGACATGGGTGTTGCGGCCGCCAAGGCCTCCGGCGCCGATGCTGTGACGCGGATGAAGGCGATGCCGACCAGCGACGATGCCTTCGGCGAGGGCACGATCCGGGCCGATGGCCGCAAGATCCACCCCTGCTACCTGTTCGAGGTGAAGGCCCCGTCCGAGAGCAGCGGCGCCTGGGACTACTACAAGCTGCTCGGCACCACCCCCGGCGACCAGGCCTTCCGCCCGATCGCCGATGGCGGCTGCGCGCTGGTCCGTAGCTGATCCGCGCGGCATCCCGGCGGGGTCCACCCGCCGGGATGCCGACCTTTGACACCCCCTGATACCAACCCTGGCAAGGCCCGCGCCCGGTGATCGAAAACCTGCTGTTCGAACTCGAGATGGCGGCCCCACAGGTGATCCTTGGGCTGGTCAACGGCGCCTTCTACGCGCTGCTGTCGCTCGGGCTTGCCATCATCTTCGGCATGCTGAACGTCATCAACTTCGCCCATGGCGCGCAGTTCATGATGGGCGCCTTCGTCGCCTGGATGCTGCTGGCCTGGGCGGGCATCCCGTACTGGGGCGCGCTGGTGCTGGCGCCGCTGATCGTGGGCGCCTTCGGCGTGGTCATCGAACGAACGATGATCGCCCGATTGTACAAGCTGGACCATCTGTATGGCCTGCTGCTGACCTTCGGCCTGGCGCTGATCATCGAGGGTGTGTTCCGCAACGCCTTCGGCGCCTCCGGCCTGCCCTATGCGCCGCCGGCGGCCTTCAATGCGCTGAATGTCGATATCGCCATCATGTTCCTGCCCGGCTATCGGGTCTGGGTGGTGATCGCCTCACTCCTGGTCTGCCTCGCCACCTGGCTGGTGATCGAGAAGACCAAGATCGGCGCCTATCTGCGCGCCGCGACGGAACGGCCCGAACTGGTGCAGGCCTTCGGCATCAACGTGCCGCGGATGATGACGCTGACCTACGGCGCGGGCGTGGCGCTGGCCGCCTTTGCCGGCGTGCTGGCGGCGCCGATCTATTCGGTGAATCCGGCGATGGGGGCGAACTTCATCATCACCGTCTTCGCCGTGGTGGTGATCGGCGGCATGGGGTCCATCATGGGCTCCGTCGTCACCGGCTTCGGGCTGGGGCTGATCGAGGGGCTGGCGCGGGTGGTCTACCCCGAAGCTTCCGCCACCGTGGTTTTCGTCATCATGGCGATCGTGCTGCTGACGCGGCCCGCCGGCCTGTTCGGAAGGGGCTGAGACATGGCCGATACCACCATCAGCCTCGGCACGCCCGAGGCGGTGCATGAGGAAGCGGGCTTCCTCGGCTTCACCCGGGCGCAGGCCCTGGCCTTCGGGGTCCTGGTCGCCTTCGTGGTGATCAGCCCGTTCTTTCTGTACCCGGTCTTCCTCATGAAGATCCTGTGCTTCGCGCTGTTCGCCTGCGCCTTCAACCTGTTGATCGGCTATGTCGGGCTGCTGTCCTTCGGCCATGCCGCCTTCTTCGGCATGGGCGGCTACATCACGGCGCATTCCCTGAAGGTCTGGGGGCTGACGCCGGAACTGGCGATCCTGGCCGGCGGGCTGGTCGGCAGCGTGCTGGGGCTGGGCATCGGCTGGCTGGCGATCCGGCGATCCGGCATCTATTTCGCCATGATCACCCTGGCCATGGCGCAGATGGTGTATTTCTTCTGCCTCCAGGCGCCCTTCACGGGTGGCGAGGACGGCATCCAGCAGGTGCCACGCGGCAGCCTGTTCGGCATGGTGTCGCTGGATTCCGATTTCACCCTGTACTGGGTGGTGGCCTTCGTCTTTCTCGCCGGCTTCCTGCTGTTCCACCGCGTGGTGCATTCGCCCTTCGGCCAGGTGATGAAGGCGGTGCGGGAGAATGAGCCGCGTGCCACCTCCCTCGGCTACCGCACGGATGACTACAAGCTGATGGCCTTCGTGCTCTCCGCGGCGCTGTCCGGCGTGGCCGGCGGCACCAAGGCGCTGGTCTTCGGCATTGCGACCCTGACCGATGTGAACTGGACCATGTCGGGCGAGGTGGTGCTGATGACGCTGGTCGGCGGGCTCGGCACCGTCTTCGGGCCGGTCGTCGGGGCTGCTGTCATCGTCACCATGCAGAACTACCTCGCGGAATTCGGCGCCTGGGTCACGGTGATCCAGGGCGTCATCTTCGTGGCCTGCGTGCTGGCCTTCCGGCGCGGCGTGGTGGGTGAGATCGGCAACTGGCTGAAGGTGAAGCTGTAGCGGAGCCACGGGCCGCCTTCGCCTGGCGGTCCGCGCGACCTCGGCTGATCTTCAGCATGGCTTAATCACGAATGCGTTACAGCGGCAGTCCCGGAAACCTCTGCCGCTGAGGTTACATGCCAGTACGACACCTCCTGATTGCCATGCAGCTTGCTCTGGCGCTGTGTGTCCTGGCCGGGTGCCTGCTCGGCTGGTCGGCGCTCCGGAACAACCGGGCGGATCTGGATTACCTGACCCGTGTGGCGGTGGCGCCGTTGATCGACCTCAAGGCGATGTCGGACGCCTATGCGGTCGCCGTGGTGGATGTCAGCCACAAGGTCCGCAATGGCAACATGGCATGGCCCGAGGGGCTGGAGAGCTTCCGCGAGGCGCAGGCCAAGATCGCCGAGAGCCTCGCCCGGCTGAACGCCGCAGCACTTGACGCGGAGGCCTGGGCGGAGGTTCTTCGCCGCCGGCAGGCCGCCGACACCACCGTCACGGCGCTCGCCGCCGCCCTGCAGGACCAGAACCGCGCAACGCTGGATGATCTGGTACGCAATGCGCTGTACCGCGATATCGACCCGCTGAGCGAAGCGATCGGCAGCTTCTCGGACCGCATCCTGGCCCAGACTGATGCCCGCCTGCAGGACAGTGGCGCCCGCACCCTGTGGCTCGGCCGGGTGATGGCGGGCCTTGCCATCGCGGCACTCCTGGTGACGCTGGGCGCCTTCCTGCTGGTGCGCCACCGCGTCGCCCGGCCGCTGCTGGCATTGACCCATGCGATGCAGGAGGTGGCCGAGGGCCGGCTGGACGGCGCCCGCGCTGTCAGCCCGCGGCGCGACGAATTCGGCAAGATGGCAGAGGCGCTGGAGGTGCTGCGCGATCGTAGCGCGGAGACGGTACGGCTGCGCGCGGAACAGGAACGCGCCAGGGCGACGGCACAACAGGCGCAGGCCGCGGCGCTGCGTGCCATGGCGGAGGCGGTGGAGCGAAAGGCCAGCGACGCCAGCCAGGCGATGGGCGAAAGCCTGTCACGCATGGGGGCGGCGGCAACCGACATGGGCGCACTCGCCCAGGCCTCCGGTCGCGCCGGGGCGGAGGTGGGGGAGGCCGCGGACCGCGTGCTTGAGAATGCCGAATCCGGGGCCGCCGCGACCGAGCAGATGACCGCCAGCATCCGCAGCATCACCAGCCAGGTCGCCGCCGCCGCGGCCGCCACCGGCCGTGCCGTGACGGAGACCGAGGAAGGCACGCGCGCCATCACGGGGTTGCAGGAAGCGGTGAGCCGGATCGGCGCGGTGGCGCGCCTGATCGGCAATATTGCCGGCCAGACCAATCTGCTGGCGCTGAATGCCACCATCGAGGCCGCGCGCGCCGGCGATGCCGGCAAGGGATTCGCCGTGGTGGCCGGGGAGGTGAAGTCGCTGGCCAGCCAGACCGCCCGAAGCACGGAGGAGATCGCCCGCCATATTGCCGAGGTCGGCGCGGCGACCGAGCTGGCGGTGAAGGCCGTGCACGCGACACTCGGGACCATCGCCGAGCTGGACGCAATCTCCGCGACCATCGCCGAGGCGATGGCGCAGCAGAACGAGGCGACGGCGGATATCGCGCGCACCGTTCTCGGGACCGCGGACGCAGCCCGGCAGATGACCGGGCGGCTCGCCGCCGTGACCGATGCCGGGGCGGCGGTGGGCACCCACGCCGCGGCGCTCGGCGCGATGACCGGGGAGGTGGTCTCCGGCCTGAGCGGCCTCCGTCACGCCCTGGTCGAGACCGTGCGCGCCGCGGCGCCGGAGCTGGAGCGGCGCGGTTCACCACGCCATGCCGTCGATTTCGAGGTCACGCTACGCCAGGGCGGCCAGGTGTTCCCGGCGCGGCTGCGCGATGTCTCCATGGGCGGGGTGCGGCTGGTATCGCAGCCGGGTGGGCCCGCGGGCCTCGCCCGGGGCATGACGATGGAAGTGGACCTGCCCGGAATCGGTCGCCGCGCGGCGGCGGTGGTCGGGGCGGAACCGGACCATCTGCGCCTGCGCTTCGCCCCGCAGCGGCTGACGGAAGCGGAACTGTCTGCCCTGATCGCCGGGTTGCCAGGTTTGCGGGCAGCCTGAACGACCAAACTGCCGCAGGCGGCGGCAGGCTGGTCAGGCCTCGGGCAGCGCGATGCCGGAATCTATACAAACCGTCCAGAAGTCAGGCTTGCGCCGCCGGATCAGCCTGTCATGTAGCGGGGCATGACGTGGTCCATTCTCCTGCGCGATCCAACGACCGGTGAGCTCGGCGTCGCGGTGGCCAGCCGCTTCCTGGCGGCGGGCGCGCTGTGCCCGCGCGTGGAGGGCGGGGTCGGCGCCGCCAGCACCCAGGCGCTGGTGAACCCCTTCCTGGCGCCCGATGCGCTGGCCCGGCTGCGGGCCGGGCAGGGGCCCCGGCAGGCGCTGGCCGAGCTGATCGCCGCCGATGCCGGCCAGGCCACGCGCCAGGTGCATGTACTGGCGGCAGACGGCAGCAGCGCCCAGCACACCGGCGCGGAATGCATCGCCTGGTGCGGCCATCTCGCGGCGCCGGATGTGTCAACAGCCGGCAATATGCTGGCCGGGCCGGAGGTGCTGCGCGCCACGCTGGACGCCGCGCTGGCATCCGCCGGGCTGCCGATCGCCGAGCGCCTGCTGCTGGCGATGGAGGCCGGCGAGGCGGCCGGCGGCGACAGGCGCGGGCGGCAATCCGCGGCGATGCAGGTGGTATCGGGCGATCCTTATCCGGATCTCGACCTGCGGGTGGATGACCACCCGGACCCCCTGGCGGAACTGCGCCGGCTGCATGGCGTCTGGCGCGGCTATCTGCGGCATTTCCGGCGGTTCCTGCCGGGCCGCGACCATCCCGGTGTGTTCGATCGTGCCGTAATCCAGGCCGCGATCGCGGAGACGCAATCCGAATGAGCACGCCGGTCCTGGAACTCGCCCGCGTCAGCGTGGAGTTCCCCACAGATCGCGGCCGGCTGCGCCCGGTGGATGGCATTTCCTTCAGCGTGGGGGCCGGCCGGACGCTGGCTGTGGTCGGCGAAAGCGGCTGCGGCAAATCCGTCACGGCGCTCGCCATCATGGGGCTGCTGCCGCAGGGCGGCGAGGTCGGCGGCGGCATCCGCCTCGCCGGCGAGGAGTTGCTGGCGCTGACCCCGGACCAGCGCCGCGCCCGCCGCGGCGGCGAGATGGCGATGGTGTTCCAGGAACCCATGACCAGCCTGAACCCCGCCTTCACCGCCGGCGAACAGGTGGCGGAGGCCTTGCGCCTGCACCAGGGCCTGTCCCCGGAGGCGGCATTCACAAAAGCCATCGAGATGTTTGCCCGCGTCCGCATCCCGGAACCGGAACGCCGCGCCCGCAGCTACCCGCACCAGCTCTCGGGCGGCATGCGCCAGCGGGTGATGATCGCCATGGCGCTCGCATGCCGCCCGCGCCTGCTGATCGCGGATGAACCGACCACGGCGCTGGATGTGACGGTGCAGGCGCAGATCCTGGCGCTGATCGATGAGATGAAGCGGGAGACGGGCACGGCCGTCCTGCTCATCACGCACGACCTCGGCGTGGTGCGCGACCATGCGGATGATGTGGTGGTGATGTATGCCGGGCGCGTCGCGGAGCGCGCCAGGGCGGCCGATCTGTTCGCCAACCCGCAGCACCCCTACACCATCGGCCTGCTCGGCGCAGCGCCGCGGCTGGAAGGTGGCGCCGCGCGGCTGGCCAGCATCGAGGGCACGGTGCCCGACCTGCTGAACCCGCCGCCCGGCTGCCGCTTCGCCCCGCGCTGCCCCTTCGCCATCGCCAAATGCGCCGAGCAGCCGCCGCTGGCGGAGGTCACGCCCGGCCATCTGGCGGCCTGCTGGCGCGCGCCGCTCGATACGCTGCTGGAGGCCGCGTGATGACGCCGCTGCTGGAGTTGCGCGACCTCGCCAAGGGCTTCCCGGTGCGCGATGCGCTGGGGCGGCGGCGCGGCGCGGTGCGCGCGGTGGATGGCATCTCGCTCATCGTGCCGAAGGGCAGCGTGCTCGCCATCGTCGGCGAGAGCGGCTGCGGCAAATCCACCCTCGGCCGGCTGGCGCTCAGGCTGATCGAGGCCGATGCGGGGCAGATCCTGTTCGAGGGCGAGGATTTGCGCGGCCTGTCCGCCCGCGCGCTGCGGGCGCGGCGGCGCGACATGCAGCTGATCTTCCAGGACCCCTTCGCCAGTCTCGACCCGCGCATGACGGTGGAGCAGGCGGTGGCCGAGCCGTTGCGGCTGCACGGCATCGTGCCGCGGGCGCAGGAGCCGCAGCGCGTGGCGGAGCTGCTGTCCCGCGTTGGGCTGCGCCCGGAGCTGGCGCGGCGCTGGCCGCATGAATTCTCCGGCGGCCAGCGCCAGCGCATCGCCATCGCGCGTGCACTGGCGAGCCAGCCGAAGCTGATCATCGGCGATGAGCCGGTCTCGGCGCTGGATGTCTCGGTGCAGGCGCAGGTGGTGAACCTGCTGCAGGATCTGATCCGCGAACTGGGCCTGACCTTCGTGCTGATCAGCCACGACCTCGGCGTGGTGCGCCACATCGCGGACCGGGTGGCGGTGATGTATCTCGGCCGCATCGTCGAGGAAGGGCCGACCGCGCAGGTTTTCGGCGCGCCGCGCCACCCCTACACGCGCGCCTTGCTGGCTGCCGTGCCGGGGCAGGGCCATGCCAATGCGCCGCTGCTGGAGGGTGATATCCCGAGCCCGATCAACCCCCCCTCCGGCTGCCGCTTCCGCACCCGCTGCCCCTACGCCCAGGCGCTGTGCGCGGAACTGCCGCCGCCGCTGGAGGGTCTCGGCCACGTCGCCGCCTGCCACTTCCAGGACAGCCTGCCGCCGGCGCTCGCGGGGCAGGACGTCGATACAGGCGGCGAAAGGCTGCGCCGCCTGCAGGCCTATTTCACAGACCAGACACAAAAAACCGGAGAACTGGCATGATCCGAAAGACCCTCGCCCTCGGGCTGGTGGCGCTCGCCGCCACGCTCGGCGCGGCCCCGCCCGCCGAGGCCCAGAATCTCCGCATCGCGCTGCGCGAGGACCCGGACATCCTCGACCCGTCGCTGTCGCGCACCTATGTCGGCCGCATCGTCTATATGGGCTTCTGCGACAAGCTGTTCGACATCAACGCGGCGCTGGAGCCGGTGCCGCAGCTCGCCACCAGCTACACCTGGGATGATGCCACCACCCTGACCATCAAGCTGCGTGCCGGCGTGCGCTTCCACGACGGCGAGATGATGGATGCGGAGGCGGTGCGCTATTCGCTGAACCGCCATTTGACCATCCAGGGCAGTTTTCGTCGGTCTGAGATGGGTAACGTGACCGCGATCGAGGTGGTCGATCCGCTGACTGTCCGCATCAAGCTCGGCGCGCCCAACGCCGCCTTCCTGGCGACGCTGACGGACCGCGCCGGCATGATTGTCTCGCCCAAGGCCGCCGAGGCCGCCGGCCGCAATTTCGGCAACCGCCCGGTCTGCGCCGGCCCGATGCGCTTCGTCGAGCGGGTGGCGCAGGAGCGCATCGTGCTGGAGCGCTTCCCGGAATACTGGGACGCCGCCAACATCCACTTCAACCGCGTGACCTACCTGCCGATCCCGGACAACACCGTGCGGCTGGCGAACCTGCAATCCGGTGCGGTGGAATTCGGTGAGCGGATGGAGCCGGACGACCTGCGTTCGATCCAGCGCAACCGCAACCTGCGCGGCGTGCCGGTGGATGAGCTGGGCTACCAGGGCATCACCATCAATATCGGCAACGGCCCGCGCGCCGATACGCCGATGGGCCGCGATGCCCGCGTGCGCCAGGCCTTCGAGCTGTCGCTGGACCGCGCTGCCATCAACCAGGTGGTCTATGAGGGCATGTACACGCCGACGCGCCAGCCGGTGCCGCCGGCCAGCAGCTTCCATGTCCGCAGCTTCCAGCCGGAAAACCGCGACGTCGCCCGTGCCCGCGCCCTGCTGCGCGAAGCCGGCCACACCGCCCCGGTGCCGGTGGAACTGACCGTGCCGAACAACCCGGACCTGCGCCAGGCCGGCGAGGTGATCCAGGCGATGGCGCGTGAGGCCGGCTTCGAGGTGACTTTGCGCGCCTCCGAATTCGCCTCGGCGCTGGCGGGTGCCGTGCGCGGCGAATTCGAGACCTTCCTGCTCGGCTGGTCCGGCCGCACCGATCCGGATGGCAACATCTACGCCTTCATGCACAGCCGCGGCGGCCAGAATGACGGGCGCTATTCGAACCCGGCGGTGGATGCGCTGCTGGAATCGGCGCGGACGGAACAGGACGTGGCCAAGCGCCAGGACATGTACCGCCAGGTCATGGAGATCGCGCTCGGCCAGGACCGCATGCGGATCTACCTGTGGCACCGCAAGAACGTGATGATCCACTCCGCGCGACTGACCGGCTACCAGCCGATCGCGGATGGGATGGTGCGGCTGCAGGGCATGCGGCTGAACTGAGAGCGGGGAGGGGTGGGCGGTGAAAGCCCCCACCCAACCAGCCCTTGGCGTTGCGGCAGTGCCGCAACCCCCCACAAGTGTGGGGGAGGGCTTTTTTCTCCCTCCCCCGACCGCGGGGGAGGGTCGGGGTGGGGGCAGCGGCCCAGGAGCTGACCGAGAATGTGGAACTGGCTTCTGAAACGCCTCGGCCAGGTTGTGCCGACGCTGGTGATCCTGTCCTTCCTGATCTTCGGGTTGCAACAGCTCATGCCCGGCGATCCGGCGATGATCCTGGCCGGGGAGGAGCGGGGCGACCCGTTGGTGCTGGCGCAGATCCGCGCGGAACTGCGCCTCGATCAGCCGATCTGGTCACAATACCTGTATTGGGTCGGCAATGTGCTGCAGGGCGATTTCGGCTTTTCCTGGCGCATCCGCATGCCGGTTTCCGACCTGATCCTGGAGAAGCTGCCGGTCACGGCGCAGCTGGCCTCCATGGCCTTCATCATCGCAGTGCTGATCGGCGTGCCGCTCGGCATCCTGTCCGCGGTGAAGAAGGACACGGGCTGGGATTGGGCGGCGAATGGCATCGCGCTGTTCGGCATTTCGACGCCGAATTTCTGGCTCGGCATCATGATGATCCTGTTCTTCAGCGTGCAGCTCGGCTGGCTGCCGCCCTCGGGCTACGTGCCGCTGTGGGAAGACCCGGTGCAGTCGCTGGCCACCACCATCATGCCGGCCTTCGTGCTGGGCACCGGCGTCGCCTCCGTGCTGATGCGCCACACCCGGGCGGCGATGCTGACGGCACTCAGCCAGGACTATGTCCGCACGGCCCGTGCCAAGGGGCTGACGGAACGCGTGGTGGTGTGGAAGCACGCGCTGCGCAACGCGCTGATCCCGGTGGTCACGCTCGGCACCATTGAATTCGGCCGGCTGCTGGCCGGCGCGGTGCTGACCGAGCAGATCTTCACCATCCCCGGCTTCGGCAAGCTGGTGGTGGATGCAGTGTTCAACCGGGACTACCCGGTGGTGCAGGGGGTGGTGCTGGCGACGGCGCTGATCTTCGTGGCGCTCAGCCTGCTGGCGGATATCCTGTACATGGCGATCAACCCGAGGCTGCGGCAGGCATGAGCGCCTCGATTGCCCCCCCTGGCGCCCCGGTGACCGCGGATCGCGGCGAAAGCCCGTCCCGCCGCGCGCTGCGCCGCTTCCTCCGCCACCGCCTGGCGCTGGCCGGCTTCATCGTGGTGCTGGCCTTCGTGCTGGTGGCGATCTTCGCCCCCTGGATCGCGCCCTACGACCCGATCGAGACGAGCTGGACCCGCATCCGCCGCCCGCCGTCGGAGCTGTACTGGTTCGGCACGGATGAGAATGGCCGCGATGTGCTGTCCCGTGTCATCTGGGGCGCGCGGGCCTCGCTGATGGCGGGCGTGGTGTCCGTGATCGGCGCGGTGCTGATCGGCGTGCCGCTCGGACTGCTGGCGGGGCTGGCGGGCGGCTGGGTGGATGCGCTGATTTCCCGCATTGCCGATGCGATGCTGTCCATCCCCTTCCTGATCCTGGCCATTGCCCTCGCCGCCTTCCTCGGCCCGGCGCTGGAGAATGCGATGCTGGCGATTGCCATCACCGCCAGCCCGGTCTTCGCCCGGCTGGCGCGCGGCATGGCGCTGGATGCGAAGAGCACGGATTGGGTGGAGGCGTCGCGCTCGCTCGGCAACCCGCCCTGGCGCACCGCCTTCGTCCATGTCCTTCCCAACATCATCCCGCCGCTGCTGGTGCAATCCACGCTTTCGATCGCCGAGGCGATCATCGCCGAAGCCTCGCTCAGCTTCCTGGGCCTCGGCCAGCAGCCGCCGCAGCCGAGCTGGGGGTCCATGCTGAACAGCGCCCAGCGCTTCCTGGAAACGGCGCCCTGGCTGGCGATTGCGCCGGGTGCCGCCATCTTCCTGGTGGTGCTGGCCTTCAACCTGATGGGCGATGGGTTGCGGGATGCGCTGGATCCCCGCGCCGACAGGCGCTGAAGCCAGGGCGCTGATGGTTACGTGACGTGAAGGGAGGCGGCCCTTGATCGCGGGCTGCCGCGCGGCGATCTATGCTGCGCCATGGCACGCCCCCCGAAGATCCTCCTGCCCACCCTGCCGGCGCCCGCGCGGCGCGTTGCCGGATTCTGGCTGCTGACGCTCAGTCTCTGGCTGGCCAGCGCGTTGGCGCTGTTCCGCTGATGCAGCCGCCTGATCACAGCCGCCCCTGGCAGAACGACCCCTGGCGCGGCGCCCGCGCCAAGGCGGAGGGCGCCTTCAGCAGCTTCCGCAATGGCACCCGCGGCCTGCTGCTGCCGCTGTTCACCTGGCCGCTGCTGATCGACGTGGTGGTGGAGGTGGTGCGCGGCAACACGCGCGGGCTGGTGGCCGCCGGCCTGGGCATCCTGCTGCCGATCCTCGCCGTGCGCGTGCTGCGCCGGGGCCGCCGTGGCGATACGCGCCGGGCGGCGGTGCTGGTGGCAGTGGCCACCGGCATTGTCGCGATGATGGGCGCGCAGACCGGCGCGCCGATCGCCCTGCTGCTGGCCGCCGGCGCCTGGCTCGGCACCCGCCTGATGTATGACGGCGCCCAGGTCGAGGTGGAACCGCCCGCGCCGCCAGCGCCGCCGCGGCCGCCCGGCCCGCTGGACGAGGCCCGCCTCCGCCTGGCGCGGATCAGCGCGGAGCCGCGCATGGCCGGCATCGCCCAGGCGATGGATGCGGTGCTGGACGACCTCGATGCGCGGCCGGACAGGCTGCCCCTGGCGCGGCGCTTCCTGACCGTGCATCTGGACGGGCTGGACCGCATTGCCCAGCGCCTGTCCGCCGGCGCCGAGCCGCCCGCCAGCCTGCCACAATTGCTGACGGATATGGAAACCGCCGCCGAAGACCTCCGCGCCAAGCTGCGGGCGGAGGAGAGCGTGGCACTCGATATCCAGGTGAAGGTGCTGTCCGACAGGCTGCGCCAGGAGGGTTACGCATGAGCACGACCAAGCCGAACAGCCCGAAGCCGCATGGCGCATCGAAGCCGGAGGTGATCCTGGAGCCTGCCGGGCCCAACCCGGTTGCGCCCAACCCGGTGGCAGCCGCCCAGGCCGCCGCGGAGCGCGACCTGTCCGAGGCAGCGCCCGCCCGCGCGGGGGTGCCGGAGGCGATGCTCGGCGAGCTGGCGCAGCAGATCGACCTGTCCGATCCCGGCTCCATCCTGCGCTTCGGCCAGCAGACCCAGACCCAGGCCCAGGCCGCGGCGGACGCCATGCTGGAAGGCGCGCGGAACCAGGAGACGGGGGAGGCGGGGCGCACGCTCGCTTCCCTGCTGCAGACCCTGCGCGGCTTCGATGTGACCAAGCTGGATGAACGGCCGGGCTTCCTGGCGCGCATCTTCACCAAGGCCGGCGCCGAGGTGACGGAAATCATCGGCCGCTATGAGACGGTGAAGGGCCAGATCGAGGGGATTGGCGACAAGCTCGACACCCACCGCACCCGCCTGCTCGAAGACGTGGAGCGGCTGGAGCGGCTGTACCAGGCGACGCTTGAGTGGTTCCACGCGCTCGGCACCCATGTGCAGGCCGGCGAGGAAGTGCTGCGGAAGACGGATTCCGAGGCGATCCCCGCCATGGAAGCCGCAGTCGCCAACTCCACCGACGACCTCGCGCCCCAGAAGCTGCGCGACCTGCGCGGGGCGCGGGATGAGCTGGATCGCCGCGTGCACGATTTGCGCCTGACCAGGCAGGTCGCGATGCAGGCGCTGCCCTCGATCCGGTTGATCCAGGAAAACGACAAGGCGCTGGCCAGCAAGATCCACTCGGTGCTGGCCAATACCGTGCCGCTGTGGCGCCAACAGCTGGCCCAGGCGCTCGCGATCCACCGGATGCGGGAGGCCGGCCAGGCGGTGAAATCCGCCACCGACCTGACCAACCAGTTGCTGACCGCCAATGCCGAGACGCTGCGCCGCGGCAATCTGGAAGCGCGCACCGAGCTGGAACGCGGCGTCTTCGACCTCGCTGCCGTGCAGAAGGCGAATGCCGCGCTTGTCTCCACCATCGAGGACAGCCTGCGCATCGCCGACGAGGCCCGTGGCCAGCGCCTGCGCGCGGCGGAGGAGCTGGAGAAGCTGGAGGGTGATATCCGCCGGGCGCTGAAGGCGGCGAAGCCGCCGCCGCCGGCGCCCCGGCCAGTCTGAGGGGGCGAGTGTAGGGTTCAGAGACTCCGGCTGATCCCGAAGCCGGACAGCAGCTCATCCTCCTCCGCCTCGGGCAGGTCCTCATCCAGCCCGGGCAGGCGGCCATCCGGGGTCAGCCGGTCCACCATGCGTGGCAGGCCGTGGCTCAGGCGGGTCAGCACATCCTGCCGGCCGAGTCCGGTGCGGGCCTCGATATCCGCCAGGGCGCCTTGTGGCAGCGCGCCTTCCAGCATCGCCGGATCGGCCGGCTGGTTGCCGCCCTGGGCGATCCAGCTTTCCACCTGCTTGCCGAGCCCGGCCGCGCGCAGCCGGTCCGTCAGCGTCGCCAGGCCGCGCGGGCCGCCGCTGCCCTGGGTGAGGTTGGCGAGCAGGGCGCGGATCACCAGCAGGTTCAGCCCATCCGCCCCGGCCGCCTCGGCGGCGCCGGCCTCGGCCTCGCGCAGGTCGAGCCCGCCGGGATGGCCGAACACCCCATCCACCAGCCCGGTCAGGCCACCTCCATCCAGATCGCCGGAGCTGCGCCCTTCCACGGTCATGTGCGATCCTTCGCGGCGGGCCAGGATGCGGGACAGGATATCGCTCATCGCCTGTGGTCCTTCTGCCAAAGCGGGGCCAACGCGCGCCAAGGGGGGCGCGTTCCGGCGCGGCTTGCGCCGCTGCCGGTGCCCGGGCCTAATGCTTGGCAAGAACGAACAGGGAGGATCCATCATGCCCCAGCTCACGCGCCGCGTGCTGCTCACGGCTGCCGCCGCACTGGCGGCGCCGGCCATCCAGGCGCAGCCCGCCTGGCCCTCCGGCACCATCCGCATCGTGCCGCCCTTTCCGGCCGGCGGCAGCACGGACGCGCTGTCGCGGATCCTACAGCCGCATCTGATGCGGATCCTGGGTGTGAACGTGATCGTGGAGAACCGGCCAGGCGCTTCCGGCTCGCTCGGCACCGGCGCCGTGGCGCGCAGCGCACCGGATGGCAATACCTGGGTGCTGGTCTTCGACACCCATGCGGTGAACCCGGCGCTGATCCCCAATATGGGCTTCGACACGGAGCGGGACATGACGCCGCTGCTGCTGTTCGGCACCGCGCCCATGGTGCTGACCGCGCATCGGACGCGCCCCTTCAAGACCTTCGCGGAGATGGCGGCGGCAGCCAAGGCAAAGCCGGATACGCTGACCTATGGCAGCATCGGCAACGGGTCTCTGGCGCATCTGACCATGGCGCTGGTCGGCAAGGCGGCGGGCTTGCAACTGGTGCATGTGCCCTATCGCGGCGGCGGCCCGCTGGCGCTCGCGGCCCTGGCCGGGGAGGTCGATATGCCCATCGCCACCCGCCCGGCGATCGGCGTGCATGTGGATAGTGGCGCGCTGGTGCCGCTGGCGCAGACCGGTGCCACGCGCTCACCCTCCATGCCGGATGTGCCGACGCTGGCGGAAGTCGGCGTGCCGGGCATCGATGCCCGCGCCTTCTGGGGCTTCCTCGGCCCGGCCGGCATTCCGGCGCCGATCAAGACCCGCATGGAAGCCGCGATCCGGGAGGCGCTGGCGGTGCCGGAGGTGCGCCAGCGCGTCATCGCCCTCGGCATCGACCTGGACCCGAAGGGGGAGGCGGAGTTCGGTCCCTTCCTGTCCCGGCAGATCGCCACCTGGGGGCAGGTGGTGCGGGAGAACAACATCCGGCCGGATTGACCGGCCGGATTGACCGGAACGGCGCCGCCTGTTGCCATGCAATCCTGCAATCGGGGGAACGGGCAATGAAGGCATGGGCAATCGTGGAAGTGGCGCAGCCGTTGCAGGAAATCGACCTGCCGACGCCTGAGCCTGTCGGCCAGCAGGTTCTGCTGGAAGTCACCCATGCCGGCGTCTGCCATTCCGACATTCATGTCTGGGAAGGCGAGTGGGACCTCGGCAGCCGCGGCAAGATGCGGCTGCTGGATCGTGGCGTGGTGCTGCCGCTGGCCATGGGGCATGAGACGGTGGGCCGCGTGGTGAAATGGGGGCCGGAGGCCGAAGGGCAGGGGCTCGAAGTTGGCCAGATCCGCATCGTCTTCCCCTGGGTCGGCTGCGGCACCTGCGCCAAATGCAAGGCGGAGGAGGACAATATGTGCCTCCAGGGCAAGGCGCTCGGCATCTTCCAGAATGGCGGCTACGCCACCCACATCCTGGTGCCGGAGCCGCGCCACCTGGTTGATCCGGGCGATATCGACCCGGCGCTGGCCGCCACCTATGCCTGCTCCGGCATCACCGTCTTCTCCGCCATCAACAAGGTGATGCCGATGGCACCCGAGGAACCGATCGTGCTGGTCGGCGCCGGCGGGCTGGGCTTGCAGGCGATCGCGGTGCTGAAGGCGATGGGGCACAAGCGCATCGTCTCCGTCGATGTCAGCGACGAGAAACTGGTCGCGGCACGGGAGGCCGGGGCGAGCGATACGCTGAATGCCAGCGGCGAGGATGCGGCGAAGCGGCTGGTCGCGCTGTGCGGCGGGCCGGTGGAGGCGATCATCGACCTGGTGAATGGCAGCCAGACCGCGCGCATGTGCTTCGACGCGCTGACCAAGGGCGGCAAGCTGATCCAGGTGGGGCTGTTCGGCGGCGAACTGACCGTGCCGCTGCCGCTGATGGCGATGCGGGCGCTCACGGTGCGCGGCAGCTATGTCGGCAGCCCGAAGGAGCTGCGGGAGCTGGTGAAGATCGCCCAGGGCGGCCGCCTGCCCGGCATCCCCATCACGCGGGAGCCGATGCAGAACGCCGACAGCGCCCTGCAACGCCTGCGCGCCGGCAAGGTGACGGGCCGCATCGTGCTGACGGCGGAGGCTGCATAGCGCGCAAGGGCCAGGTGAATCATTCCAACTGACCGCGACCTGCGCCCGCCACAGGCGGGCGAGAGCCCGCAGGGCGCCCCGCCAGGTGGCGCGTGGATCGGTTTCGATCCAGGGGATTTGGTATAAGCTGCGGGGCATGCTGATCGAACCGGCTGCCCCGCCGACCGCCTCGCCGCCCGCGGCCCCCTACGTTCCGCCCTTTCCGCCCCGCCCGGATAAGGGCCTGCCGCTGCTCCAGATGCTGAAGCTGGCGCGGGAGAATTGGCTGGCGATCTGGGCCAAATCCTCCTTCGAGCGGGATGTCTATGGCAGCCGCCTGCTGATGCGGGACGTGGTGGTCTGCAACAGCCCGGATTCGGTGCATTACGTCTTCGTCGAGCGGCATGAGAATTTCCAGCGCAAGAGCCCGCAGCACCGCCACGCGCTGATCCCGCTGCTCGGCGACGGGCTGTTCGTCAGCGACGGGCCGCTGTGGCGCGAAAGGCGCAGGGTGGTGGCGCCGGTTACCCATGTCTCCCGCCTGGCCGAACTGGCGCCCGCCATCACGGAGGCTGCGGCCGAGCGCCGCGACCAGTGGCGCGCCCTGCCGCCCGGCCCGGTGGATGTGCTGGCGGAGATGGGCCATCTGACGGCCGAGATCATCTGCCGCACCATCTTCGGCCGCGCGCTCGGCCGCGATGCGGCGGGCGAGGTGGTGGCCGCCTTCGCCGAATACCAGGCGCATATCGGCCAGACGGATCTGCTCTCCCTGTTCGGCCTTCCGGACTGGTTCCCGCGCTTCCGCGGCCGCCAGGTGCGGGATTCCGCGCGGCGCATCCACAAGGTGGTGGATGGGCTGATCGCCGATATCCTGGACGGGCGGCAGCAGGGCGAGGCCTCGCTGATCCGCGCCATGTCGGAGGCCAAGGTGCCCGGCACGGACCGCCCGATGGACCGCCGCGCCTTCCGCAACGAGGCGATCGTGCTGTTCATGGCCGGCCACGAGACCACCGCCAATACCCTCGCCTGGGCGCTGTTCATGCTGTCCCAGGATTCGACGAGCGCGGAGCGGCTGGCGGCGGAGGTGCGTGGGGTGTTGGGTGAGCGCGTGGCAACACTGGCCGACCTGCCAAACCTGCCCTTCACCCGCGCGGTGGTGGAGGAGACGCTGCGCCTCTACCCCCCCGTGCCGCTGCTGTCGCGGGAGGCGCTGGGGCCGGACCGCATCGGTGACCGCCCGGTGAGGAAGGGCACCCTCATCCTGGTCAGCCCCTGGCTGCTGCACCGCAAGCCGGGACTCTGGGACCAGCCGGACGCCTTCATCCCGGACCGTTTCCTGCCCGGCGCGCCGAAGCCGCCGCGGCATGGCTACATCCCCTTCAGCACCGGCCCGCGCATCTGCACCGGCCAGCATCTGGGCCTGGCCGAGGCGACCATCTGCCTCGCCGCGCTGGCGGGCCATTTCCGCCTGGCGCTGGAGCCGGGGACGCAGGTGATGCCGGTGGCGCGGCTGACCTTGCGCCCGGGCGATACCCTGCCGATGCGCCTGACGCCCCGCTAGATGACCGGCCACCTCTACCCGTCGCCGCCCTGGCGCTGGTCCGCGCGGCGGGACCTGCTGCGCCATTGGCTGCGCGACCCCTTGCAGGGGCTGGCGGACTGGCTGCCGCACCAGGCGCTGCGCCTGCTGCCGACCGAGACCGCCTCCGCCTTCGGCGCCCGCATGGGGCCGCGCGCCGGCCGCAAGCGGCAGGTGGGGTCTGACCGCGTCCGCGCTTTGCTCCGCCAGTTGCGGCCGGAGGCCTCGACCCGGGAGGTGGAGGCGCTGCTCGCCGCGCATTGGGCCCATATCGGCCGCTGCTTCAGCGAATTCGCCGCCCTGTCCCGCTTCCGCGCCGAGGGGCGCATCGAGATCGAGGGCGGCGACCAGCTTCTGGCGCTGCGTGATTCCGGGCGCCCGCTGATCATCGCCGGGCTGCATGTGGGGAATTGGGAGGTGGTGCATGCCGGCCTCGCCCAGCTCGGCATTCCCTTCCACGCCATCTACCAGCGCCTGCCCAATCGCTTCCGGATGCGGATCGCGGACCGGGCCCGCGGCCGCAGCCGCAGCGCCGCCGGGCCACAGGCCGCGGTTGCGGTGGCGCCCACCCTGGGCGCGGTGTTCGAGGCGCATCGCGTGCTGGAAAGCCGGGAAGCGGCGCTGCTGTATTACGTGGACGAATTCTGGGAGGGACGGGTGCACGCCCCCGCCCTCGGCCGGCCGTTGAAGATGGATGGCAACATCATGCGCGCGGTGCGCCTGGCCTCCGCCACCGGCGCGGCGATCGTGCCGGCCTATGCGCTGCGGCTGGGGGAGGCGGCGCGCTTCCGGCTGCACTTCCTGCCCGAAGTGCCGGTCGGCCCGCCGGGGCGTGGCCGCAAGGCAGTGCTGGAGGATATCGCGGCGCTGGATTCGGTGGTCGAGCAGGTGGTGCGCGCCCATCCCGAACAGTGGTTCATGGCGCATGTCTTCCAGCCGGACCGCTAGCTTCCCGCCACACGCCCCTGGCCGCGCGCCGCATCCTGTGGCACCCCATCCCAAACCCTCGGGAAACGCACCATGACCAAATGGGACAAGTCGAAGCTGCCGAGCCGCCACACCACGGTGGGGCCGGAACGTGCGCCGCATCGCAGCTACTACTACGCCATGGGCCTGACGCAGGAGGAGATCGACCAGCCCTTCGTCGGCGTCGCCACCTGCTGGAACGAGGCCGCGCCCTGCAACATCGCGCTGTCCCGCCAGGCGCAGTCGGTGAAGATCGGCGTGAAGGAATCCGGCGCGACGCCACGCGAGTTCACCACCATCACGGTGACCGACGGCATCGCCATGGGCCATCAATCCATGAAGTCGTCCCTGGCCTCCCGCGACGTCATCGCCGATTCGATCGAGCTGACCATGCGCGGCCATTGCTACGATGCGCTGGTTGGCGTGGCGGGCTGCGACAAGTCGCTGCCGGGCGTGATGATGGCGATGGTGCGGCTCAACGTGCCGTCGGTCTTCATGTATGGCGGCTCGATCCGCCCGGGCCGCTTCCAGGGCCGTGACGTGACGGTGGTGGATGTGTTCGAGGCAGTCGGCCAGCACGCCGCCGGCAACATGTCCGACGCCGACCTGCTGGAGCTGGAACAGCATGCCTGCCCGGGCGCCGGCGCCTGCGGCGGCCAGTTCACCGCCAACACCATGGCCTGCATCTCCGAAGTGCTGGGCCTGGCCCTGCCGGGTTCCGCCGGCGCGCCGGCACCCGACGAATCGCGTGACTACTTCGCGGTGCAGTCCGGCCGCGCCGTGGTGGATCTTCTCCGCAAGAACCTGCGACCGCGGGACATCGTGACGCGGGATGCGCTGTTCAACGCGGCCGCCATCGTCGGCGCCACCGGCGGGTCCACCAATGCGGCACTGCACCTGCCGGCCATCGCGCATGAATGCGGCATCAAGTTCGACCTGCATGACGTGGCGGAGATCATGCGCGCCACGCCGCATATCGCGGACCTCAAGCCCGGCGGGCGCTATGTGGCACTCGATGTGTTCAATGTCGGCGGCGTGCCGGTGATCATCAAGGCGCTGCTCGATGGCGGCTATCTGCGCGGCGATGCCATCACAGTCACCGGCAAGTCCCTGGCGGAGAACCACCGGGAGGTGATCTTCCCGAAGGACCAGGATGTGGTGCGCCCGACCAGTGACCCGATCAGCCCGATCGGTGGCGTCGTCTCCCTGAAGGGCTCGCTGGCCCCCGAGGGCGCCATCGTGAAGATCGCCGGCATGACCAAGCTGCGCTTCGAAGGCACGGCCTTGTGCTTCGATTGCGAGGAGGATGCCTTCAAGGCCGTGGAGATGCGCGCCTACAAGGCGGGCGACGTCATCATCATCCGCTACGAAGGCCCGAAGGGCGGCCCGGGGATGCGGGAGATGCTGTCCACCACCAGCGCCATCTATGGCCAGGGCATGGGCGACAAGGTGGCACTCATCACCGATGGCCGTTTCAGCGGCGCCACGCGCGGCTTCTGCATCGGCCATGTCGGGCCGGAAGCGGCGGTCGGCGGGCCGATCGCCCTGCTGAAGAATGGCGACCCGATCGTCATCGATGCCGAGGCCGGCACCATCGACATCATGCTGCCGGAGGCCGAGCTGGCCGCCCGCCGCGCCGCCTGGGTGCCGCGCAAGACGCTGTATACTTCCGGCGCGTTGTGGAAATACGCCCAGACTGTGGGGCCGGCGTCGCAGGGCGCGGTGACGCATCCCGGCGCGGCCGAGGAAAGCCACATCTACGCCGACCAGTAGCCGGACCAGCCCCTCAAGGCGGCGCCGCCTCCTCCATCAAGGCGGCTCCGCCGGGGTCATTCAAGGCGGCTCCGCCGCGGGCATTTAAGGCGGCTCCGCCGCGGCCATTTAAGGCGGCTCCGCCGCAAAGGGCCTCACCGCCGCCGCGATCGCGCCCGAACCGGGACATGGCGGCGGGGTTAACTCCACATCAAGCGGTGGTCCAACTTTCGAAACCGGACCGCCGCAGGGGAGCCCCCGCCATGCGCCGCCTCCGTGCCCTGTTCCTGCTGCTGCCGGTGCTGCTGTTCACGCCCGGCTGCGTCGTCGCTGCCGATGTCACACCGGTGGGCGGCTACGGTTACGGCTATGGCTATGCCCAGCCCTACTACGCCCCGCCGCCGCCGCCGCGCTACTACGCGCCGCGCCCGGTCTACCGTCCCTACTACGCCCCGCCGCCGCGCTACTACGCGCCGCCGCCGCGCCATCATGGTGGTTGGGACCGCGGCCGTGATCGCGGGCGTCAGCATGGCTACAATCGGGGCCATGATCGCGGCCACGACCGCGGCGGCCGCAACTGGCGCTGAGGCTCAGGCCGCCAGGTCCACCACCAGCGGGGTATGGTCCGAGGGCTGTTCCTCCGCCCTCGGCTCCGCATCCACCGTGCAGGCCGCCAGCCGTTCCGCCAGCTCCGCGCTCAGCAGCGCATGGTCGATCCGCAGACCGGCGTTGCGCTCGAAGGCGGAGCCATAGTCCCAATAGGTGTAGATCGGCTCCGGCGCCGGATGCAGCGCACGCAGCGCATCGGTCAGGCCGAGATGCTCCAGCGCCCGCCATTCCGCCCGTGTCTCCGGCCGCACCAGCGCATCGGTGGGCGGCAGGGTGCCCTTGGCCAGGTCATGATCGGTCGGGCAGACGTTGAAATCGCCGAGGATGGCGAAGGGGATGAAGGCATCCAGCCGCGCCTGCGCCAGGCGCCGCAGCCGTTCCATCCAGGCCAGCTTGTACAGATAGCCCGCATCGCCGCCGGAATTGCCGTTCGGCAGGTAGATGCCGGCCACCTGCATGCCGGCGGCCGCGACCTCGATATAGCGCGCCTGCGTATCGTCATCCTGGCCCGGCAGATGCTCGGCCACCAGCTTGAACGGGATGCGGGAGATCACGGCGACGCCGTTGCGCCCGCCCGTCTGCCCCACGGCGTGGACCTGATAGCCCGACGCGGCGAATTCGGCGGCCGGAAATTCCTCCGTCCGGCATTTCAGCTCCTGCAGGAACAGCAGGTCGGGCTGCTGCCGCGCCAGGAAACGCAGGATATGCGGCGCCCGCTTGCGGACGGAGTTCACGTTGAAGCTGGCTAGGCGAATCATGAGGCGGACACTGCCCGCTGATCCAGCTTCTGGCTAGGCCGGGAACGAAAGGGTGACACGGGTGCCCTGGCCCGGCGCGCTGTCGATCGTCATGCCGCCGCCCAGATTTTCGGCGAATTGCCGCGCCAGGGACAGGCCAAGCCCGGTGCCGCGGCCCGGACCCTTGGTGGTGAAGAAGGGCTCGCCGGCATGGCGCAGCACCTCCGGCGTCATGCCGGTGCCGGTATCCGCCACGGTGACGCCTAGAAGCACGGCGCCGTCGGCCGCGTGCTGCAGCCCCGCCGTCACCCGCACCGCGCCGCCCTCGGGCATCGCGTCGCGGGCATTGACGATCAGGTTGACCAGCACGGTCTCGAACTCCGCGCGATCCGCCCGCAGCGGCGGCAGCCCAGGCTCGGCGGCGCAGGTCAGGCGGATGCCGGAGCCGAGCAGGCCGCCCACCATCTCCTCCAGCCGGCCGAGGGCGGCGGGCAGATCGAAGCGATCCTCCGCCGCCCCGCCATTGCGTGCCGAACCCTGGCGGCTGAAATCCAGCATGCGGGCGGCGATTCGTGCGCCGCGCGCCGCCGTTTCCTGCATCATGGTGGCCAGGCTGCGGACCTTCTCCGGTTCCTCCGCCCGCCGGTAGATCAGGCGGGAGGCGGCCATGACGCTCTGGATCAGGTTGTTCATGTCATGCGCGACGCCGGCCGTGATCTGGCCAAGGGCGGAGATGCGCGCCGACTGGGCCAGCTGGATTTCCGCCTCCAGCCGCCGCGCCGCCTCCGCCTGCGCGCGACACAGCGCGGCGTATTCGCGCTTCAGGCCGGTCTGCGCCAGCCGGATCAGCGCCAGCAGCAGCAGCACCACCACGAGCGCGGCGCCGGCGAAGGCCAAGGCGCGGTTGCCCCAGATGCCGCGCATCTGGTCCATGTGCAGCCCATAGACGACGGCGATGCCGTAGCGTTCCAGCCAGCGCGCCGCCACCAGCCGCTCGGCCCCCAGCCAGGCGGCCGGCAGCCCCTGCTGCGCGGTGCCGACATAGGCCATGGCGATCTGCCCGGTCCGCATCGCGCTGCCGACCACGGCCATTTTTTCCGCCCGCCCGGCGGCATCCTCGAACGCCACGTCCGGCAGCAGCGGGTGCTGCACCAGGATGCGGCCGTCCTGGCGGATGAGTTGCACCGTGTCGGAGGGTGCGATGACGATGGAGGCGTATAGCCGGGCGACGGCGTGCACATCGGAAGTGGCCCAGATGACCCCGCCATCGGGCATGCCCTCCCGGTTTCGGCGGGCGTGGCTGAGGGGAAACACGAGGCGGCCGCTGACACGGCTCACGATTGCCTGGCCGATAACCGGGCGTATCGCATCCACCCCGACGCCCTGGTGGGCCTGGACATAGTCGCGGAAGGACAGGTCGATCGGCGGGGAGGGGAAGTCGCGGATCGAGGTCTGCACCAGCTGCCCGGCGGGGGATATGATGCCGATGGCGCTGGTGCCTGGGGCGCTGTCATGCAGCCTTGCGATGAAATCCGCCACGTCCGGGCTGCTGGCGATCGTGTTCCAGTCGCTTCCCATGATGAAGCGGTTGATCGCGGTCAGGTAGGCTTCCTGGCTTTCCAGCGCGCGCAGCGTGTTTTCGTGCAGCAGGTCGACCGTGCGGGTCAGCCGGTTCCTGGTCTCCACCTCCAGGTCCCGCAGGCTCGACCAGGCCGCGCCGGCGGCGGCCAGCAGCGGCAGCGTCACCACGGCCACGCAAAGCGGCCAAAAGGTGAAGGGGGCGCTAAATCCGGGTGGCCTGGGTGTAGCGGGACCCTTTCCGCGCAGCTTCGAATCGCCCAGCGTGATCCCGGCATCTGGCTGAGCGCCAGGACCTGGACCGCGGCCTGTCACGCGACCGGTACGCGCCGAGCTGGTCATAGGCTGACCCTATTAGCAGCACCCCCGCATAACAATGCCGTTCGGCAGCGTCCAGAGATGTCCCTCAGGCCAACGGGCCTGTGAACCGTAGGCCAACGGGCCTCTGAACCGTAGCGGTGAAGCAGGGTCCCGGCTGTGGTCAGCCGACGCTGAAGCTGGTGCCGCAGCCGCAGGCGCTGACCGCCTGGGGGTTCTTCACCGCGAAATGCGCGCCGATCAGCGCCTCGGTCCAATCGAGTTCGGCGCCGGCCAGCAATTCCATGCTCACCGGATCGACGAAGACGCGGCCGGGGCCCTCGGCCACCACCAAATCATCCTCGGCCGGTGCATCCTCCAGGTCGAAGCGATACTGGAAGCCGGAACAGCCCCCGGCATCGACCGCCAATCGCAGCCCGGCGCCGGGCTTGCCCTGGCGGGCCGCAATCTCCGCCACCTGGGCGGCAGCGCGGGGGGTGACGCGGAACGGGGTGGTCATGGTGTCCATGTTGGGAAGATAGGATGGAAACGCCTGCGGTTCCAGGCTCCTCTGACCACGCTCCTCTGGCCACGCTCCTCTGGCCACGCTCCTTTGGCCGCGACCCTTCCAGCGGGGGCGGGCGGGTGCTAGGCCCGGCGGGATGGATGCGAAGCGCCTGCCAGATGGGCTGGCCCCCTGGGCAGTCCGCACCGAGACCTCCCGCGGGCGGCTGCATGCCGAACCTGTTGGGGGCGCGCGCTCACCCTTCCAGCGCGACCGCGACCGCATCATCCACGCCACCGCCTTCCGGCGCCTGCAATACAAGACCCAGGTCTTCGTCTATCACGAGGGCGACCATTTCCGGACGCGGCTGACCCACAGCCTGGAAGTGGCGCAAATCGCGCGCTCCATCGCCCGGGAACTGGCGCTGGAGGAGGACCTGGCGGAGGCGCTGGCGCTGGCGCACGACCTCGGCCACCCGCCCTTCGGCCATGGCGGGGAGGATGCGCTGGACGTGATGATGAAGCCCTATGGCGGCTTCGACCACAACGCGCAGTCGCTGAAGGCGGTGACGCGCCTGGAAACCCGCTACGCCGGCTTCGATGGCCTGAACCTGACCTGGGAAACGCTGGAGGGCCTGGCCAAGCACAACGGCCCGCTGCGCCGCCCGAGTCCGTACATCGTTGAATACGACCGCCTGCATCCGCTGGAACTGACCACCCATTCGAGTGCGGAGGCACAGGTGGCGGCGCTGGCGGATGACATCGCCTACAACAACCACGACCTGGATGACGGCATCCGCGCCCGGCTTTTCACTTTGGAGGAAGCCGCCAGCCTGCCGCTGGTGCGCGAAGCCCATGCCGAGGCGCTGAAGGCCAACCCCAGCCTGCCGCCGGATCGCGCAGTGTCCGAGGTGGTGCGCCGGGTGATCAACGCCATGGTCAACGACACGGTGGCCGAGACCCGCCGCCGCATCGCAGCCCTGGCGCCGGCCAGCGCGGCCGATATCCGCGCGCATGACCGGCCCGTGGTGGCGTTCTCGGACGCGATGATGGAGGCGAATAACGAGCTGCGCGCCTTCCTGTTCCAGCGCATGTACCGCCACTGGCGCGTCAACCGCACCACCCAGAAATGCAAGCGGGCGCTGCAGTTGCTGTTCACCCTGCTGCATGGCGAGCCACGCCAGTTGCCGCCCTGGTGGCAGGAGAAAGCCGGCGAGCCCGGCAGCCCCGCCGCCGCCCAGGCGGTGTGTGACTACCTGGCCGGCATGACCGACCGTTTCGCGCTGGAGGAGCATCGGCGCCTGACCGATCCCTCCATCCCGGGCTAGAACCCCCCTACCGTTTCCGGATTCGCCTGCATGACCCCGACCACCGACCTGTTTGCCACCATGCGCGCCCATGTGGTGGAGGCGCTGCGGCAGATCCTGCCGGAACTGCCGCCCGATTCCTTTGCCCGCGTGCTGGTGGAGCCGCCGAAGGACGCCTCGCATGGCGACATGGCGACCAATGGCGCCATGATGGTGGCAAAATTGGCAAAAATGCCGCCGCCGAAGCTGGCCGCGGCGCTGTGCGAGAAGCTGCGCGAATTGCCCGTGGTGGTGGAGGCGACGCCGGCCGGGCCAGGCTTCGTCAACCTCCGGCTGGATGAGGCCTTCGTGCGTGCCGTGGTGCCGGCGGTGCTGGCGGCGGGGCCCGCCTATGGCGATGGGCCGGCGCGGGAAGGCGGGCCGGTGAATGTGGAATATGTCTCGGCCAACCCGACCGGGCCGATGCATGTCGGCCATTGCCGCGGCGCCGTGGTGGGGGATGCGCTGGCGCTGCTGCTGCGCAAGGCGGGCTATGACGTCACGCGCGAGTATTACGTGAACGATGCGGGCGCGCAGGTGCTGGCACTCGCATACGCCACCTACTGGCGCTATCTCCAGGCCCTCGGCACACCGATGACCGAGGAGGAGTTTGCCCAGTCGGTCCCGGGCGGGCTGCAATACAAGGGCGAGTACCTGGTGCCCGTCGGCATCGCGCTGCGCCAGATCTTCAAGGAAACCCTGGCCGAGCCCGGCGCCATGCCGGCGGCGGCGATACATTGGCTGGATACGGTGCGGGACTTCACCGTGGAAGCGATGATGTCCGCGATCCGCGAGGATCTGGCCGCACTCGGCGTCGAGCATGACGTGTTCATCAGTGAGCGCGCCATCGTGGCGGAAGGCTGGCTGGAGAAGGCGGAGGCCACGCTTTCGGCCAAGGACCTGATCTACACCGGCGTGCTGGAGCCGCCGAAGGGCAAGACGCCGGAGGATTGGGAACCCCGCCCGCAGGTGCTGTTCCGCGCCACGCAGTACGGCGACGATGTGGACCGCCCGCTGCGGAAGTCGGACGGCTCCGGCACTTATTTCGCGAACGACGTGGCGAACCACCTTGCCAAGATCGACCGCGGCTTTCCGCAGCTCGTGCAGGTCTGGGGCGCCGACCACGGCGGCTACGTCAAGCGCATGCAGGCCGCCGTCGCGGCGCTGTCGGACCGCAAGGTCAGCCTGGATGTGGTGCTGACCCAGATCGTCCATGTGGTGAAGGATGGCGAGCCGGTCCGCATGTCGAAGCGCGCCGGCACCTATGTGACCCTGCGCGACCTGATCGACGAGGTGGGCAAGGACGCCGTGCGCTTCACCATGCTGACGCGCAAATCCGACGCGCAGATGGAATTCGACCTGAACAAGGTCATCGAGCAGACCCGGGAAAATCCCGTCTTCTACGTGCAATACGCCCATGCCCGCTGCCGTTCGGTCCTGCGCTCCGCCGGCGATCCGGCGCCGACTGATCTGGCGCAGGTGCCGCTCGATTCGCTCACCGACCCAGCCGAACTCGCGCTGATCCGCCGCATGGCGGGCTGGCCGCGCACGGTGGAAGCCGCTGCTGCGGCGCGGGAGCCGCATCGAATCGCGTTCTTTCTCCAAGACTTGGCCAGCGACTTTCATGTATTGTGGAACAGGGGGCGTGACGATGCGACGTTGCGCTTCATCCGGGCGGAGGAGCCGGAGGCGACCCAGGCGCGTCTCGCGCTGGTGGCCGCCACTTCGGTGGTCCTGCGCTCAGGCCTCGCGGTGATGGGGGTCGAACCCGTCGAGGAGATGCGATGAGCGACATGATGGTGCCATCCTATCGCGTGCAGCGGGACGCTTCGGGCGTTCCGTGGCGCATGCTGGCGGTGGCAGGCGGCATGCTGGCAGTGGTCGCGGTGGGGGCAGGGGGGTACTGGGCCGTCCAGCGCTCCGGCGGTGGTGGCGTGCCGGTGGTGGAAGCCGATCCGCGCCCCTTCAAGGTGCGCCCGGATGATCCGGGCGGGTTGCGCGTGCCGAACCAGAATGCGCTTGTGCTGGAACGCCCCGGCAACCGCCAATCCCCGGCACAGACCGGGCAGCCCGCTCGGCTGGTGCCGGATGCGGAGGCGCCCAATCTCGATCTGCTGCGCGCCGCCGTCGCCCCCCCGCCGGTGGTGCCGCCGCGCCCCGTGCCGCGCCCGGCCGAGGCGCCCGAAGCCGCACCTGCACCGGTTGCCGCAGCGCCTGAACCGGCACCGGCACCAACACCAGCCCCGCGCCCGCTCGCCACGGGCCGGGTGATGGTGCAGCTGGCCGCGGTGACCAGCGAGGACGGCGCCCGTTCGGAGTTCGATCGCATCGCCCGCCGCGCGCCCGATCTGTTCGAGGGCCTCAGCCCGGTGGTCCAGCGCCTGGACCGCGAGGGGCAAGGCCCGCTGTTCCGCGTGCGCACCACCGGCTTCGCCGACCAGGACAGCGCCCGCCAGTTCTGCGAGGCGCTGCGCGCGCGCAATTTTGCCTGCATCCCGGTTCGCTGAGCACCAGATGACTCCCAAGGCCGCCATCATCGGCATCGCCGGCACCAGCCTGTCGGCGGAGGAAGCGGCGCTGTTCCGGCAGCACCGCCCCGCCGGCGCCATCCTGTTCCGCCGCAATGTGGAAACCCCGAACCAGGTGGCCGCGCTGACGGCCGCCTTGCGGCATGAACTGGGGGCGGAGGCGCCGATCCTGGTGGACCAGGAAGGTGGCCGCGTCGCCCGGCTGCGCCCGCCGCATTGGCCCGACTTTCCCGCCGCCGCGCTGTTCGAGGATGCCCCCTCCATGGCGGCGGAGGCCAATGCCACGCTGCTCGGACTGGAATGCGCCGCGATCGGGCTGGATGTGGTCTGCGCCCCGGTGCTCGATCTGCGACTGCCCGGCGCGCATGACGTGATCGGCGACCGCGCCTTCTCCGCCCGCCCGGCGGAGGTGGCACGCCTTGGCGCCGCCTGGGTGCGCGGGCTGCAACAGGCCGGCTGCATCCCGGTGGTCAAGCACATCCCCGGCCATGGCCGGGCGGAGGTGGACAGCCACGAATCGCTGCCCCGCGTCACCGCGGACCGCGCCACGCTGGCGGCGGACCTCGAACCCTTCCGGGCGCTGGCGGCGCCCGATGGCGGGGTGGGGCTGTGGGCGATGACGGCGCATATCCTGTACGACGCGCTGGATGCGGCGCTTCCGGCGACGCTGTCGCCCGGCCTGATCCGCGATGTGATCCGCGGCGAGATCGGCTTCGACGGCGTGCTGGTCTCGGATGATCTGGCGATGGGGGCGATGGCGGGACTCGCGAACGACCTGGCCGGCGCCACCATGGCGGCCGGCTGCGACCTGGCGCTGCACTGCACCGGGGTGCTGGCGGAAACTGCCGCGCTGCTGGCGGCCTGCCCGGTCCTGTCCGATGACGCCGCGCGGCGGATGAATCGCGCGCGCAGCGAGATGCTCGCCAACCGCCGGGTGGTGGACCCCGATCTGCTGGCGCTGATCCGAGACCGGTTGCTCGCCACCCGATCCTATATGACCGGGCCGGCCTTCGCGTGATCGCCGACATCACGGCGATCGCCCTCGCCGCCATTCTCGCCATCACCCTGCATGAGGCGGCGCATGGCTTCGCCGCGCGCGCCTTGGGCGATGACACGGCCTATCTGCTCGGCCGGGTCAGCCTGAACCCGCTGCGGCATGTGGACCCTGTCGGCACTGTGCTGGTGCCCGGCATCCTGCTGGTAACCCAGCTTCTGACCATCGGGCGGGTGGAGGCGATGTTCGGCTGGGCCAAACCGGTGCCGGTGGATTTCTGGCGGCTGTACAATCCGCGCTGGGGCATGGTGCTGGTCGCCGCCGCCGGGCCGGCCATCAACTTCGCCCTCGCCATCGGCTTCGGCTTCGGCGCGCATCTGGTGACGGCCTCCGGCGGCGTGGTGCCGGATGCGGCGCTGGACTGGGTGCTGCAGTTCTTCGCCCTGTCGATGCTCTACAACGTGATTCTCGCCTGCTTCAACCTGCTGCCGATTCCGCCGCTGGATGGCGGGCGCATCCTGGTCGGCATCCTGCCGGCGCCGCTGGCCCGGGTGGTGGCGAGCACGGAGCGATTCGGGCTTCTCATCGTCATCGGGCTGATTTTCCTGGTACCCTACCTGGTGCCTGGATTCGACCCGCTGCGGATGCTGCTGCGGTCGGTGGCGCTGCCGGTGCTCCAGGCGATCTTTGCGTTGACCGGCCATGGAGGGGCGCTGTGACCGACCCGGTGCTGCATCTGCGTCTCGATGGCTATGAAGGCCCGCTGGACCTGCTGCTGGACCTGGCACGCGCCCAGAAGCTGGACCTCGCCGGCATCTCCATCGTGGCCCTGGTGGACCAGTATCTGGCGGTGATCGACCGGGCGCGCGGCATGCGGCTGGAATTGCAGGCCGAATGGCTGGTGATGGCCGCCTGGCTCGCCTGGCTGAAATCCCGCCTGCTGCTGCCGAAGGAGGAAGCGGGGCCGGAGGAAGACCCGGAAGCCCTGGCCCTGCGCCTGACCGACCGGCTGGCGGAGCTGGAGGCGATGCGCATCGGCGCCGCCTGGCTCGGCCAGCGGCCGCAGCTCGGCCGGGACGTGTTCGGCCGTGGCGCGCCGGAGAACCTGAAGGTCGAGGATCGTTCGGGTCTGCGCGCCGACCTCGCGGCGCTGTGCCAGGCCTATGTCGCCGGCCGCCGCCGGGCCATGGCCCTGCGCCCCTACCGCCCGAAGCCGCGCCGGCTGTGGAGCGTGCAGGACGCGCTGGCCCGGCTGACCCAGGTGCTGGGCGACCTGCCGAGCTGGGCGGTGCTGCAACGCTTCCTGCCGGAAGCCGGTGACCTGGATACGGTGGAACGCCGCGCCGCCCTGGCCAGCACGCTGATCGCCAGCCTGGAAATGGCGCGCGGCGGCAATCTCGATCTGCGCCAGGACCGCGCCTTCGGGCCCATTCTGCTGCGCAAGGCCGAACGCGCGGAGAAGGCGGATGATGTCCGCGCCGCCTGATGAAGACCAGCCCGGCGAGGAACTGCCCAAGGCCAGCCCGGAGCCCGCCGTCAGCGCCGCCGCGTTGCGGCTGGCCGAGGCGTTGCTGTTTGCCTCCGACCGCCCCGTTGCCCCGGCCCGCCTGCAGTCCCTGCTGGCGGAAGGGGAGGATGCGGCCGCGGTGCTGCGCGAATTGGGCTATGCGCTGGAGGGCCGCGGCGTGGTGCTGGTGGAAACCGGCGGCGGCTTCGTGCTGCGCACCGCGCCCGACCTCGCCGCCGCGCTGACCCGGGTGGTGGAGGTGCCGCGCCGCCTGCCGCGCGCGGCGATGGAGGCGCTGGCGGTGATCGCCTGGCACCAGCCCTGCACCCGCGCCGAGATCGAGGAAATTCGCGGCGCCAGCCTGGCCCAGGCGACGCTGGAGGCGCTGCTGGACCACGGCCTGGTGGCACCCCGTGGCCACAAGGAAGTGCCGGGCCGCCCGACGCTGTGGGGCACCACGCCGCGCTTCCTGGAACAATTCGGCCTGAAATCCCTGCGCGACCTGCCGCGGCGGGAGGAGCTGGTCAGCGGCGAGGCCGTGGCCCCGTTGCAAGCCACGCAACCCGGGGACAGCCCAGCCGGATGAGCATCCGATTCGAAGGCGTATCGCATCACTACCCGGAACGCGGGATGGTGCTGCGGCATCTGGATCTGGAGGTCGGGCCGGGCGAGATTCTTTGCCTGCTCGGCCCATCCGGCTGCGGCAAGACCACGCTGCTGCGCCTGGCCTCGGGGCTGGAGCCGTTGCAGCAGGGGCGCATCACGCTGGATGGGCAGCTCATCGCCGAGCCGGGGCGGGAAACCCCGCCCGAGGCGCGCGGAGTGGGCTTCGTCTTCCAGGACTACGCGCTGTTCCCGCATCTGACGGTGGAGGAGAATGTCGCCTTCGGCCTGCGCTTCGTGCCGCGCGGGCAGCGCAAGTGGCGGATCATGGATGCGCTGGCGCGCGTCGGGCTGGAAGCCTTCGCCAGTTCCTGGCCGCATATGCTCTCGGGCGGGCAGCAGCAGCGCGTGGCGCTGGCCCGCGCGCTGGCGCCACGCCCGGCCGTGCTGCTGCTGGACGAAGCCTTCGCCAGCCTGGATGCCCGCCTGCGTGAGCAGGTGCGCGACGATACGCTGCATGTGTTGCAGGAAGCCGGCATCGCCACGCTGATCGTGACCCATGATGCGGAGGAGGCGATGTTCATGGCCGACCGCATCGCATTGATGAATGCCGGGCGGATCGAACAGCTTGGCCCGCCTTCCGCCCTGTATCTCTCGCCGATGTCGCAATTCGTCGCCACCTTCCTGGGCGAGGTCAACCGCCTGCCCGGCATCATCCGCGACGGGCTGGCGGAAACCCCGATCGGCCCGGTGAAGCCGCGCGAACCGGCGCCGGCGGCCGAAGGTGGCGCGGTGGAGGTGCTGCTGCGGCCGGAAGGGCTGCGCCTGCTGCCGCCCGATTCGAATCTGGGCACCAGCGCGGAAGTCGAGGCCTGCCGCCTGCTGGGCGCCACCACGCTGGTGCATCTGGCGGTGGCGGACGGGCAGGGCGGGTTGCTGCATTTGCATGCAAGACTGCCGCCAGGGGCCTGGTTGAGCCGTGGGGACCGCGTGACGGTGGCGATGGACCCGGAACGGGCCTTCGTATTTCCACCGGAGGCTCCCTAGATAGCGTGGGTGGCGGCCACCGCCGGATTGGCGTGACGCGGCGATCCTGCTAACGGGACTGGCCCGCAGGCCGGCATGCCGCATGGCGTCGGGGATGAGGATTCATGCTGGGTCTCGATTGGACCGAACTCGCGTTGATCGCCGTGGTCGCTGTGGTCATCATTGGCCCCAAGGACCTGCCGGATGCCGTGCGCGGCATCGCCAAGGGCATCCAGAAGCTGCGTCGCATGGCCGGGGAGTTCCAGGGCCAGGTGGATGAGGTGGTGCGCGAGGCGAAGCTGGAAGACGTGCGCAACCAGATCAACGAAATCCGCAGCTTCAATGTGCGGGACATGGTCGAAAAGGAAATCGACAAGGACGGCTCGATCCGCAAGACCTTCACCGAGGACCCGATCGGCAATCCGCTGCGCGATGCCTTCTCGCCCTCGGCCGATATTCCGCCGCCGGTGCATGGGGCGGAGGTGACACCGCCGCCCGCCGAACCCGCGCCTGCCGCCGGCCCGCCGGCCCCGGCCTTCGTGCCGCCCGCCTTCATCCCGCCCGGCGCCATCCCGCCGCCCGCGCCCGTGGTGGCGAGCCCGGCCACTCCGCCGCCGGCCCCTGTTTCGGCGCCCGCATTCGTGCCGCCTTCCGGCACCTCCGCCTCCTGACATACGGATCCCCCCACCGTGCCGCGTGATCCGACCGACGAAATCAACGACAAGCCGATGCCCCTGGTCGAGCACCTCATGGAGCTGCGAACGCGGCTCATGTGGTCGGTCGGCGCCTTCATCATCGCCTTTGCGGTCTGCTATTACTTCTCCCGCCAGCTCTACGGCTTCCTCGCCGCGCCACTGGCGGACATCCTCCAGGCCCAGGGCATGGGCGAGCGCCGGATGATCTTCACGGCGCTGTATGAGGCCTTCTTCACCTACCTGAAGGTCGCCTTCTTCGGTGCCACCTTCTTCAGCTTCCCGATGTGGGCGACGCAGCTTTGGCTGTTCATCGCGCCCGGCCTCTACAAAAGCGAGAAAAGCGCGATCACCCCGTTCCTGGTGATCTCGCCCTTCCTGTTCGTGATGGGCGCGGCGCTGGCCTATTATTTCATCTTCCCGATGGCCTGGAGCTTCTTCATCAGCTTCGAAACGCCGGCCGATGCCGGCACGGTGGCCATCCAGCTGGAAGCCAAGGTCAGCGAGTATCTCTCGCTGGTCATGCACATGATCCTGGCCTTCGGCATCGCCTTCCAGCTGCCGGTGCTGCTGACCCTGCTGGCGCGCGTGGGCATCGTCTCGGTCGATGGGCTGCGGAAGGGGCGGCGCTACGCCATCGTCGGCATGTTCGTCGTCGCCGCCATCATCACGCCGCCGGACATCATCAGCCAGATCGGCCTCGCCGTACCGATGATCCTGCTCTACGAGATTTCGATCTGGGCGGCGGTCTGGATGGGGCGCAAGAAGAAGGGCGCGACGGAGACCTGAGTGGCCGGGGCTTGATTGACGGACCCGCCACTCTGGCTTAGCCGCTGAGCGCCACACCACGCGCTCAGGTCCAGTTCCATGCACGACATCAAGTCGGTTCGCGCCAACCCCGAAGCCTTCGACGCGGGCCTCGCCCGGCGGTCCCTGCCGCCCGCGGCGGCGGAGGCGCTGCGCCTCGATGATCTGCGGGTCGAGGCGGTGCGCCTGGTGCAGGCCGCGCAGACCACCCGCAACGAGCTGTCCCGTCAGATCGGTGCCGCCATGAAGGCCGGCGACGCAGCGCTGGCGGATCGCCTGAAGGCTGAGGTGAAGGCCGCCATGGACGCCGCCGCCGCGGCCACGCCGGAAGTGCATGAGGAGGCGCGCGACGCATTGCTGGCGGCCCTGCCGAACCTGCTGGCAGCCGATGTGCCGGAGGGTGCGGACGAATCGGCCAATGTCGTGCTGCACACCCAGGGCAGCCCGCGCGACTACCCCTTCACGCCGCGCCAGCATTTCGAGCTGGGCGAGGCCTTCGGCATGGATTTCGCCACCGCCGCCAAGCTCGCCGGCGCCCGCTTCACCATGCTGCGCGGTCCGCTGGCGCGGCTGGAACGCGCGCTTGGCCAGTGGATGCTGAACCTGCACGTCGATGAGCACGGCTATACCGAGGCCAGCGTGCCGCTGCTGGTGAACGACGCCACCATGTACGGCACTGGCCAACTGCCGAAATTCAAGGAAGACCTGTTCGCCACCACGGATGGTCGCTGGCTGATCCCGACGGCGGAGGTGCCGCTGACCAATATCGTGCGCGGCGACATCCTGGCCGAGCCGGCGCTGCCGATGCGGCTCGCCGCGCTGTCGCCCTGCTTCCGCTCGGAAGCGGGCTCCGCCGGGCGGGACACGCGCGGCATGCTGCGCCAGCACCAGTTCCCGAAGGTGGAGCTGGTCTCCATCACCTTGCCCGACCAGTCCGAGGCCGAGCATGAGCGGATGACGGCCTGCGCCGAGCGGGTGCTGACGGCGCTCGGCCTGGTCTGGCGGCGCATCGTGCTGGCCTCCGGCGATACCGGCTTCAGCGCCGCCAAAACCTACGATCTGGAAGTCTGGCTGCCCGGCCAGCAGGCCTGGCGCGAGATTTCCTCCTGCTCCAACTGCCGGGACTTCCAGGCGCGCCGCATGGATGCGCGGTTCCGGCCGGCGGGCGGCAAGGGGACCGAGTTCCTGCACACGCTGAACGGATCAGGCGTGGCCGTGGGCCGGGCCTTGATCGCGGTGCTGGAGACACACCAGGAGGAGGATGGCAGCATCGCCATCCCCGAGGTGCTGCGCCCCTATATGGGCGGGCAGAGCGTGCTCAGCCCCGCTACTGCCTGACGGTCTCGCTGTCTGGCCCGGCACCCTCGCGCGGCCGGGGCGCCATCTCGGCGCCGGTGCGGGAAGGCTGGACCTCCAGCGCCTGGCGTTCCCGCGAGACGCGCACCGCCAGCAGCGCCAGCTCCTGACGCTGCTGCGTCAGCCGGGCTTCCAGGGTTGCGACCTCGGCGCCGAGTTCCTGGCGCCGCCGCTCCATGGCCGCGACCTCGCTGCGTAGGGTCTCCGCCTGGTCGCGCAGCCTTGCCTGTTCCTGCCGCGCGCCGTCGGTGCCCTGGGTGATTTCCCGCAGGCGCGTGCCGGCGGCCTCGTTGGCACGATTGGCCTCGGCGAGGCGGGCCTCGGCCTGGGCCAGTTCCGTGCGGCGGGATTGCAGGTCGGTGCCGGCGGCCTGCGCCTCGGCGCGCGCGGTCTGCAGGCGGCGCTCCTCCGCCGCGGTGCCGCTGCGCAATTCGGCGAGGCGCCGTTCGGCAGCGCCGACCTCGTTGCGCAGCTCGGCGCTGCGGGCTTCCAGGCTGCGCAGGGTGGCGGCAGCTTCCTCCCGCGCCGTGCCCAACCGGTCGAGTTCGGCCTGCGCCTGCTCCACCTGCCCGCGGCGCTCGGCCAGCGCGGCCTCGGCGGTGGCCAGCGAATCCCGTAGCCCGGCGAGGCGGCGCTCGCGTTCGGTGACCGTGGTGTCCAGCTCCGCGACGCGCGTCTCCACCGTGCGAAGCCGCGCCGTGGTGTCGCGCTCCGCCTGGGTCACCTGGCCCAGCCGCTGCTCGGCCTCCGCCAGGGCGGCGCGGCGTTCGGTCAGGCTGCGCTCAGCCTCCTCGAGCGTGGCGCGCAGGCCAGTCAGGCGACGATCGGTTTCGCCGGTGACCTGCTGGCGTTCCGTCAGGGCCTGCTGCGCATTCGCGATGCTGCCACGCAGCGCTTCCAGCCGCTGCGCCTCCGCCGTCGCCTGCTCGCGCAGCTGCGCCAGCCGGCGGTCCTCGCCGCCGGCGGAGTCCCGCAGGCCCGCCAGGCGCCGCTCCTCCGCCTGCGCCTGTTCGCGCAGCGCGCCGAGGGCGCCTTCCGCGCGGGTCGATTCCTCGCGCAGCCCGGCCAGCCGGCGTTCCGCCTCACCCACCTGGTCGCGCAGTCCGGCAAGGCGCTGGTCGGCCGACTGACCCTGGTCGCGCAGACCGCCGAGCCGGCGTTCCTCCTCCGCCAGCCGGCCCCGGAGGCCGGCAAGGCGCTGGTCCTCGGCCTGCGCCTGCTGCGTCAGCCCACCAAGGCGACGCTCGGTCTCCGCCACCTGGTTGCGCAAGCCGGCGAGGCGCTGGTCCTCCGCCTGCGTCTGGCCGCGCAGGGTTCCGAGGCGACCCTCGGTTTCCGCAACCTGGCCGCGCAAGCCGGTGAGGCGCTGGTCGGCGGCCTGGCCGCCCTGGCGCAGCTCCGCCAGGCGGCGCTCCTCCGTCGTGGCCTGCTCGCGCAGGGTGGCGAGGCGTCGTTCGGACTGCTCTGCCTGGTCCTGCAGCGTGGCGAGCCGGCGCTCCTCGGCGCCGCGGCGCTCACCCAGCGAGGTGAGGCGGTTGTCCTGGGCGGCGGCCTGGTTGCGCAACTCCGCCAGGCGGCGCTCGGCGGCCTGGGCGTCGTTGCGCAGGCCGGCGAGGCGTGCCTCGGCTTCGGTCAACGAGGCCTGGGTCTGCGTGGTGGTCTGCTGCAATTCGCCGGAGCGGCCCTGGAGGCTGGCCAGCTGGCCCTCCTCCTGCGCCAGCTGGGCGCGCAGGCGGCGGGTCTCCTGCTCGGCGGCGGCGCGGCGGCGCTGGGCGCTGCCCAGGGCGCCATCGGCCTCGCGCAGGCGCTGTTCCAGGCTGGCGAGGTTGCCTGCGGCGGCGCGCTCCTGCGTCAGCGTCGCCTCGAGTTCCGAGACGCGCTGCCGCAGCGTGCCGCCGGTGGCCTGCGCGTTGGCCAGCGCCTGCTGGTTCGCGGTGACCTCTGCGCTGCGTTGCACGGTGTAGCCGCAGCCCGCCAGTGGCGCGAGGATCAGCGGCGCGAAGACATAGCTGGCAGGCCTTTGCCACTTCGAGAAAGGCCAGCGCGAAATGGACGGCATGAAGCACCCCGCTGCCATGATCGGCCGCCTTTTCGCGGCGCGCGCCCCCCTGGCGCCCGCGAATGGCAACCCGTCCTGGCCCTTCGGTCAACCTCCGAAGCGGCCAGGGGAATCATTGCGGGGTCACGTTTTGGATTGCCGCGGATCTCACTGCGCCAGGGTTGGCGCGCGGCGCTTTCGGCGCAAGAAACCTGCGCGGGGCGTTTCGCCTCAGCCGGGCCGGGCCTGGGGCCCGCGGCGCCGGCGCTCACTCGCCCACGGCGGCACCCTGCTCGGCCTGCCGGCGCGTGTTGGATTCGCTGAGCCAGACCAGCACCGTCCCGACGAACATCGCCGCTCCGGCGGCCCAGGCACCGTGCCGCGTGACGATGGCAAGCACCGTCACCAGGGATCCGATGGCGATCGCAGCCTTGGTGTTGCGGCCGACCAGGCCGAGGAAGGCCGTCAGCGGCCAGAGGATGATATCAAAGAAGCGGGACATGGGATCACATTCCTAGGGAAAGCCGCATGGAGCTTTCCGCCGGGATGGCGGCCTCGCAGGTGGCGCGCGCAGGGTCCTGCCGCAGCGCGCGAACCGCAAGGAAAGAATTCAACGCGACGGCGAATTCACCCCGGCGCCAGCCCGGGGCAACAATTCCGGGTCAGACCCCGGTCTTCACCCCGAGCCGGCCCGCCATGTCCTGCACGAATTGCCAGGCGACGCGGCCGGAGCGTGCGCCGCGCGTCACGCTCCACTCCACCGCGGCGCGGCGCAGTTCCTCCGGTGCGACGGGCAGGTTGAAGCTGCCGGCATAGCCCTCGACCATGGCGAAGAACGTGTCCTGGTCGCAATTGTGAAAGCCGATCCAGAGCCCGAAGCGGTCGGACAGCGAGACCTTCTCCTCCGTCGCCTCGGAGGGGTTGATGGCGGTGCTGCGCTCATTCTCGATCATGTCGCGCGGCATCAGGTGGCGGCGGTTGGAGGTGGCGTAGAACAGCACATGGGCCGGCCGGCCCTCGATGCCGCCATCCAGCACGGATTTCAGCGCCTTGTAGTCGGCATCCTCCCGCTCGAAGGACAGGTCGTCGCAGAACACCAGGCAGCGACGGTCGCCATTTCGCAGCACATTCAGCAGATCCGGCAGGGTGCGGACATCCTCGCGCTGGATCTCCACCAAAGCGAGCGAGCCGGGCAGTTCGGCATTGCACGCCGCATGGGCAGCCTTCACCAGGCTGGACTTGCCCATGCCGCGGGCGCCCCAGAGCATGGCGTTGTTGGCCGGCAGGCCGCGGGCGAAGCGTAGCGTATTCTCCAGGATCAGCGCCTTCTGCCGCTCCACCCCCTGCAGCAGCGTGATTCCCACGGCGGCGACCTTCGGCACCGGATCGAGGCGGGAGGGCGGGCCGGGGTGCCAGACGAAGGCATCCGCCGCCCCGAGATCGGGCCGCTGGGCGGCCGGCGGGGCCAGACGCTCCAGCGCCTCGGCGATCCGGGTGAGGGTGGGCAGCAGGGCGTGAGGCTCGGACAAGGACGTGGCACCCGGATCATGTATTGACGGAAAGGGGGCGGAAGCTAGGTTGCGGGCCGATGCCCCGCAAGCCCGGGGCCGACCCCACCAGGAAAGCCGGACCCCAACACATGTTCATTTCGCCCGCCTATGCCCAGGATGCCGGTGGCGGCACCGGCGCCGTTGTCATGCAGCTGCTGCCGCTGATCCTGATCTTCGCCGTCTTCTACTTCCTGCTGATCCGGCCGCAGCAGAAGAAGATGAAGGAACACCGCGCCATGCTCGGTGGCTTGAAGCGCAACGACAAGGTCATCACCGGCGGCGGCCTGGTCGGCACCGTGACCAAGGTGCGCGACGACAGCGACGAGGTGGAGGTGGAGCTGGCGCCGAATGTCCGCGTCACTGTGGTGCGCGGCACGATCGGCAGCGTTGTGAAGCCGCCGGCGCCCGCCAACGACGTGAAGAGCTGATATCCGACCTCGGCCGCTGGCGCCCGTTGGGGCGGTCACCCGCCTTCGGCGGGTGGTCTCCGGCCCCAGGCGCCGGCGCCCGCATCCGCGGGCCTGGCTTCGCGGCATAGGCCGCGGCGCCCGTTCGGGCGCTCACCCGCCTTTGACGGGTGCAGGTTGTGCCGGCTGGATCTGTTGCCGGCAGCAGGCATGAAAAAGGCGCCGGGGGTTTCCCCCTCGGCGCCTTCGTCATGTCCGGGTCGGACGTGTCAGGCCGTCTGGCCGGTGGTCAGGCCGCCCTTGTCCATCAGGCCGGCGACCACTTCCCAATCGACCAGCTTGTTCAGGAAGTTTTCCAGGTAGTTCGGGCGGACGTTGCGGAAATCCAGGTAGTAGGCGTGTTCCCACACGTCGCAGCCGAGGATCGGCGTGCCTTCGCCGGTCGAGACCGGGTTGGCGCCGTTCGGGGTCTTCGTCACCTTCAGCTTGCCGTCGGTGCCGATGATCAGCCAGGCCCAGCCGCTGCCGAACTGGCTCACGCCCGCCTGCTTGAAGGCGTCCTTGAAGGCCTGCAGGCCGCCGAGGTCGCTGTCGATCTTCGCCGCCAGGTTGCCCGGCAGCTTGTCGCCGCCGCCCTTGGGCGACATCACCTGCCAGAACAGCGCGTGGTTCCAATGCTGGCCGGCCTGGTTCAGCACCGGCAGGCCATCGGCGCCGGCCTTGCCGGCCTCGGCCACGATCGTCTCCAGCGACTTGCCGGCGAGGCCCTTGGACTCGATCAGGCCGTTCAGCGCTGTGACATAGGCGTTGTGGTGCTTGCCGTGGTGGAGTTCCAGCGTCTCCTGGCACATGCCCTGGGCGGCGAGCGCGGAGGTGGAATAGGGCAGGGGCGGCAGGGTGAAGGGCATGGGGTCTCTCCCGTTTGGGGGCTTTGGCCAGCTTGCGGGGTGGTCCCCGCGAATGGGGCCCCGCGACCGGGGAATGACCTAGGCGTGGCCTCGGGAAGCGTCAACCGCACTTGCGGCCCGCGCCGCCGACCGTCATCTGGCGGCATGGCCGAACCCCCGCTTTCGCCGCTCGGCGCCTTCGTGCGCCAGCATGACCCGGACCGCTACCTGGCCGCGATCTTCGCGCCGCCGGCGAAGCGGGAGGCGTTGTTCGCGCTGATCGCCTTCAACCACGAACTGGCCCGCGCGCGGGAGGTGGCGACCAGCCAGATCGCCACGCTGATTCGCCTGCAATGGTGGCGCGACGCGGTGGCGGAGGCTGCGGAAGGCCGCCCGGCGCGGCGGCATGAGGTGGCCGGGCCGCTGCACGCGGCCATCACCGAAGGCGCGCTGGATGCCGCCGCACTGGCCGCGCTGGTCGATGCCAGGGAAGCGGAGGCGGAGCCGGAGGGTATTCCGACGCGGGAGGCTTTCGGCGCCTATCTGCGGGCCGGCGCGGGGGGGCTGGCGGTGGCGGCCGCGCGGCTGCTGGGTGCGCCGGATGCGGCGCTGCCCGCGGTGCAGCGGCTGGGCGCGCTGCACGGCCTGGCCGGCGTGCTCCGCAGCATTCCCGCCCATGCCGCCCAGGGCCGCTGCCTGCTGCCGCAGGATGCGCTGGCGGAGGCCGGGCTGACGGCGGAGGCCGTGATCGCCGAGCCCGCCACGGCCGAGCCGCTGCGCCGCGCGCTGGCGGAAGAAGGCGGTGTGACCCTGGCCAAGGCGGAGGCGGTGCCGCGAGTGGCGCTGCCCGCCGTGCTGCCGGTGGTGCTGGCCAGGCGGGACCTGGCGCGGCTGGCCGCCGGGCGGGCCGTGCCGCATCCGCGCGGCGTGGGTGACCGCGCCGCGCTGGTCTGGGCCGGGCTGCGCGGCCGGCTCGGGTAGTCGATACGCCTGCCACATGGCAGGTTGCGATGCCCAACGGATCCGCCCATGCCCGACCTGCCCGAGATCATCCTGTTCCAGACGGCGGACCAGGACCGATATTTTCCGATGCTGATGGCCACCCTGCCGGCCAACCGCGCCTTCTGCCTGCGGCATGGCATCCGCATGGAGGTGTTCATCGGCGTGCGGCGCGGCTTCCACCCCTGGCAGGCCACGTACAACCGGCTGGACTTCCTGGCTGACCGGCTGGCGGAAGGGTATCGCGGCTGGGTGATGCATCTGGATGCCGATGCCTTCATCGCCGATCCACGCTTCGATCTGGCAGGCTACCTGGCCAGCCAGTCCGGCAAGGCGATGATCCACCCGCCCGGCTCCGGGCAGGCGCCATGGGACATCAATGCTGGCGTCTTCCTGTGGGATCTGGGTCGGGAGGCAGCGCGGGAGGCGGCGCGGCGTTGGATTGCGGCCTATGCCGCCATCCCGGATGAAGCGTTGCGCGCCGCTGCGCTGTGGAACCAGATTGAAAACGACCAGAGCATGCTGCAACGCCTGCTGCGGGAGGACCCGGCCCTGCTGGCCGCGGTGCACATCGAATCGGACGCGCTGATCGGATACCAGCAATCCCGCTTCATCAAGCAATACGTCACCAACGACCAGCACAGCCTGGCGCAACGGACGGAGCGCATTGCCCAGGCGGTGGCGCGTCTGGCGCCCCGCCCGGCCACCGGCCCGGAGGATCTGCGCCAGGCCGCCGCCCTGCTGCGTGCCGCGGCGCCGGAGACGCTGCAACAGGCGCTGCCGAAGCCGGAGGCCGCGCAGCTTGCCGTGGCGATGGCGGAGCTGCTGCGCGGCTGAGGCGGCGTCAGGCCCGCTTGCGCTTCTTCGCCACGATCGGCGCCTGCACCTCGCCCTCGCGCGCCAGGATCGGGCCGAGGAAGCGGCCGGTGTGGCTTTCCTTCTCCGCCGCCACCTGTTCCGGCGTGCCCTGCGCCACGATGCGCCCGCCGCCCTCGCCACCCTCCGGGCCGAGGTCGAGCACCCAATCGGCGGTCTTGATGACTTCCAGATTGTGCTCGATCACCACCACGGTGTTGCCCTGCGCGACCAGCGTGTGCAGCACTTCCAGCAGTTTGCGCACATCCTCGAAATGCAGGCCGGTGGTTGGTTCATCGAGGATATACAGCGTGCGGCCGGTGGCACGGCGCGACAGCTCCTTGGACAGTTTGATCCGCTGCGCCTCACCGCCTGAGAGCGTGGTGGCCTGCTGGCCAAGATGGATGTAGCCGAGGCCGACATCGCGCAGCACCACCAGCTTGTCGCGGATGGCGGGCACGGCGGAGAAGAATTCCGCGCCTTCGTCCACGGTCATGTCCAGCACATCGGCGATGGACTTGCCGCGGAATTTCACCTCCAGCGTCTCGCGGTTGTAGCGCTTGCCCTTGCAGGTGTCGCAGGTGACGTAGACGTCCGGCAGGAAGTGCATCTCGATCTTCAGCACGCCATCGCCCTGGCAGGCCTCGCAGCGGCCGCCCTTGACGTTGAAGCTGAAGCGGCCGGGCGCGTAGCCGCGGGCGCGAGAATCCGGAAGCTCGGAGAACCAGTCGCGGATCGGGGCGAACAGGCCGGTATAGGTGGCGGGGTTCGATCGCGGCGTGCGGCCAATCGGCGACTGGTCGATGTCGATGATCTTGTCGAGGTGTTCGAGACCCTCCAGCCGTTCATGCGGGGCAGGGACCTCGCCGCTGCCCATCAGGCGGCGGGAGGCGGCCTTGAACAGCGTCTCGATGATCAGGGTGGATTTGCCACCGCCGGAGACGCCGGCGATGCAGCAGAAGGTGCCGAGCGGGATCTCGGCCGTCACGTCCTTCAGGTTGTTGCCGCGCGCCCCCACCACGCGGATCATCCGCTTCGGGTCGATCGGCCGCCGCGTCGCCGGCATCGGGATGCGGCGCGCGCCGGACAAATACTGGCCGGTGATGCTGTTGGGGTTCGCCTCCACCTCCGCCGGCGTGCCCTGGGCGATGATGCGGCCGCCGCCCTTGCCGGCGGCGGGGCCGATATCGATCAGGTGGTCGGCGCTGCGGATCGCGTCCTCATCATGTTCAACCACCAGCACCGTGTTGCCGATGTCGCGCAGGCGGCGCAGCGTTTTCAGCAGGCGTTCATTGTCCCGCTGGTGCAGGCCGATGCTCGGCTCATCCAGCACATACAGCACGCCGGTCAGCCCGCTGCCGATCTGCGAGGCCAGCCGGATGCGCTGCGATTCGCCGCCTGACAGCGTGGCGGAGGACCGGCCGAGGCTGAGGTAGTCCAGCCCCACATCGACCAGGAACTGCAGCCGTTCCTCGATTTCCCGCAGGATGCGGCGGGCGATTTCCTGGCGTTGCGTCGTCAGCGTCGGCATCACGCCCGCGAACCATTTGCGGGCCTTGATGATCGAGAGGTCGTTGACCATGCCGATATGCTCGCCGGCGATCTTCACCGAGAGCGATTCGGGCTTCAGCCGGTGCCCGCTGCAGACCGGGCAGGCGCGGGAGGCCTGGTAGCGGGACAGATCCTCTCGCACCCAGGGGTTGTCGGTCTCGCGGTAGCGGCGTTCGAGGTTGGGGATGACGCCCTCGAACGCCTTCTTCACGTCATAGGCGCGCAGGCCGTCCTTGTATTTCAGCGTGATGACCTCCGGCCCCGTGCCGTGCATCACCGCCTGGCGGAAAGCCTTGGTCAGGTCGCCCCATTGCGTGGTCATGGAGACCTTGAAGTGCCGCGCCAGGCTTTCCAGCGTCTGGTCGTAATAGGGGGACTGCGCCCCCGCCCAGGGCTGCACCGCGCCATCCTTCAAGGACTTGGTGTCATCCGGCACCACCAGCTGCGGGTCGAAGAAGCTTTGCGTGCCGAGGCCATCACAGGCCGGGCAGGCGCCCTGTGGGGAGTTGAAGGAGAACAGCCGCGGCTCGATCTCCTCGATGGTGAAGCCGGAGACCGGGCAGGCGAATTTCTGTGAAAAGACGGTGCGTTCGCCGCCATCGGCGGGTTCGGCATAGGCTACGCCATCGGCCAGGCCGAGCGCGGTCTCCAGGCTGTCCGCCAGCCGGGCCTCGATGCCTTCGCGGACCACGATGCGGTCCACCACCACCTCGATGTCGTATTTCAGTTTCTTGTTCAGCGCCGGCACCTCGCCGACCTGGTGCAGTACGCCGTTGACTTTCACCCGCTCAAACCCGCGGCGCTGGAACTCAAGAAAATCCTTCTTGAACTCGCCCTTCTTGCCCTTCGCCACCGGCGCCAGCAGCAGCAGGCGCGTGCCTTCCGGCATGGCCATGATGCGATCGACCATCTGGCTGACCGTCTGTGCCTCGATCGGCAGGCCGGTGGCCGGCGAATAAGGCACGCCCACGCGCGCCCAGAGCAGGCGCATGTAGTCGTGGATTTCCGTCACCGTGCCGACGGTGGAGCGCGGATTGTGGCTGGTGGTCTTCTGTTCGATGGAAATCGCCGGGGACAGGCCCTCGATGCTGTCCACATCCGGCTTCTGCATCAGCTGCAGGAACTGCCGCGCATAGGCAGAGAGCGACTCGACGTAGCGCCGCTGCCCCTCCGCATAGATCGTGTCGAAGGCCAACGAGGATTTGCCGGACCCCGAAAGGCCGGTCACCACCGTCAGCGTGTCCCGCGGAATATCGATGTCGATGTTCTTGAGGTTGTGCTCCCGCGCGCCGCGGACGCGGATTTGGCCGCTCATGAAGGATCCACCGATTTGGAGGGGACGCCCGCCCCGAAATCCGGGCTGGCGTTCGCTATGTGTTCTGGTTAATCTGCCACGATATAGGTGGGTCGGGAAGTGGTTTTGCGAGGTGCCGCCAGCGCAGCCCTGCTGCGACTGGCAGGAGGATCACCTTCGGGCTAGCTTCCGCGGTCGAGATTGAGGGAATGCGGCCATGGCCGGTGTGAACAAGGTGATCCTCGTGGGGCGGCTCGGCCGCGACCCGGAAATCCGCAACTTCCAGAATGGCGGCCGGGTGGTAAATCTCCGCCTGGCCACCTCGGAACGCTTCAAGGACCGCGAGGGCAACCAGCAGGAGCGGACCGAGTGGCACTCGGTGGCGATCTTCAATGAGAAGCTGGGCGAGATTGCCGAGAAGTACCTGAAGAAGGGCTCCGAGGTGTATGTCGAGGGCCAGCTTGAGACCCGCAAATGGCAGGACCAGGCGGGGGCTGACCGCTATTCGACGGAAATCGTGCTGCGCCAGTTCCGCGGCGAGATCGCCCTGCTCGGTGGCCGCGCCGGCGGTGCCGCCGACCCGGGGGATGGCGACTCGGGTAGCAGCTATGGCGGCGCCGGCGGCGGCAGGTCTTCCGCCCCGGCTCGGTCGGGCGGCGGCGGTTGGGACAATAGCGGCGGCGGCGGCGCGCGTTCCGGGGGCGGCGGCGGCGGTCGCAGCCCCCCGGCCAAGGGTGGCAGCGACCTGGACGACGATATCCCGTTCTGAGTCTTAATTTCGGTTAAGACGCCCAGGATCGGGACCGGTCCAGGGCGAATCCCGCCTAGTTTTACCTTGATGCATTAGAAGCTCACGCTTAAGTCAACAGGTGTGAGCGATGCACCGGCGAATCCCCGCGCGACCCCGATCGAGATCATCCGTCGGCGTGTGCGTCTGGCCTATGATGCCGCGGCAGCGCGGGCCTGGACCCGCCTGCCAAGGGTCTCGGAAGATGGGCTGAACGCCATCTCCTTCCTGTTTCCGGTCGGCGAGGCGTTCTTCTGCCGCTCCGTCGCGTATTACCGGGGGCGGATCACCGACCCCGCTTTGCGCGAGGCGGCGGACCAGTTCATCCACCAGGAGGCCAACCACTCCCGCGAACACGCCCGTTCCAACGCGGCGCTGCGGGAGGCGAATGTGCTGGGGGCAGAGCTGGAGACGGTGGCCCGCATCATGCTCGGCATCGCCAAGACCATCTGGCCGCGCGCCACCCAGCTTTCCATCACCTGCGCGCTGGAGCATTTCACCGCCATCCTGGCGTCCCTGCTGCTGCGGAAGCGGCTGCTCTACAGGGAGGGTACCGACCCGGCCTTCGCCAATCTGTGGCTCTGGCATGCGGCGGAGGAGATCGAGCACAAGGCCGTGTGCTTCGATGTGTATGAGCATGTTTTTGGCCGCGGCTTCTGGGCCTGGATGCACCGGATCTTTGGCCTGGTCGTGGTGACCGTCACGGGCGCGATCGGGTTGATGATCGCCTTCTCCGTGATGCGGGTGAAGCTGTTCTTCCGGCCCCGCCGTGCGGTGAAGTCGGCGGAGGGGGGTGCTTCGCCCTCCGGTCCCAGCCTCCGCAACCTGTTCGGCACGCCTCCGGTCTCCGCCTACACCGCCTATTTCCGCCGCGATTTCCATCCCTGGGACGAGGATGACCGGGATCTGCTGGAAGCCTGGAAGCAGGAACATCCGGGCTTCGGCCTGCCGGATCACCACCACCATCGGGCGCCGGCCTAAAAACGCCCTTCAGACCCGGTCGAAGCGCAGTAGGCTGTAGCGCAGCAGGCCACGGCGACCGACCCAGTCCAGCATGCCGAGCCCGCTGCGCGCCAGGCTCTGGCCAAAGCCGCGCCGCGTGCCGCGGGCCAGCATCCGGCCGAGAAAGGCATAGGTCGGCAGGGTGTGGCGCGTGATGTCGCGCAAGGTGGTCACCGGCAGGCCGGCCTGCGCCGCAAGTTGGCGGTAGCGGGCCGCGGAGCAGGTGACGTCGCAGGCGCCGAACAGGTTCAGCCGCTCCAGCGCCGGCCAGCGCGCCATCCGCGCCATCGGCACCCAGACCGTGGCGGGCACGAAATCCGAGATCACCAGCGCACCACCCGGCCGCAGCACCCGCCGCACCTCCGCCAGGAAGGCGGCGCGGGAAGGGAAGTGGAAGATGCACTCCACCGCCAGCACGCGGTCGAAGCTGGCATCGGCGAAGGGCAGGGTGCAGGCATCGCCGGCGACGAAGCGCAGGAAGCTGCCGGGGCGGGGCTGGGCAAGCTGTCGGGCGCGCTGCAACTGGCGCGGGTCGATGTTCAATCCGGTGAGGTCCAGCCCCTCGACCCGGTCCTGCAGGCAGGCCAGGGTGCCACCGAAGCCGCAGCCGGCATCCAGCACCCGCATCCCGGGGGTGATCCCGGCCAGGTCCAGTAATTCCAGGCTTAGGCGCTCCGCCGCCTCTGCGTAATCCTCCGGCCGGTCGGGCTCGGCGATGCCGGGGTCGGGCCAGTAGCCCCAATGGATGTGCCGGCCGAAGCTCTGCTCCAGCGCGGCATTGCCGCGGGCGAGCTGTGCCAGGAGCTGGTCGATATAGGGCAGCGTCACTGGCGTCCGGACCCGATCTGCCACATGCGACTCCCGCCTCCTTGCCCGGCCATCGCCGGGATATTACGCAAAGCGGCGCCTGGCGCGAAACGTAACGGCGCTTGCGGGCACTGAATCGGCCTTCCAGGCCCCGGCACCCTTCCGCAAAGGCCCGGAATTGCCTAATCCACAACCCGCGGGGCCCCGCCACGCCCGGCCCTGGATGAGGATTCCGCGTTGAGCGACACGTCACCCCCGCCCGGCGACCCGAACGGGACGCAAGGCCCGCCCCAAGGACCGGATGGGCCGCAGAGCGCCGCAGGCGGCCCGAACGAATACGCACCGATCGGACTCGAGGAGGAGATGCGCCGCTCCTACCTCGATTACGCCATGTCGGTCATCGTCTCCCGCGCCTTGCCGGATGCGCGGGACGGGCTGAAGCCCGTGCATCGCCGCATCCTGTTCAGCATGAACGAGAACGGCTTCGCGCCGGACAAGCCGCACCGGAAATCGGCCCGCGTGGTCGGCGACGTGATGGGTAAGTACCACCCGCATGGCGACAGCAGCATCTACGACGCGCTGGTCCGGATGGCGCAGCCCTTCGCGATGCGGGTGCCGCTGATCGACGGCCAGGGCAATTTCGGGTCCATGGATGGCGATCCGGCGGCGGCGATGCGCTACACGGAAGCCCGCCTGGCCCGTGCCGCGACCGCGCTGCTGGAGGGAATCGACGAGGACACCGTCGATTTCCAGGCGAACTACGACGAATCGGCCAGCGAGCCGAAGGTGCTGCCCGCCGCCTTCCCGAACCTGCTGGTGAACGGCGCCGGCGGCATCGCCGTCGGCATGGCGACCAACATTCCGCCGCATAATCCGGGGGAGGTGATCGACGCCACCCTTGCGATGATCGCCGACCCGGCGATCAGCCTCGAAGACCTTATGAAGATCATGCCCGGCCCGGATTTCCCGACCGGCGGGCTGATCCTCGGCCGGTCCGGCATCCGCAGCGCCTTCGAGACGGGGCGCGGATCGATCCCGCTGCGGGCGCGGGCGACGATCGAGGATATGCGCGGCGGCCGGTCCATGATCGTGGTCACGGAGATCCCGTACCAGGTCAACAAATCGACGCTGATCGAGAAGATCGCGGAGTTGGTTCGCGCCAAGGCGATCGAGGGCATCTCGGACCTGCGCGATGAATCGGACCGCGACGGGCTCCGGATCGTTGTTGAGCTGAAGAAGGATGCGACGCCGGAGGTGGTGCTGAACCACCTGTACCGCTTCACCCAGCTGCAGACCTCCTTCCCGGTCAATTTCGTGGCGCTGGACGAGGGCCGTCCGCGGCAGATGGCGCTGCGCGATGCGCTGATGGCCTTCATCAAGTTCCGCGAGGAGGTCATCCTCCGCCGGTCGCGCTTCCGCCTGGCCAAGGCGCGCGAACGCGGCCACCAGTTGATCGGCCTCGCCATCGCGGTGGCGAATATCGATGCGGTCATCGCGCTGATCCGCGCCGCGCCGGATGCGGCGACGGCGCGCGCGCAGTTGATGGCGCGGGACTGGCCAGCGGCCGATGTGGCGCCGCTGCTCGCGCTGGTCGATGACGAGCGCAACACGCTCGCCGATGACGGCACGGTGCGGCTGACCGAGGACCAGGCCCGCGGCATCCTGGAGCTGCGCCTGCAGCGCCTGACCGGGCTGGAGCGGGAGAAGATCAACGCCGAGCTGAACGACGTGGCCGGCACCATCACCTATCTGCTCGAGATCCTGTCCTCCCGCCCCCGGCGGCTGGAGCTGATGGGGCAGGAGCTGGTGGCGGTGCGGGCGCAGGTCGCCGTGCCGCGGATGACCGAGATCCTCGACGGCGTCGCCGACCAGGATGATGAAAGCCTGATCGAGCCGGGCACCATGGTGGTGACGCTGACGCGCGATGGCTACGTCAAGCGCACCGGCCTCGATGTGTTCCGCAGCCAGCATCGCGGCGGCCGCGGCCGCAGCGGCGCGGCGACGCGGGAAGATGACATCGTCCTGCGCAGCTTCGTGGCACACACCCATCAATGGGTGCTGTTCTTCACCTCCCGCGGCATCGCCTTCCGCGAGAAGATCTGGCAGCTGCCGGAAGGTGGCGCAACGGGCCGCGGCCGCAGCCTGCGCCAGGTTCTGCAATTGCAGGATGGCGAGCAGGTGACGGCGGTGCTGCCGCTGCCGCAGGATGAATCGCTGTGGGAGAATCTGCACCTGGTCTTCGCCACCGCGCAGGGCAATGTCCGCCGCAACAAGCTGTCCGACTTCAAGAATGTCCGCGCCGTCGGCCTGATCGCGATGAAGCTGGATGAGGGCGACAGCCTGATCGGCGTTGCCACCTGCCGCGAGGGTGATGACGTGATGCTGGCGACCCGCAATGGCCGCTGCATCCGCTTCCAGGCGGAGACCGATACGCTGCGGGTCTTTGCCGGCCGCGATTCCAGCGGCGTGCGCGGCATCCGCCTGCTGAATGGGGATAGGGTGATCTCACTGGCCGTGCTGCGCCATGTGGAAGGCACGCAGCCCGAATTCCGCGCCTATCTCCGCGCCGCCGCACAGCGCCGCCGGCAGAATGGCGAGGCGGATGCGGAAGCCGAGAACGAGGCGGCCGATTCCGTCGCTGCCGAGGAGGCCGAGGAGGGTGGCGAGGTCGTCACCCTGACGCCGGAGCGCGAGGCCGAATTGGCGGATGCCGAGCAGTTCATCCTGGCGGTGACGGAAAAGGGCTTCGGCAAGCGCAGCTCGGCCTATGAATACCGCCTCACCGGCCGCGGCGGCCAGGGCATCCGCGCCATTGGCTTCGACGCCAAATGGCGCACGGGGCGGGAGGTTGTGGCCACCTTCACCGTACAGTCGGGCGACGACCTGCTGCTGGTGACGGATGGCGGCAAGCTGATCCGCACCCCGGCGGACCAGGTTCGCATCACCGGGCGCAGCGCCATGGGCGTGCGGATTGCGCGGCCGGATGCGGAGGAACGCGTGACCTCCTGCTTCCCCGTGGTGGATGACGAGGCACCGGCGCAGGCTGGCGTCGAAGGCGCCGCCGCCGAGACCGGCGCGGTCGGCATGATGGAGCCCGGCAGCGATGTCTGAGAAGCGCATCGGCATCTATCCCGGCACCTTCGACCCGGTGACCAACGGCCATCTGGACGTGATTGCCCGCGCCGCGCGGCTGGTGGACCGGCTGGTGGTCGGCGTTGCCATCAACTCCGGCAAGGGACCACTGTTCTCGCTGGATGAGCGGGTGGAACTGGTGAAGGCGGAGACCGACACCATCTCCGCCCAGGCCGGTTCCGAGATCCTCGTGGTGCCCTTCACCGGGCTGCTGGTGGATTTCGCCCGCCAGTCGCAGGCACGGATGATCATCCGCGGCCTGCGGGCGGTGTCCGACTTCGACTATGAATTCCAGATGGCCGGCATGAACCACCGCCTGGCACCGGATGTGGAAACCGTGTTCCTGATGGCGAGTGAAACGAACCAGTTCATCTCCTCGCGCTTTGTGAAGGAGGTCGCGACGCTGGGTGGCGACGTCACCTCCTTCGTCCCGAAGCTGACGCTGGAGCGCACGCTGGTGCGCGTGCGAAACCGCAAGGAAGCCGCAGAATGACAGCTCCAGCCCTGCTCCGCCGCAGCCTGCTCGGCGCCGGCCTGGTTGCCCCCGCTCTCGCCATGCCGATGCTGGCCACCCGCCCGGTTCAGGCGCAACCGCAGACGGACCCCGAGAACACCCTGTTCCTGGAACTGAAGGATGGCCGCGTCACCATCCAACTGCTGCCAGAACTGGCGCCGCGCCATGTCGAGCGGATCAAGCTGCTGACGCGCCGCGGCTTCTACGACAACACGCCGTTCCATCGCGTGATCGAGGGCTTCATGGCGCAGGGTGGCGATCCCACCGGCACCGGCACCGGCGGGTCCGACCTGCCGAACCTGCCGGCGGAATTCACCCCGCCGAACCGCGCCCGCTTCCTGCGCGGCACCTGCGGCATGGCGCGCACCAGCGCGCCGAACACGGCCAACAGCCAGTTCTTCATCATGTTCGCGCCGGCACCGAATCTCGATGGCCAATACACCATCTGGGGCCGCGTCGTGGCGGGGATGGAGGCGGTGGACAAGATCAAGCGCGGGCAGGGGCCCTCCGGCCAGGTGCCGCAGCCGCCCGACCGCATCCGTGCCATGCGCGTCGCAGCAGATGCGCGCTGACAACGACAATCTCCGAAGGACCAAGACAGATGAGCGCTTCCCTCGCGCCTGAAAACACCCTGCTGCTGGAACTGGACAGCGGCGTGGTGACCATCGAGCTTCTGCCGGAACTGGCGCCGCAGCATGTCGAGCGCATCAAGGCGCTGGCCACCGCCGGCTTCTATGACGGCACGCCCTTCCACCGTGTGATCGACGGCTTCATGGCGCAGGGCGGCGACCCGACCGGCACCGGCACCGGCGGTTCCGAACATCCGGACCTGCCGGCCGAGTTCAGCCCGCCGGCCAAGGCGAAGTTCGCGCGCGGCGTTTGCGGCATGGCGCGCACCAACAACCCGAACAGCGCCAACAGCCAGTTCTTCATCATGTTCGCGCCGGCGCCGAGCCTGGACGGCCAGTACACCATCTGGGGCCGCGTCGTGGACGGCATGGACCTGGTGGACAAGATCAAGCGCGGCCAGGGCCCGAACGGCATTGCGCGTGAGCCGGACCGCGTGAAGTCCATGCGCGTCGGCACCGCCGCCGCCGCCAGCCCGGCCGAGGGGGTTGACAGCACCCCCGCTGCCGACGCCTAACACGCTCCTCGCGCGCCCGGTTTCCGGGCGCGCATCCCCCGAGCCCGTAGCTCAGCCGGTAGAGCACGTGACTTTTAATCATGGGGTCGTGGGTTCGAGTCCCACCGGGCTCACCATCACATGCCAGGCGCCTGTTGCGCGGCATCGGCCAGTTCTCGGCCATCTGTGTCCAGCACCTGTTCGACCGCCTCGGTGAAGGCGGCGGCAAGCCGTGACTGCGGGTGGTGCACCTGGGTCATCAGCGTGACCGGCAGGCGCAGCACCGGGCGAAACGGGCGCCAGCCCAGCCCGGCCAGGCCAATGTGCCGGATGAAGCTGTCCACCACCGCCACGCCGCCGCCTTGCAGAACATGCCCGGCCGCCACCACGCTCATCGTCACCTGCAACACGGTATCCCGCTTCAGCCCCGCAGCCTCGAAGGCCTGGTCGAGCATGATGCCGAAATAGGTCTCCGAGCCGAAGGAGATCAGCGGATACGGCACAAGGTCCGCCGGCGTCACCGCGGGCAGCGCCAGCAGCGGATGGCCGAGCGGCGCGATGCAGATCATCTCCGGCGCGCTCAGGCTGCGCACGGCGAGGCCCGGCAGTTGCACCGGGGACAGCGCCAGGCCGAAATCCACCTCGCCCGCGATCACCGCCTCCGCCACGTTGCGTGCTGGCAGCAGGTGGGATGACAGCCGCACCGCCGGGTGGCTGCGGCGGAAGCGCGCCGCGGCCATCGGCAGCAGCGCCGTGGCGCAGGTGGAGGAAGCGGCGACGCGCACCAACCCCGCGCCGCCCGTCCGCACCTCCCCGGTCAGACGCTGGAAGGCGGCCAGGTCGCGAATGATGCGGTCGGCATCCGGCAGCAGGCGCTCGGCCTCTGGCGTCGGGTAGAGGCGGCCCTTGATCGGGCGCAGCAGCTTGAAGCCCAGCCGGCGCTCCGCCAGCTGCATCGCCTTGCTGACGGCGGGCTGGGAGATACCGAGGAAGCTGGCGGCGCCGGTCACCGTGCCGCTGCGCATCACCGCGTGGAAGATCTCAAGCTGCCGCGCATTCATCCGCCACGCCCTCCGGCCATCCCATAACCCAGGGTTATGCCCTTGCGGCGCCTTCTCGGTCGACCCCGGCGTGGCGGGCGCCATACTGGGCGGCGTCAGCAGCAGGCGGAGCAGTGTTCGGATGGGTCACCGCGTGGGCGTCGATATCGGCGGCACCTTCATCGATTTCTGCCTGTGGGATGAGACGACCGAGGTGCTGCACAGCCTCAAGGTCCTCACCACGCCGGACACGCCGGGCGCGGAATTGCTGCGCGGGCTGGATCTGCTGGAGGAACGCCACGGCGTGCGCCCGCAGGACATCACCGGCTTCGTCCACGGCACCACCGTCGGCATCAACACCGTCATCCAGCGCAAGGGCGCCAGGCTGGCGCTGATCACCACGGAGCGCTTCGAGGATGTGATCGAGCTGGCCCGACTGCGGATGCCGGAGGCCTACAGCCTGTTCTCCCGCCGCGGCGCGCCGCTGGTGCCGCGCGACCGCATCTTCGGCATCCGCGAACGCATCCTGGCCGATGGCAGCGTCGAGGCGCCGCTGGATGTGGCGAGCCTGGAGGCCGCCGTGGCCAAGGCGCGGGCCAAGGGCGTGGAGGGCATCATCGTCTCCCTGCTCAACGCCTATCGCAACCCGGCACATGAGGAACAGGCCGTCGCCCTGGTGCGCGAGCTGGCGCCGGAGCTTTTCGTCTTCCGCTCCAGCGAGGTCTGGCCGGTGATCCGCGAATACGAACGCACCACCACGGCGCTGATCAACGGCTACGTCCATCCGCGCATCCGCGACTATCTCGACCGGCTGATCGAGGGCCTGCGCGGCCGTGGCGTAACGGCGCAGCCGCTGGTGACGAAATCCAATGGCGGCATCATGGCGGCCGAACTCGGCAAGACCGCCTGCGTCGGCATGGTGCTGTCCGGCACCGCCTCCGGCGTCATGGGTGCGGCCTGGGTGGCGCGGGAGGCGGGGGAGCCCAATGTCATCACCCTGGATATCGGCGGCACCAGCGCCGATGTGGCGCTGATCATCGAAGGCCAGCCGCAATTCGGCCTCGGCGAGAAGATCGGCGACCTGCCGCTGTACATCCCGAGCGTCGCGGTTTCCTCGATCGGTGACGGCGGTGGTTCGATCGCCTGGGTCGATGGCTTCGGCGTACTGAAGGTGGGGCCGGAGAGCGCCGGCTCGACGCCCGGGCCGGCCTGCTACGGGCGCGGCGGCACGCGGCCCACCATCACGGATGCCTTCGCCGCCTGCGGTTTCCTCGGCCAGCACGACCTCGCCTATGGCGCCTTCCGTCCGGACGTGACGCTGGCCCGCCAGGCCATCGCGACGCTGGCGGAGCCGATGGGCCTCGGTGTGGAGCAGACGGCGGAGGCGATCATCCGCATCGCGCTGTCCGGCATGTTCGCCGAGGTGAACAAGATGGTCGCGCGCTACGGCATCGACCCGCGCGACTTCGCGCTGCTGACCTTCGGTGGTGCCGGGCCGATGATGGGCTGCTTCCTGGCGCGCGAGCTTGGCATGGCGCGCGTGCTGATCCCGGCGCGGCCTGGCGTGGTCAGCGCGCTCGGCGGGCTGGTCGCGGAGCGCATGGCCGCGGCGGTGGAGAATGCGCTGGCCGACCCGGCGATCGCCGCCCGCTTCGTGGAGATGGGCACCCCCGGGATGCCGGGCTGGACGCCGGAACGCTTCGCTCGCTACGTGGCGGAGGAGGTGGTGACCTGGGCACCACTCGTGCGAGCCTCCGGCGCCTCGGTGGAATAGCGGGCCGCGACGGGCGCGGCCGCGACCTGGCCGGTCGCAGCGCGGGCTGAGCGGCCCGCGCCTTGACCGGCCTGGTTCAGGGCCTGGCTATGTCACCTTCTTGTAGACGGTGAGGCCCAGCACGAACAGGATGATGGCAATCACCACTGCCAGCCAGAACAGGATCCTGGCGATATCCATGAACGCGCCGGCGAGGCCGCCGAAGCCGAGCAGCGCGAGCACGAGTGCCACGACTGCGAAAATGATGGCCCACTTGATCATTGGTGCTTCCTTCGCATGACAGGAAGCAACTGAACGACGGCAATCTGCCAAAGTTCGGCCGCAAACTTTGCTGGCGAATTTTGGCCGCATGGCTGCGCCCGGCCCATCAGCGCGGCGGCGCCTCCAGGTTATTCGGATCCAACCCCATGGCGGAGGCGGTGACCGGCGTGAGCTGTCCGGTCACCTGCAGGGAACGGCTCTGCTGGAACCGCTCGATCGCCGTCTGGGTGGCAGGGCCCCAAAGGCCGTCGATACCACCCTCATAGAAGCCCAGCGTCCGGAGCCGCGTCTGGATGTTGCGCACCACCCGCTCGCTGAGCACCTCCGTCGAGGCGGGCGGTGTGCGGCTGGCGGGCAACAGCTCGGCCGGGTTCACACCGAGTGTGGCGGCCGTCGCCTGGTTCATCTCGCCCGTCACCTGGAGCCCGCGGCCCTGCTGGAAGCGTTCCAGCGCGGTGCGGCTCGCCGGGCCCCAGATGCCATCCACGGCGCCGTCATAGGCGCCGGCCCGGCGCAGAGCCTCCTGCACCTTCGTCACCGCCTCCCGCTCCAGCGGCTGGGCGTAGGTCAGCGTTGCCGCGGGCTGTGCCAGGCTCAATCCCGGCGCCAGGGCGAGCTGGGTTCCCAGCAACAGCCCGAACGCAATTCCGTGCATCTTCATGGTGCCACCCTCCGTTCCGCGGCATGAACACCGCGGAACGGGAAGGGTTCACCGGCAGGTGGCTGCCGTGCTCAAGCGCCGGCGATTAATCTTCGCGCCCCAAGCGCCGGCGATTGATCTACGCGCCTCAAGCGCCGGCGGTTGATCTACGCGCCTCAAGCGCCGGCAGGCTGGACCTCCGTGTAGGGCAGGCGCTTGACCCGATCCATGTTCATGCCCTCGATCCGCAGCAGCCGGGTGGGGCCATCGCGGCGCGGTGCGTGCAATGCGCCCGGCTCATACAGATACGCATCGCCCGGGCGCAGCGTGTAGTCGCGGGTGCGGACCGCCTTGCCGGACTTCAGCCCCTCGGGCCGCGCCAGGCAGTCGAAGTCGGTCATCACCGTCTCACCGGCCGCCTGGCCGTAGATGGCCCAGGACGGGCCGTGGTCGTGCGGCGGGCCGGATTTGGCGTCGGTATAGGCATGCGCCAGCACGGTGAAGCCGAGTTCCGGGTCCTCATACAGCACGTGCCGCTCCGGCGTTCCCTCCGGGATATTGGCGGCAACGAAGCCGGGGTCCTTCAGTGCTTCGCGCACCAGGGCGCAGACCTTTTCCCGCCCGGCCTGACCGGGCTGGCCCGCCAAAGCGGATTTGCATTGTGCGGTGAAGTCTTCGAGCGTCAGAGCCATGTCGCGGCCTCCCTGTTCACGAGGAGAATCTTCTCCCGCCCCGCTGCGCTGTCAATCGCCGCGTGCCGCCTGCATGCGGGCCAGCCGGTCCCGCACCGCCGGCGGCGACAGCAACGAGACGCTGACCGCAAGCGCATCGCCCAGCAACAGCGGCGCCAGGCGGGACAGCCGGGCTGCCTGTGGTTCCGGCGCATCGGGCAGCGGGCAGGGCAGCAGCAGTGTCGCGGCGGCGGCCAGGGGCGTATGGGGCGGGGCGAGGGCGATGACCGTGGCGCCCGCTTCGGCCGCCTGCTTCGCCAGGGCCACCATGGCTGGCGCCCGGCCGGTGCCGCACAGGCAGATCGCCACGGCATCGCCATCCAGCGCGGCCGCGGCCATCGCCTGCATCTGCGGGTCGTGCCGCGCCGCCACACCGCGGCAGAGGCCGAACAGGCTGAAGGCGAGGTCCTGCGCCAGGGCGGCGGATGCGCCACAGCCCCAGATCTCCACCCGCGCCGCGCGCAGCAGGGCGAGTGCGGCGCGTTCGATGGCCGCGCGATCCAGGCTGGCCCGCAGCGCCGCCAGCACCTCCCCGGCGCCATCCAGCACGGCCTCCGCCACGCGCGGCAGCGGCATGTCGGGCGTGATCGCATGCCGCGCGGGGCCGGCCGCAGCCTCGCCACGCGCCAGCGCCAGGCGGAGGTCGGCGAAGCCCTTCAGGCCGAGGCTGCGGCAGAAACGGATGACGGTGGGCTCCGAGACGCCGGCGCTGCGGGCCAGGCCCGCCAGGTTCGCGCCCATCGCGCCCTCGGGGTCCGCGGCGACCAGCTCCGCCACCTTGCGCTCGGCCGGGCTCAGCCGGTCGAGGATCTCGGCGATTCGCGCGCGCATCGGCCCTCCACCAAAGCCTGCGCTGCTACGCGCGGGGGCCGGGCGCGGCAAGGCTCAGCCGGCGCGGGTCATCGCCTCCGCCGTCTGCTGCAGGCGCAGCGCGGCGTCGCGGGCCAGCGCGGTGTCCTCGGCCGCCTCATGCAGGCGTTCCTTCAGCGCCTGGGCGCTGTCGCCAAGCCCGTTCACGGCGGTGCCGAGCGCGGCCAGCTCGGCGCGGAACAGGGCAATCGCCTCCCGCTGCTCGGCCAGCGCGGCATCGAGGTTGCGCAGCGCCACGCGCAGGCGGCGTTCATTGGAGTTGGGGAAGGTCACGATGTCGCCGGAGGCGAGGAATTCGGTTTCGAGCATGGGGGCCTCCGGTCCGGGAAATGGTTGACGGGAGCTTAACAAGTCCAATTCCTGAGACAAGAGAAATAATTCATTAACGAATTTCACCGAACCGCGAGAGAGGCCAATGCAAGGCACGCCGCCGCACCCACCGAGAGCACCCACCGCAACCGCAGGTAGCCCACCGGGACCAGACCGGCCCGCGCCGCCAGCGATTCCGCGGCCGCCGTCACCAGCATGGCGACCGCCAGCAAAGCGAGGCCCGGCCGCAGCGGCAGCAGCAGCGCCACCCAGCCCACACGCTGCGGCACCACGCCCAGCAGGAACCGGCCGGGGCCGGGTGCGGGTGCTGCCAAAGCGAGGCCCCAATGCACCGCGCCGAGGAAGGCCAGGATGGTGGCGCCATAGGCCGCCAGCGCCCACCCACCCCAGGGCAGCCCGGCCAGGATGGCGCCCGCCAGCGTCAGGAAGGGCACCAGCCCGGCCAGGCCAAGCCAGAAGGCGGGAATCGGAAGCCCGGGGATCATGTGCTGCATCATCCGCATCTCGGCGCGCTCGGCGGCAGGGGAAGCCCCCGCTTGTTTCATCCAGAAGCGCCGGGCGCTACACCCGGCGGTGAACCGCGTCGAGGGACCCGCGCATCATGGCCACCGGTCTCGAAATCCTGCTGATTGTGCTGCTCGTGCTGGTGAATGGCCTGTTCGCCATGAGCGAGCTGGCCATCGTCTCCTCCCGCCGCGCGCGGCTCGGCGCGCTGCTGCGGCGCGGCCACCCCGGGGCGGCCGCGGCGCAGGCGCTGGCCGACAACCCGCAGCAATTCCTGCCCACCGTGCAGGTGGGCATCACCCTGGTGGGCATTCTCGCCGGCGCCTTCGGTGGCGCGCGGCTGTCGCAGACGCTGGGCGAATGGCTTGCCGAAGTCCCGGCGATCGGCGTGCTGGGGCCGCAGATCGCCTTTGCCCTGGTCGTGGTGGCCATCACCTATCTCAGCCTGATCCTGGGTGAGCTGGTGCCGAAGCAGATTGCGCTGCGGAACCCGGAGCGGGTGGCCGTGGTCGTCTCCCGCCCCCTGACCAGGCTCGCGCAGTGGACCGCACCCGTCATCTGGCTGCTCTCCACCTCCTCCGGCTTCGTGCTGCGGCTGTTCGGCAAGCATGACATCAGCGCCAACCAGGTGACGGAGGAGGAGGTGAAGGCGGTGGTCGCCGAGGGCGCCACCTCCGGCGCCATCGAGCGCGAGGAGCGGCAGATGATCGAGCGTGTGCTGCGCCTGGCGGACAAGCCGGTGCGCGCCCTGATGACGCCGCGCAACGAGCTGGAATGGCTGGACCGCACCGCGCCGGCCGAGGATGTGGTGGCCCGCCTGCGTGCTTCCTCCGTCACCCGTTTCGTCGTCGCCGATGGGCGTGTGGACAATGTGGTGGGGGTGGTCGCCGCCAAGGATTTGCTGGACCAGATGCTGGAGGGGGCGCCGATGTCGGTGGCCCGCGCCATGCGCCAGGCCCGTGTGCTGCCGGATACGCTTTCGGCGCTGGATGCGCTGGAACGGCTGCGCGGGGACCCGATCGGCATGGCCCTGGTGATGGATGAGTATGGCAGCTTCGAGGGGGTGGTCACCGCATCCGACCTGCTGGAGGCGATCGTCGGCGAACTCGGCACCCCGCATCACGATTCCAGCCACCCGGCCGTGGTGCGCCATGATGGCAGCCTGCTGCTGGAGGGGATGATGCCGTCGGACGAGTTGAAATCCCGCCTGGAACTGCCCGACCTGCCGCAGGAAGGCACCTACCACACCGTCGCCGGCCTGATGCTGGCGCTGCTGCAGCGCGTGCCGAAGGAGGGTGACCGGATTTCCTGGGCCGGCTGGCGCTTCGAGATTGTCGACATGGATGGCCGCCGCGTGGACAAGGTGCTGGCGGCGAAGGAAGAGCTGCCGAGCTTCTAGTGGCCTCAGGCGCCGGGCGTGTCGGGGCGGGTGCCCCGACCCGGCGGCTTGGCCGCCACATTGGCGGCGGCGGCCGCGCGCCCGCCGATGGCAGGCGCAGGTTGCGCGATGACCCCCCCCGGTCCCGGTCCTACTTCCCGTTGGCATGCGCCTTGGCGATGGGCGCGATGAATTGCGGCTCCGTGTCCCAGGGGAACAGGATCCAGGTGTCCTGGGACACTTCGGTGATGAAGGTATCGACGGTGGGGTTGCCGGCGGGCTTGGCATAGACCGTCGCGAAATGCGCCTTCGGCAGCATGGCGCGCACCAGACGGGCCGTGGTGCCGGTATCGACCAGGTCGTCGATCAGCAACCAGCCCTCGCCGCCGGACTCCATCGCGGCGGCGGGGGGCTTCACCACCTGCGGCTCGCCGCGGTGTTCCTCGTCATAGGTCACCACGGAGACGGTCTCGATCAGCCGGCAATCCAGTTCGCGGGCAATGATCGCGGCCGGGATCAGGCCGCCGCGCGTGATGGCGACCATGCCTTTCCACGGGCCACGCTCCACCAGCCGCCAGGCCAGGGCCTTGGCGTCGCGGTGCAACTGGTCCCAGGTCACCGTGTAGTAGCGCGGCGCCATTTTCTCGTATCCTGCGGGCAGAGGTTCGTCAGAAAAGCCTGCCGCCGTTTAGACCCATCGGGTCCGGCGTCAAAAGAGCTTGCCACCGTCCGGCACCTTCAGGTCCGGCTTCAGCAGCACCACGGCCCCATTCTCATCAGGCACGCCGAGCACCAGCACCTCGCTGTCGAAGCCTGCGATGCGGCGGGGCGGGAAGTTGACCACTGCCATCACCTGACGGCCGATCAGCCGCTCGGTGTTGTAGTGGACGGTGAGCTGGGCGGAGGATTTTTTCACCCCCAGATCGCCGCCAAAATCCACCCAGAGCTGGAGGGATGGCTTGCGGGCTTCGGGGAAGGGTTGCGCGTCGATGATCGTGCCGACGCGGATATCAACCTTCTCGAATTCGTCGAAGGAGATGGGGTCCATGGCTATCCCTAACCTGTGCGGCGGGCGTGGGGAAGGGCAGAGGCGCCACCCTTGCACGATCGGGGCGTCCGGCGCATGGGCTTTGACCATCGCTGTCCCATGGGCCTGGCCCATCGCTGTCCCATGGGCCTGGCCCATCCCTGTCCAAGGAGGTTCCAAGAATGTTGCCCAGCACCCCCAGCTTCCGCCTGGATGGGCTTCGCGCCCTGGTCACCGGCGCCAGCAAGGGCATCGGCCGCGCCGGCGCCGTGGCGTTGGCCAGCGCCGGGGCGGAGGTGGTCCTGGCCGCTCGCAGCCTGGATGAGCTGGAGGAAACCGCGACCGCCCTCAGCGAGGCCGGCCACGCCGCCCGCGCCGCGCAGCTGGATGTGACGGACCGGGAGGCGGTGCGCGCGCTGGTCGAAGCCTCCGGCCCCTTCGACATCCTGTTGAACAATGCCGGCACCAATATCCGCGAACCCTTCCTGGAGGTGCCCGATTCCTCGGTGGACCGGCTGCTGGACCTCAATATCCGCGCCATGTTCACCGTGGCGCAGGCGGTGGCGAAGGGCATGGTCGAACAGGGCAGGGGCGGGGCGATCATCAACCTGTCCTCGGTCAATGGTCATGTCGCGGGCGCCAACCGCACCGTCTACACGGCGACCAAGCACGCGATCGAGGGTCTGACCAAGGCGATGGCCTTCGAACTCGGCCCGAAGGGCATCCGGGTGAATGCCGTGGCGCCGGGCTTTGTCGAGACGCCGCTGACCAAGGCCTTCCTGGCGGATGAGAAAGTCCGCACCAGCCAGATCCGCCGCATGCCGCTCGGGCGGATCATGACGGTGGAGGACATCACGGGCGCCATCGTCTTCCTGGCCAGCCCGGCCAGCGCCATGGTCACCGGCACCAGCCTGGTGATCGATGGCGGATTCCTGACCCAATAAGCGGATGACGCGCGGCGCGGTCGGGTTGCCGGCCGGCCGCAGCGGCGTCAAAAGCAGTGTCGACAGTTTGCCAGAAGGTAGTACCAGCATGAAGCGCGACTTCCACGCCCCCGGCCGCAGCGCCGTCTATTCCGCCAACGGCATGGCCGCCACCTCCATGCCGCAGGCGACGCTCGCCGCGCTGGATATCCTGCGGGCAGGCGGCAATGCGCTGGATGCGGCGATTGCGGCGGTGGCGGTGCTGGGCGTGGTGGAGCCGCAATCGACCGGCATCGGCGGCGACTGCTTCTGCCTGTATGCCCCGGCCGGCAAGGGCCAGGTCATCGCGCTGAACGGCTCCGGCCGTGCGCCGATGGGTGCGACGCCGGAGGCGCTGCGCGCCGCGGGCCTGACCGCCATGCTGCCGACCTCCGCCCATTCCGTGACGGTGCCGGGCGCGATTTCGGCCTGGGAGACGCTGAACAAGGCGCATGGCCGCAAGGGGATGGATGAGCTTCTGGCGCCCGCCATCCGCTATGCGGAGGAGGGCTTCTTCGTCTCCGGCCGCGTGGCGTCCGATTGGGAATCCTCGGTCGGCAAGCTGGCCAAGCACCCGGGGGCGGCGAAGTACTTCCTGAAGGATGGCGCGGCGCCGAAGCTCGGCGACAAGTTCACCAACCCGGCGCTGGGCGCCACCATGCGCGCCATCGGCAAGCATGGCGCCAAGGCCTTCTATGAGGGCGACATCGCCGCCGACATGGTGGCCACCCTGCGCGCCGCCGGCGGCTTCCACACCGAGGCCGATTTCGCCCGTGGCGCGACGGTCGCGGAATTCGTCGACCCGATCAGCCGAGGCTGGCGCGGCATGGAGGTGTTCCAGTGCCCGCCGAATGGCAGCGGCCTGCTGGTGCTGATGATCCTCGGCATGATCGAGAAGCTCGGCACGGTGGAGCAGGGGGCTTTGAGCCCCGAGCGTTTCCACCGCCACATCGAGGCCGCCCGCCTGGCCTATCGCGACCGCGACGCCTTCCTGGCCGACCCGTCCCAGGTCGAGGTGCCTTTGGCGAAGCTCCTGTCGGAGGGCTACATCACCGACCTGGCCAAGCTGATCACGGACGGCAAGGCGATGGCGGAACTGCCGGAGGCCGGCCAGGCCGATTGGCAGAAGCACAAGGACACGGTCTACCTCACCGTGGTGGACAAGGACGGCAACGCCTGTTCCTTCATCAACTCGCTGTTCGAGGGCTTCGGCTCCGGCATCTTCGCCGAGAAGTCGGGCGTCATGCTGCAGAACCGCGGCTTCGGCTTCCGCCTGCAGGAAGGCCACCCGAACTGCATCGCGCCGGACAAGCGCCCGATGCACACCATCATCCCCGGCATGGTGATGAAGAATGGCGAGGCGATCATGCCCTATGGCGTGATGGGCGGGCATTACCAGCCGATGGGCCAGACCCTTTTCCTGGCCAACCATTTCGAATACGGCCTGGATGTGCAGGAGGCGCTGGATGCGCCGCGGCTGTTCCCCTACCAGGGCAAGGTCCAGGTCGAGCGCGGCATCCCGCCCGGCGTGATCGACCGGTTGAACCGCCTCGGCCATGACTGCGCGCTGGTCGACAAGCCGCATGGCGGCGGCCAGGCCATCCTGATCGATCGCGCGCGCGGCTGTCTGGTCGGCGGCTCCGACCCGCGCAAGGATGGCTGCGCGATGGGCTACTGAGCCCGCCCAGGAAAGGACCTCGCCCATGACCGAACCCTGCGATCTCACCGCCGTCGAGGCACGCCGTCTGATCGGCGTGAAGAAGCTCTCTCCGGTGGAACTGCTGGAGAGCTGCCTCGGCCGCATCGCCGCGGTGAACCATGCGGTGAATGCCGTGGTGGCGCTGGATGAGGACCGGGCGCGCAAGACGGCGAAGCAGGCGGAGGCCGATGTGATGAGCGGCGCCAAGCTCGGCCCGCTGCACGGCCTGCCGATCGGCATCAAGGATCTGGAGGAGGTGGAAGGGCTGCGCACCACCTGGGGCAGCCCGATCTTCGCGAACCACATCCCGACCCGGGACGAGGCGATGGTGACCAACATCCGCCGCGCGGGTGCCATCGTTACGGCGAAGACCAACACGCCGGAATTCGGCGCCGGCGCCAATACCCGCAACATCGTCTATGGCGCCACGGGCAATGCCTTCGACCCGACGCGCTCCGCCGCCGGGTCCTCCGGCGGGTCCGCGGTGGCGCTGGCCTGCGGCATGTTCCCGATCTGCTCGGGCAGCGATACCGGCGGTAGCTTGCGTAACCCGGCGGCCTTCAACGGCATCGTCGGCTATCGGCCCTCGCCGGGCCTGGTGCCGGCGGAACGGCGCGGCCATGGCTGGTCGGCGCTGCCGGTGCTCGGCCCGATGGCCCGCACCGCGACCGATGCGGCGCTTCTGCTGTCCGCCATGGCGGATGATGATGCCCAGGACCCGCTGGCCTATACCCTGCCGGGCCGCCGGGTGCGTGGCGGCGACCGGGACCTGTTCCCGCCGATGGCGGTGGATCTGGGCAGCCTGCGCGTCGCCGCGACGGCCGATTTCGGCATCTCGCCGACCGAGCAGCACATCCGCCGCGTCTTCGCCAGCCGGGTCGCCGCGCTGACCCCGCTATTCGGCCGGGTGGAGGAAGCCACCCCGGATTGCCGCGGCACCGATGAGGCCTTCGAGGTGCTGCGGGCGGCCAGCTTCCTTTCGGCCCATGCCGAGAAGGTGCGGACACGGCCGCAGGATTGCGGGCCCAACATCATCGCCAATGTCGAGGAAGGGCTGCGCTACAGCCTGTCGGATTATTCCCGCGCAGCCAGCGACCAGACCCGCATCTATCGTGGCTGGCAGGGCTTCTTCCAGAACCACGACATCATCATCAGCCCGGCCATCACCATCAGCCCGCGCCCCTGGACGGAGCTGTACCCGTCCGAGATCGACAACCAGCCGACCCGCACCTATTTCCACTGGCTTTCACTGGCCTATGCGGTAACGCTGGTGGGCCATCCCGCCATCAGCCTGCCGCTTGGCGTGGACGAGGCCGGCATGCCCTTCGGCCTGCAGATCGTGGGTCCGCGCGGCGGCGATGCGCTGGTGATGGCGGTCGCGGCCGCGATCGAGGCGGCAGTGGCGGGCGATGCCAGCCTGGCGCGGCCGGTGCCGGACATCGCGGCGCTCAAGGCGGCCCCGCCAATCTCCGGCATGCCGCAGTTCAAGACCTGGGGCTAAGCGCGAGGGGCTGATTCACCAGCCGCGATAGCCGCGGTTGTACCCGTGTCCCCGGCCGTAATAGGGCCGGGAATACCCGTATTGCGGCTGGCGGTAGTAGCCGCGGTGGCGATGGCTGTTGTCATTCGCCGAGGCAATGGCCGCCACGCCCAGCGCCGCGCCGGCGCCCAGCGCCAGGGAAGCCGGCACATTCACGCTGCCATCAGGATTCTGGCAGGCGCCCAGCAGCAGCGTGGTGGCGAGGGCGAGGGCAGGGAATACGCGCATGGTGTTGTTCCTCCGACACCCTGCAACATGGGCGGCGGCTGCGGCACCCCAAGGGCGGCTTTATGTCCGCGCCGCGGCGATTGTTGCTGCGTGTTGCAGCCCCTGCCGCCGGGGGCGGCGTAGGTCAGCTTTTGCCGCCGGAGAAGGCGTTGAAGGTCTGCAGCGTATAGGTGTCCTTCACCCCCGGCACGCTCTGCACCCGTTCCACCACGAACAGCCCGATATCCTGGTCCGCCTCCAGGTAGAACTTGCCCAACAAATCATACTGGCCGCTGGTGGAATGCATCTCGGACAGTTCCGGGATGCCATCGGCCATCTCCCGCGCCACGCGATAGGCCTGGCCCATCTCGCATTTCACCATGACGAAGATGGCTCGCATAACCGCTACTCCTGCCTCTAGGCTGCGCAGATTGGCGCGGCGGCGGCGCGGCGGGAAGGGGCTGGCGCGCCATGCCGTGCCCTGTCCCTTGGGCATGAAGCTTGCATGGCGCCCGCCGTGGCCCACCTTGCATAATCCCGGACCCGAGGTCATTTGCGCGCAGCCATGCACGTTGCATGATGCCCCGCCTGCGACTGGTGACGAACAGTAACGGTGCCTTCCCCGGCAAGTGCCGCTGGGCCAGAACAACGCTGTCAGAACTGGTGTCGAATGCGAACATCCTCCCAGCTTGCCGTCATGGCCCTTATCCTGGGGGTCGGAACGGCCTGGCACGTCTTCGGTGAGCGGGTTGGCCTGCCGCGCCCGCTGGCGTTGGTCGGGCTGGAAGCGGCTGCCCCCACGGCGCAGCAGCGCGGCGGCCCGGGTGGGCCGGTGGGGGTTGCCGTCGCGCCGGTTCGCACCGGGCCGGTGGTGGACCGCACCGAATCGGTCGGCACGGTCCGCGCCCGCAACGCCGTGGCGATCACCGCCAAGGTTTCCGGCATCGTCACCAATATCCGCTTCGAGGAAGGCCAGAAGGTCGCCGCCGGCGACATGCTGGTGGATATGGAAGCCGCTGCCCTGCGCGCCGAGCTGGACCAGGCCCGCGCCCAGTATGACGACGCCCGCAGCCAGGTGCAGCGCGCCCGGCAGTTGCAGCCAGGCCAGTCCATCGCCGCCCAGCGGCTGGAGACCCTGGAAGCCCAGGCCCGCCAGGCGGAGGGCCGGGTCCGCGCCACCGCCGCACGGCTTGAGGAACTTCGCATCGCCGCCCCATTCCCCGGCCGGGTCGGCCTGCGCCAGGTCAGCGTCGGCGCGCTGGTGCAGCCGGGCACGGTGGTGACCACGCTGGACGATATCGCCCGGGTTCGGGTGGAATTCTCGGTGCCGGAGGTCTTCCTGGCCCGCGTCCAGGTCGGAAGCCAGGTCACTGCCCGCAGCGCCGCCTTCGGCGATCGCCGCTTCACCGGCACCGTCGCCGTGATCGACACGCGGATCGACACCAACACCCGCACCGTCCGCGTCATCAGCGAATTCGACAATGCGGATGAGGCATTGAAGCCCGGCCTGTTCATGACGGTGGAGCTGGTGCTGGCGACCCGTGCCAATGCCCTGCTGATCCCGGAGGAAGCGATCGACCCGCTGGGCGACCGCAGCTTCGTCTATGCCATCCGCGACAACCGGGCGAAGCGCCTGGAGGTCCGCCTCGGCCAGCGCCTGCGCGGCGAGGTCGAAGTGGTCTCCGGCATCGATGCCGGTGACGTTGTCGTGGTTCGCGGCCTCCAGCGCCTGCGGAACGACGCGCCGGTGCGCGTGACCGAGACGATGACCCGCCCGACGTCCTGACAGCCGGCGGATTTGCAGAATTAGCCCAGGGAAGCCGCGCGATGGTGCTCTCGGACGTCTCGATCAAGCGACCCGTCTTTGCGATGGTCATCAGCCTGATGCTCATCGTGCTGGGCATGGCGGCGCTGATGAAGCTGCCGATCCGGGAATACCCCGCGATCGACCCGCCGGTGGTCTCCATCACCACCACCTATCTCGGCGCCTCCGCCGGCGTGGTGGATACCCAGATCACCGAGATCATCGAGGCCGCGGTGGCCGGGATCGAGGGCATCAAGGTGATGACCTCCAATTCCCGCGACGAACGCAGCCAGGTCACCATCGAGTTCCAGCTCTCGCGCAATGTGGATGCGGCCGCCAACGATGTGCGCGACCGCGTGGCCCGCGCGCTGGCCCGCCTGCCGGACCAGGCTGATACGCCGGTGGTGCAGAAGGTGGATGGCGATGCGCGGCCCATCCTGTGGGTGGCGCTGGTCTCCGACCAGCTTTCCGGCATGGAACTGACCGAGATCGCCCGCCGCCGCTTCGCCGACCAGCTCGCGATCGTCGAAGGCGTGGCGCAGGTCCTGGTGTTGGGGGAGCGCAAGCCCTCGATGCGCATCTGGCTGGACCGCCAGGCGCTCGCGGCCCGCGGCCTGACGGTGCAGGACGTGGAGGACGCGATCCGCCGCGAGAATATCGAGCTGCCGGGCGGGCGCATCGAAGGCACGGCGCGAGAGCTGACGGTGCGGACCGATACCCGCATCAGCGAACCCGCGCAGTTCCGCCAGGTGGTGCTGGCGCGCTCCGCCGGCGGCCAGGTGCTGCTGGGCGATGTGGCGCGGATCGAGGTGGCACCGGAGGATACCCGCGGCGGCTACCGCATCAACGGCAAGCCCGGCATCGGCCTTGGCATCCTGCGGCAATCCACGGCCAACACGCTCTCGGTGGCGGAAGGCGTGAAGTCGGAGGTGGAGCGCATCCGCGCCACCGTGCCGGATGGGGTGGATGTCGTCATCGGCTATGACGAAAGCACCTTCATCGCGCAGTCGATCTATGAGGTGCAGCACGCGCTGATGATCGCGCTGATCCTCGTCGTCGTCGTGATCTTCTTCTTCCTGCGGTCCTGGCGCGCCACCATCATTCCGGCGGTTGCCATCCCGGTCTCCATCATCGCGTCCTTCATCGCGCTGTCGGCACTGGGCTTCTCGCTCAATGTGCTGACGCTGCTGGGGCTGGTGCTGGCGATCGGCCTGGTGGTGGATGATGCGATCGTGGTGCTGGAGAATATCCATCGGCGCATCGAGGAAGGCGAGGCGCCGCTTCTGGCGTCCCTGCGCGGGGCGCGGGAGATTGCCTTTGCGGTCATCGCGACCACCCTGGTGCTGATCGCGGTCTTCGTGCCGCTATCCTTCATGGGCGGCAATACCGGGCGGCTGTTCACCGAATTCGGCTTCGCCCTGGCGGCCTCGGTGCTGTTCTCCGGCCTGATCGCGCTGACGCTGACGCCGATGATGTGTTCCAAGCTGCTGCGCGCGCACCAGGGCGAAAGCCGGCTGGTGCGCTGGACCGAGCCCTTCTTCCTCGGCATGAACTGGGTGCTGCGCAGCACGCTGCGCCGGGCGCTGGCCGCGCCGATCCTGACCATGGGCGGCGTCGCGGCGCTGACCGGGCTGGCGGTGCTGCTGTTCATCGCCCTGCCCAAGGAATTCGCGCCGACCGAGGATCGCGGCGTCATCATCATCCCGACCACCGGGCCCGAAGGTGCCTCCTTCGCCTACACCACCGAGCATGTGGAGCGGGTGGAACGGGTGCTGCAGCCCTATGTGGAAAGCGGTGAGATCGCGTCCCTGTTCGCGACCGTCGGCGGCTTCCAGCGCCCGGCGCAGGCCAATGTCGCCAATATCTTCATGCGCCTGGCGCCATGGAGCCAGCGGGACCGCAAGCAGCAGGCGCTGGCGGCGGAGATGATGCCGGGGCTGCTGGCGATTCCGGGCGTGCGCGCCTTCGCACTGAACCCGCCCTCGCTCGGCCAGCGCGGCTTCCAGCCGCCGGTACAGTTCGTCATCGGCGGCAACAGCTACGATATGCTGGTCCAGTGGCGTGATGCCTTCCTGGCGCGGGCGCGGGAGAATCCGCGGCTGCTGAACCTGGACAGCAACTTCCGCGAGACCAAGCCCGAGATCCGCGTCGAGATCGACCGCCGCAAGGCCGCCGAGCTTGGCGTTTCCATCCAGGCGATGGGCCGCACCATCGAGACGATGCTCGGCTCGCGCCAGGTCGGCACCTATGTCCAGGGCGGACAGGAATACCAGATCCTGCTGCAGGCGCGGGAGGAAGACCGCGCCAGCCCCTACGACCTGCAGAACATCTTTGTCCGCACCAGCAATGGCGGTCAGCTTGGCCTGATCGCCGGCGCGGGTTCCGCCCAGGGCGGGCTGGTGCCGCTCTCGAATGTGGTGACGCTGAGCGAACGGGCGCGGCCGCAATCCCTGGCGCGGGAGGACCGGGTGCGCGCGATCACCATCACCGCCTCCCTCGCCCCCGGCTACACGCTGGGCGAGGCGCTCGGCTTCATGGAACAGGTGGCGCGGGAAGTGCTGCCGCCGGAAGCCCGCATCAGCTATCGCGGCCAGAGCCTGGAATTCAAGGAAAGCTCCAGCGCCCTTTATGTGACCTTCGCCATGGCGCTGCTGGTGGTATTCCTGGTGCTGGCGGCGCAGTTCGAAAGCTTCATCCACCCCTTCATCATCCTGATGTCGACGCCCTTGGCGGTCACGGGTGGCCTTCTGGCGCTGCACTTCACGGGGCTTTCGCTCAACATCTTCAGCCAGATCGGGCTGGTGCTACTGATCGGGCTGATGGCGAAGAACGGCATCCTGGTGGTGGAATTCGCCAACCAGCTCCGCGACCGCGGCCTTTCCGTGCATGACGCGGTGCTGGAGGCGTCCGTCACCCGGCTGCGGCCGATCCTGATGACCTCCATCGCAACCGCCTTCGGCGCGCTGCCGCTGGCGATGGCGACGGGGGCGGGGGCGGAAAGCCGGCAGGCGCTGGGCGTGGTGATCGTGGGCGGGGTGACCTTCTCCACCTTCCTCACGCTCTATGCCGTGCCTGCGCTGTATCTGCTGCTGGCGCCCTTCACCAAGCCGATCGGCGCCATCGCCCAGAAACTGTCGGAGCTGGAGAACCAGCGCCCCCTGCACCACCCGGCGCCGGCGGAGTAGCCGCCGGTGCTTTCTACCCGCCCCGGGCCGCCCCGGGCCGCCCGGGGCCGGCCAGGGTAGCGGCCCGCGCCGACCCCGCATGAGGCCGGCGGAGTAGGCGCGGGCGGCATCCCGCGCTAAATCCCCGGCAGCAATCACGGGAGAGTCCGGCATGGCGCATGCGGCAGCACAGAAATCCACTGGCATCGAGGCCCGTACGGGCGGGCAGCTTCTGGCCGATGCGCTGGTTGCCAATGGCGCGACGCATGTCTTCGCCGTGCCGGGCGAAAGCTACCTCGACCTGCTGGACGGGCTCTACAACCAGCGCAACCGCATCGAGCTGGTGACCTGCCGCTTCGAGGCCGGCGCCGTGCATATGGCGGAAGCCCATGGCAAGCTGACCGGCAAGGCCGGCGTTGCCGTCGTCACCCGCGGCCCCGGCGCCTGCCACGCCGCCATCGGCGTACATGTCGCCTTCCAGGACAGCACCCCGCTGGTGCTGCTGGTCGGCCAGATCCCGATGAACGAGACGGATCGCGAAACCTTCCAGGAAGTGGACTACCGCCGCTTCTTCGGCCCGATCGCCAAATGGGTGACGCAGATCGACGAGGCGGCGCGGATTCCCGAACTCATCGCCCATGCCTTCGATGTCGCGACCAGCGGCCGCCCCGGCCCCGTGGTGGTGGCGCTGAGCGAGGAGATGCAGAAGGACCTGGCCAGCGTGCCGGATATCGGACCGGGCGTGGTGATGCCCGCCTATCCCGCCCCCGCCGCGCTCGACCGCATGATGGAGATGCTGGGCCGCGCGGAGCGCCCGCTGGCGATTCTCGGCGGCAGCGGCTGGTCGCCGGAGGGTCGCGCCGCCATCCGCGACTTCCTGGTGGGCAACGACATTCCCGTGGCGGTGTCCTTCCGCCGCATGGGCCTGTTCGATGGCACCTCCGCCCATTATGCGGGCGATCTGGGGGTTGGCGCCGATGCCGGGCTGGTGGCCAAGGCGCGCGAATCGGACCTGATCCTGGCCTTCGGCACGCGGCTTGGGGAGCCGGTGAGCCAGGGCTACACGCTGTTCGACTTCGCCGGAAAGCAACCGATCATCCAGGTGCATCAGGACCAGGCGGAGATCGGCCGCGTGCATCGCGTGGCGCTGGGCATCACCGCGGACATCAACGCCTTTGCTCAGGCCGCCGCGGCGCTGCCGCGCATCGAGGCGCCGCGCTGGGGCGCCTGGCGGAAGGATGTGCGCGCGGCGCGGGAGGCGCAGGCCAAGGCGCCGAGCTATGACGGCCCGCTGAACCTGGCCGTGGCGTTGCAGGCACTGGAAAAGGTGCTGCCGGCGGATACCATCTACACCTCCGACGCTGGCAATTTCGCCACCTGGCCGAACCGCTTCATGCATGTGCGGGAGGGGCAGGATTTCCTCGGCCCGACCAATGGCGCCATGGGCTATGGCATTCCGGCCGCCATTGGGGCGGCGATCACCCATCCCGACCGCACAGTGGTCTGCTTCGTCGGCGACGGCGGTGCGCTGATGACCGGGCAGGAAATGGCGACCTGCTTCCACCACGGCGTGGCGCCGATCATCCTGGTGTTCAACAACGGCATGTACGGCACGATCCGCATGTACCAGGAGCGCACCTATCCGGGCCGCGTCTCCGGCACCAAGCTGACCAACCCGGATTTCGCCCGCTTCATCGAGGCTTTCGGCGGCCATGGCGAGGTGGTGGAAGCGACCGATGAACTCGTGCCCGCCTTCCAGCGCGCCAAGGCGAGCGGCAAGGCGGCGATCATCGAGATCCGCACGAATCCGGAACAGGTGACCAACCGCGCCACCATCGCGCAGCTCCGGGCGCAGGCCGCCAAGGCCTGACGCCCGAAGCCGGGCTGCAGCCTATTCCGGCTGCAGCCCGGTGGAGCGAACCAGCTCCTGCCACAGGCTGCGCTGGGCCCGCATCAGCGCGGTGAATTCCGCCGGCGTGCTGGCGAAGGGGGCGTTGCCGTTGGCGGCCAGGCGCTCGATCATCGCCGGCTTCTTCAGGGCCTCATTGATCGCGGTGTTCATGCGCATCACGATCGGCTCCGGAATGCCCTTCGGGCCCATGACGGCGGAGAAGCTGGGCAGGTCGTAATTCGGCACGCCCTGTTCCTGCACCGTCGGGTATTCCGGGGCCAGCGGCCAGCGCGTCGGGTTGGTCACGGCCAGCGCGCGTATCTGCCCGGCACGCACCGTGCCGATGACGCCGGAATAGCTGTCGAACACCACCTGGATGTTGCCGGCGATGAGGTCCGCGAGCGCAGGCGCCGCGCCGCGATAGGGCACATGCGTCAGCTCCGTGCCCGTGCGCTGCATGAACAGCACGCCGAGCATGTGGTTGGCGCCACCCGCGCCGGCGGATCCGTAGTTCAGCTTGCCCGGATTGGCCTTCGCATAGGCCACCAGTTCCTGGATGTTCTGCACCGGCAGGCTCGGGGTGACGCAGACCATGGCGGTGCCGGTGGCGAAGCTGGCGATGGAGGTGAAGTCATCCACCCCCTCATAGCCCGGCGTCTTGAACAGCAGCGGCGCGCCGAGATGCGAGGACGGGCTCGCCATCATCACCGTGTAGCCATCCGGCGCGGATTGCGCGACATGCGCCGTGCCGATGGTGCCGCCGGCGCCGGAGCGGTTTTCCACCACCACCTGCACGCCGAGACCCTCCGCGAGGGCCTGCGCCTGCAGGCGCCCGGCGATGTCGCTGGCGCCGCCGGGCGGGTAGGGAACCACCAGGCGGATCTGGCGCGCGGGCCAGGGTGCCTGGGCAAGCGCAGGCGTTGCGAGCAGCCCTGCCGCGATGGCGGGCAGGTGGCGACGGCGAATCATGGGGGGACTCCGGGAGGGCATTGAACCAGTCAATTCAATGCAAGAACGAGGCCGCCCGCAAGCATTAACCCTCGCCGTCAGCGCCCAACCGCATAGCCCTGCATGCCGCGCGGATTGGCGCCGGCGAATAGCTGACCATCCGCCTCCTGCCGCGCGCCGGTCAGCCTTCCCTCGGACCAGTCGCCGCCGACATCGACCAGATGGCCGCGGGCGGTCAGAAGGCGCGCGACCTCCGGCGCATAGCGGCCTTCCAGCACCACCTTGCCGGGGCGGGCGACGCGCGGCCAGAAGCTGCTCGGCCAGTGTTCGGTGTGGAAGGACGGTGCGTCGATCGCCTGCTGGATGCCCATGGCGTGGTCCACCATGCGGGTGAACATGATGGGCTGCCACTGATCCTGCTGCTCGCCACCCGGCGTGCCGAAGCTCAGCCAGGGCCGGCCATCCTTCAGCGCCATGGCCGGGGACAGCGTGGTGCGTGGGCGCTTGCCCGGCTTCAGCCCGTTCGGCAGCGATTCATCGAGCCAGAACATCTGCCCGCGCGTGCCCAGGCAGAAGCCCAGCCCCGGTACCGCCGGGGAGGATTGGAACCAGCCGCCGGACGGCGTGGCGGAGACCATGTTGCCCTGGGCGTCGATGACATCGATGTGACAGGTATCCGCGCCCGAGACGCCGAGCCGCGCCACGGTGGGCTCACCGGCCCCCGGCGCGCGGGTCAGCAATTCCATCCGGCTGACCGCATCATGATCGACCCAGGGGGTCGCCATGCCGGGCAGGCTGCCGGGGCGGAGGTCGAGGCTGGCGGCCTCACCCACCAGCTTGCGGCGCTCCGCGGCGTATTCGTCGGACAGCAGATGGTGGATCGGTACATCGACGAAATCCGGGTCGCCGTAGAAGGCCTCGCGGTCCGCGAAGGCCAGCTTCATGCATTCGATGACGGTGTGGGCGTATTGCTCGCCCATCGGGTCCATGCCCGCCAGGTCGAAGCCCTCCAGCAACGCGAGGGTCTGCAGCATCGCCGGCCCCTGGCTCCAGACGCCGCATTTCAGCATGGTGTGGCCGCGATAATCGCGCCGCAGCGGGGCTTCCTGGCTGGCGCGCCAATGGGACATGTCCTGCGCCGTCAGCACGCCCTTGTGGCGCTGGCCGGAGGCATCGAGCAGCGCCTCCTTCGCGAAGAATTCCCCGATCGCCTCGGCGACAAAGCCGCCATACCAGGCGTTGCGCGCCGCATCGATCTGCGCGACGCGGTCATGCCCTGCCGCCTCCGCCTCCCGCAGCACCCGCTCCCAGGTCCGGCCGAGGGTGGGGTTGGCGTAGAGGCCGCCGGCGACGGGGCCGCCATTGCGCAGCCAGATCTCGGCGGAGGTCGGCCATTCGGTCTCGAACAGTGGCTTCACGGTGTTCAGCGTGGCGACAACGCGCGGCACATAGTGGATGCCGCGATGGGCGTAGCCGATGGCGTAGGACAGCACGTCGCGCAGCGACCAGGTGCCGTAATCGCGCAGCATCAGCGCCCAGGCATCGAAGGCGCCGGGCACCATGGCGGGCAGGAAGCCGGTGCCGGGGATGAGGTCCAGCCCCAGCTCGCCCTTCACATGGGCGACGCTGAGCCCGGCCGGGGCCACGCCCTGGCCGCAGATCACGCGCTGCGCGCCGGCCTTGGCATCGTGGATGATGATCGGGCAGTCGCCGCCCGGGCCGTTCAGGTGCGGTTCCGCCACCTGCAGGGTGAAGCCCGCGGCCACTGCCGCGTCGAAGGCATTGCCACCACGTTCCAGCACCGCCATGCCGACCTGCGAGGCGATCCAGTGGGTGGAGGCGACGACACCGAAAGTGCCGGCGATTTCGGGGCGCGTCGTGAACATTTGCGGGTATTTCCGTCTGGCGGCTTGAGACTGCTGCTTGAGATCGCCGATAGGCGCAGGCAGAAGCGTCACGGTCAATATTGCGGTGCGGAACAAGAATGCTGGTACCGGTGGTCGGGCCCTCCGGGGCGGGCAAGGATACGCTGATGGAAGCCGCCCGGCTGCTGCTGGCGCGTGATGCCCGCTTCATCTTCGCCCGCCGCCACATCACCCGCCCCGCCGAGGCGGGCGGCGAAAACCATGTCCCGATCAGCATCGCGGAATTCCGCCGGTTGCAGCAGGAAGGCGGCTTCGCCCTGTGGTGGGAGGCGCATGGGCTGCACTACGGCATCCCCTCCGCCATGGAGGTGGCGATGGCGGAGGGCCGCGTGGTGGTCGCCAACCTGTCCCGCACCGTGCTGGCGGAAGCGGCCACGCGCTACCCAACCCGCATCCTGAACATCACCGCCCCGCCATCCGTGCTGGCGGCGCGGCTGGCCGCCCGGGGCCGCGAATCGGCTGCCGATATCGAGGCCCGCCTGGCGCGGGAGGCCGCGCTGCCCGCCACCCTGCAGGTCGAGACGGTGCAGAATGACGGCAGCGTGGAACAGGGCGTGGCGCGGGTTCTGGAAGCCCTCAACCGAGCAGCGGCAGACGCTCGGCCAGCAGAAAGGGTGCGCCCGGTCCCGCCTGGGTGAACAGGCAGATCTCTGTCACCCGGCGCGGCTGCGCCGGCACATCGCCGAGATGGGCGGCCAGCGCCGGGCGCACCACGGCCATTTCCGCCTCGTTCAGCCGGCGGCTCAGGGTGACGTGGAACCACCATTCCTCGAAGACATAGTGGTAGCCCCAGCGGTGCAGGTTGTCCCGCTGCCGATCGGTCATGCGTTCGGGCTTGCGGCGGGCGATCTCGTCTTCCGCCGGCGGCACGCGATGCGCGTCGAGGCCGGCGACGCAGGCATCGCACAGTGCCTGCAACTCCGCCGAACGCTGGGTCTCCAGCAGCGCCAGGAAACCGTGATGCTCGGCCAGTTGCAGCGGCGGCAGGGCGAAGGGCCGGGTCCGCAGCGCCAGGGCCATCGCATCCGCCCGCAGCGCCGCATAGCTGGTGGCGATGCGGAAGGGCGGCTTCATCGTGCCGTGCAGGCCGTAGCCGCGCGCATCCCTGGTGATCTCGGCAATGTCGAGGCCGGGCAGGCCGGGCTGCGCCAGGGTGGCGCCGGTCTCCGTATCCCGCCCCAGCCATTGCGAACCAAGCTTATGCAGCGGGTCTTCGAGGCGTGGCGCCCAGTAGATGCCGGCGCGCATCAGGCGCGCCTCTTTGCATGATCCGCTCGCATCATGCGATCCGCTCCGCCGCGCGCCAGACCCTGCGCACCACCGCGTGCCCCTCATGCGGCCGGATCTGCACCAGGTCTGCCCGCAGCCCGGCCTCCAACCGCCCGCGATCGGTGAAGCCCGCCATCTGGGCGGCGGTGCCGGTGATCATCGCGATGGCGGCCGGCAGGGTGGTGTGGCCCTGGCCGGCGGCGAGCCAGGCGGCCTCGACCATGGCGGGCGGCACATAGTCGCTGGCCAGCACATCCACTGCCTGGTCATGCATCAGGTCGGAGACCGCCACATTGCCGGAATGGCTGCCGCCGCGGACGATGTTGGGCGCGCCGGCGATCACCTGCACGCCGAGCTTCTTCGCAGCTCGGGCGGCCTCCAGCGTCACCGGGAATTCGCTGATGGTGATGCCATCCGCGGCATTGCGGGCGATACCCTCGGGGCTGTCATCATCGTGGCTGGCCAGCGGCAGCTTGCGATGCGCCACGCGGTCCAGCAGCCAGCGGCGGTTCGGCTCCAGCAGCCTTTCCCGCGTCTCCAGCAATTCGGTGATGCGCTTGTCGACCTCCTCGGCCGTCTTGCCGCCCCGGATGCGCATCTGGCGGTAGCGTTCCACGTCCCGGTACTGGCCGACGCCCGGCGAGTGATCCATGAAGCTGACCATGCGAACCAGCGGATGGTCGGCCGCCATCTCCACCAGTTCCCGCATGTCGGCGGCCGGGATTTCGCAGCGCAGATGCAGGAAATGGTCCGATTTCAGCAGGCCGGTGCCGGTCAGCGCGTCCAGGTCCTGCACACCCTCCACGAAGGTTTGGGTGCGGCCGGCATCGAAGCCGAGGTCGCCGAGGCACAGCGCGTCCAGCACCGTGGTCACGCCAGCGGCTGCCGTCTGGCTGTCATGCGCCAGCATGGCGGAGCGGGACGGCCAGCGCGCGGTGGCACGCGGTTGCACCTGGCGTTCCAGATTGTCGGTATGTACATCGACGATGCCGGGGATCAGGTGGTCGCCGTCCAGGTCGATGGCGCCGGGGGCGTGGCTGCGGCCGGGCTGGATTTCGGCGATGCGGTCGCCGCGGATCACCAGCGTGCCGGGCAGCACCTCGCCCGGCAGAACCAGAAGCGCGTTGGTCAGAATCATCTCGGAGGTCATGCGGCGTCCTGGATTGGCAAAACTTCGAACAGGCGATCGGCCACCTGGTCGCGGATTTCGGTGTCGTGGAAGATGCCGATCAGCGCCGCGCCACGGGCCTTGGCCTCCGCGATCAGCGTCACGACCACCTGGCGGTTCACCGGGTCGAGGCTGGCGGTGGGCTCATCGAGCAGCAGCACGGGGTAGTCCGCGGCAAAGCCACGCGCCAGGTTGATACGCTGCTGCTCGCCGCCGGAGAAGGTGGCGGGTGGCAGTCCGTGCAGGCGGGGCGGCAGGTTGAGGCGGGTCAGCAACTCCGTGGCGCGCGCCAGCGCGGCTTCCGGCGCCACGCCTCGCGCGCGCAGCGGTTCCGCCACGATGTCGCGGGCGCCGATGCGGGGGATGACGCGCAGGAACTGGGAGACATAGCCCAGCGTCTCCCGCCGTATCTCCCGCACCAGCATCGGGTCGGCGGCGGCCAGGTCCACCAGCGCGCCGCGATGGCGGACCAGGATGCGGCCGGACCCGGCGCCGTAATTGCCGTAGAGGCAGCGCATCAGCGTGGACTTTCCGGCGCCGGAAGGTCCGGTGAGCGCCACGCATTCGCCGGGATGCACGGCAAAATCCACATCGGCGAGGACGGGGATGCGGACATCGCCTTGCAGAAACAGACGAAAAACCTTGGAAAGACCCTCGGTGGCCAGGGAGATGGTCATGCCGCCAGCACCGAGGAGACCAGAAGCTGCGTATAGGGGTGCTGCGGGTCGTCCAGCACCCGGTCCGTCAGGCCGCTTTCCACCACCACGCCATGCCGCATCACCAGCATCCGGTGCGCCAGCAGCCTTGCCGCGGCGATGTCATGCGTGACGATCAGCACGGCGAGGCCGAGATCGGCGACCAGCGCCCGGATCAAATCCAGCAACCGGGCCTGGACGGAGACGTCGAGGCCGCCCGTCGGCTCATCCATGAAGACCAGTTTTGGCAGGGTCACCAAGGTGCGGGCGATCTGCAGGCGCTGCTGCATGCCGCCGGAGAATTTGGCCGGGACCTCATCCATCCGCGCGGGGTCGATCTCGACGCGGGTCAGCCAATGGGCGGCCTGCTCGCGGATATTGCCGTAATGGCGGGCGCCGGTGGCCATCAGCCGCTCGCCGATATTGCCACCGGCGGAGACCGCCATGCGCAGCCCATCGCGCGGGTTCTGATGCACGAAACCCCATTCGGTCCGCATCAGCCGGCGGCGTGCGGCCTCGCTCATGCCGAGCACGTCCTGGCCGAGGTAACTGACCTCGCCGCCATCCGGGCGCATCAGGCCCGACAGCACGCGCAGCAGCGTGGTCTTGCCGCTGCCGGATTCCCCGACGATGGCGACCACCTCGCCGGGATGAATTTCCAGACCCACGCCATCCAGCGCGGCGATGCGGCCGAAGCGGAGGGTCAGGTCGCGGGCGGTGAGGAGGGGCGTGCTCATTCCGCCGCTTCCTTCATCGCCTGCCGCTCCGCGCAGAAATCCGTATCGGAACACACGAAAATCCGACCGCCGACATCATCCGTCAGCACTTCGTCCAGATAGGTGTCGCGCGATCCGCACAGCTCGCAGGCATGTGGCGCGCGGATCGGCCGGAAGGGGTGGTCGTCGAAATCCAGGCTCTTCACCGATGTATAGGGCGGCACGGCGTAGATCCGCTTTTCCCGCCCGGCGCCGAACAGCTGCAGCGCCGGCATCTGGTCCATCTTCGGATTGTCGAAGGCCGGGATGGGGGAGGGCGACATCAGGTACCGGCCATTGACCATCACCGGGTAGCTGTAGCTGGTGGCGATATGGCCGTGGCGGGCGATGTCCTCGTACAGCTTCACATGCATCAGCCCGTAATCGGCCATGCCATGCATCCGCCGCGTTTCCGCGATGCGGGGTTCCAGCCGGCCGAGAGGTTCCGGGATCGGCACCTGGTAGACCAGGATCTGATCCTCCCGCAGCTTGCGTTCGGGGATGCGGTGGCGCGTCTGGATGATGGTGGCGGCGTCCGTGCTTTCCGTTGTCGCGATGCCGGCGGTGCGGCGGAAGAAGGCGCGGATGGAGACGGCATTGGTGGTGTCGTCGCTGCCCTGGTCGATCACCTTGAGCACATCGGTGGGGCCGAGCACCGCCGCCGTCACCTGGATGCCGCCCGTGCCCCAGCCATAGGGCAGCGGCATTTCGCGTGACCCGAAGGGCACCTGGTGGCCGGGGATGGCGACGGCCTTCAGGATGGCGCGCCGGATCATCCGCTTTGTGCTCTCATCCAGATAGGCGAAGTTGTAGCCGCTCACTTCGCCGCCTCCACGCTTGCCCGCATGGTCCGCACGTTCTCCAGTTCCGACTGGAAATCGACGTAGTGCGGCAGCTTCAGATGCTCGACGAAGCCTGTGGCCTCCACATTGTCGCAATGCGACAGAACGAATTCCTGCTGCTGCGCCGGCGCATCAGCAGCCTCGCCGAGATCCGCCGCGCGCAGCGACCGGTCCACCAGCGCCATGGACATCGCCTTGCGCTCGCCATGGCCGAAGACCAGGCCGTAGCCGCGGGTGAATTGCGGCGGCTCCGTGCGGCTGCCCTTGAACTGGTTCACCATCTGGCATTCTGTGACGGTGATGTCGCCGAGGTCGATCTCGAAGCCGAGCTCCGGCGGCGTGAAGCCCACCGCCACCTCGCCCATGCGGATTTCGCCGACGAAGGGGTGGTTGTTGCCGTAGCCGCGCTGGGTGGAGTAGCCGAGCGACAGCAGGAAACCCTCATCGCCGCGCGCCAGCGCCTGCAGGCGCAGGGAACGATCGGCGGGGAAGGACAAAGGCTCCCGCGTCAAATCGCCCGGCTCATCCTCGCAGGCCGGCTCGCGCTGCATCAGGCCTTCGCGCGCCAGCATTTCCGTGACGCGCGGCGTGGCTTCCGTGCTGGGCTCCGCTTCGGGCGCCCCGCTGGGCAACCCGCCCGCCGCAGCCAGACGAAAGTCGAGAAGGCGGTGGGTGTAGTCGAAGGTCGGGCCGAGCACCTGGCCGCCGGGCAGGTCCTTGTAGGTGGCGCTAATGCGGCGCTGGATGGTCATGGCGTTGGTGTCCAGCGGCTGGCTGGCGCCGAAGCGGGGCAGGGTGGTGCGATAGGCGCGCAGCAGGAAGGCGGCCTCGATCAGGTCGCCGCGGGATTGCTTCACCGCCAGCGCCGCGAGGCCGCGGTCGTGGCACGACCCTTCCGCCATCACCCGGTCCACCGCGAGACCAAGCTGCGCCTCCACCTGGGCGGCGGTGAGTTCGGGGAGAGCAGGATCGCCGCGGCGGGCCTCATTCAGCCAGGCATGGGCGGCGCCGATCGCCCGCTCACCGCCCTTGGTCGCGACATACATGGCTCAGCCTTCCTCGATCGCGACGCTGCGCGGCAGGGCGGCGATGGCGTCGCCCGCGCAGAGAATCACATCCACCCCGCAAGGCGTGCGCGCGCGGTTCGTGACCCAGTCGGCCAGGAAGTTCGCAGGGGCGCCGCGCACCTGCAGCCGATGTTCGTCCCGGATGCCCGGCCCGGTCAGCTTCCAGCCGCTGCCTTCGGCCAGCGCCGCCACCTCCAGGATCAGGGTGGCGCCACGCTCCGGCTCCTCCTCATTCCCCGGGTCGAGCGCCAGCAGGCCGGCTTCTGAATCCAGCACGAATTGCGCGGCCCCGGCGGCCACCAGTGGCGCGCCGCAATGGAAGCGCACCCAGGCCGCGGCGACGGGGCCGGCATTGAGGCATAGCCGCGTCTCGGCATCCACCAGGGTCAGCAGCACGGCAGCGGCGGCCGGCGAAAGGCCCGGCGGCAGCTCCGGCGGATGCGGCACGCGCTGCACCTGGCCGGGGCGGCTCATCGCCTGGAGTACAGCGCGGAAGCTGGCCTGCGCGTCCAACACCGGGTCGGCGAAGCCGGGGAAGGTGGTGCTGGTGGCGCCCGGAGATTTGGTGCCGGTGGCGCCCGGGGCGTTCGTGCTCATCGCATCTGGGTCATGGTGAAGAACTCCACGCGCGTTGCGGCTGCCTTGCGGGCCTGGGCCGCGCGGCGCTCGGACTGGGCCTGTTCCAGCGGGCCGATCACCGCCGCCTCCAGCGCCGGCGCCCGTGCCGGGTCCTGCATCAGCGCATCCAGCAGCGCGGCCAGCTCCGCCTGGCGCGCATCGCGGCCGGCGACATAGCCATGCCCCACCGTGCCATCCGCCAGCCGCACGGCGCAGCGCGTCACGGTCATCTCACCCAGGTTGAAGGGCGCGCCATCGCCGCCGGTGCGGCCGCGCACCATCACCAGCCCGGTCTCCGGCCCGCGCAGGCGCTTGTGGCCGGGCAGGGCGGGCAGGTGGTCCAGCCGCGCGGCGATCTCGTCCGCGCCGGCGCGGGCCAGGATGGACATCCAGCGGCGACGTGCGGGAGGATCGGGAAGGGGGGGTGCCAGGGTCTCGGTCATGGGGCGCTCTATTTGTCTAGACAACTAGTCATCCGCCCCGATAAGGTCAAGCAAAACTCGCACAAGCCGGCCGGGAGGGGTTTGAACTTTCCATGACGAACCAGGCAGCAAGGGGTCATCCCACGCCATGACGGACGACCCGAACGGGCGCGAAACCCTGCCCGCCGGCGGTCTGCTCGCGCGTGGCCAGGGTGTCGCGCTGTGGCGGCAGATCGCCCAGCGGCTGGAGCGGGACATCGCCAGCGGCACCCACGCCCCCGGTGGCCGCCTGCCGACGGAGGCCGACCTCGCCGGGCTGTACAACGTCAACCGCCACACCGTGCGCCGCGCGATGGAGGAGTTGGAAGGCCGCGGCCTGGTCCGCATCGAACAGGGCCGCGGCAGCTTCGTGGCCGAGGATGTGGTGGATTACAGCCTCGGCCCGCGCACCCGCTTCTCCGAGATCATCCGCCGGCAGAACCGCGAGCCTGGCGGGCGCATCCTGCGCGTGTCCGAAATGGCGGCCGAGACGGGGCTGGCCGAACAGCTCGGCATCCGCCGCGGCCGGCCGGTGATCGTGGTGGAGCGCCTGTCGCTCTCCGATGGCCGGCCGCTGGTGCTCGGCACCCACCATTTCCCGGCGACGCGCTTTGGCAGGCTGCCGGAACTGCTGCGCCAGGACCCCTCCATCACCACGGCGCTGACCGCCTGCGGCGTGCCGGATTACCGCCGCCGCATCACCCGCATCACCGCCCGCCTGCCAACGCCGGAGGAGGCGGAGCTTCTGCAGCAATCCCGCAACCGCCCGGTGCTGGTGACGGAGGGCATCAATACCGATCCGGCCGGGGAGGTGGTGGACCTCACCATCGGCCGCTACGCCGCGGGCCGGGCGCAGCTTGTCGTGGAGTCCTGAATGAGCTGGTTGATCGCGGGCGGCGACGCGCTGCTCGATGGCGCGCTGCGGCCGGAAGCTGTGGCGCTGGCTGAAGGGAAGGTGGCCGCCACCTCCGCATCAGGCGCGCGTCGCTTTGATGCCAGCGGATTATACGTACTGCCCGGCCTGGTCGATATCCATGGCGACGCGCATGAGCGGCAGATGCAGCCGCGCCCCGGCATCGGCTTCCCGCCCGCGCTGGCGATGCGCGATTCGGCGGCGCAGCTTCTGGCCGCCGGAATCACCACTGCCTGCCTCGGCGTGACCCTGTCCTGGGAGCCTGGCCTGCGCGGCATCGTCGCCTGGCGCGCCACGCTGGCGGCGGTGGAGGCGCTGCGCGGCCAGGGCGGTAATGGATGCGGCTGCGACCTCCGCATCCATTGCCGGCACGAGGCCGATAATCTCGACGTGGTGGAGGAGTTGCTGGGCGACATGGCGGCCGGCCGCGTCGCGCTGCTCGCCTTCAACGACCACACGCCGAGCATCCTGAAGCGCCTGTCCGACCCGGCCAAGGCGGCGGCCTATGCCCAGCGCGGCGGCGTCGCGGTGGCCGCGTTCGCCCGGATGGCCGAAGCCGCCATGGCGCGGCGGGCGGAGGTTCCGGCCGCCCAGGCCCGGCTGGCGGCGGCCGCCCGCGCCGCCGGCATCCCCATGCTGAGCCATGACGACGCCACCCCCGAGGCCCGCGCCGGCTTCCGGGCGCTGGGCGCGCGGATCTGCGAGTTTCCGGTGGCGGAGCCGGTGGCCCATGCGGCGCGGGAAGCCGGGGAGCCGGTGGTGATGGGGGCGCCGAATGTGGTGCGCGGCGGCAGCCATCTCGGCTGGGGCTCCGCCGCGCCGATGGCGGAACAGGGCCTCGTGACCATCCTGGCCTCGGACTACTACTGGCCGGCGATGCTGGAAGCCGCCTTTGTCCTGGCCGGGCGCGGCGTGCTGGATTTGCCCGCCGCCTGGGCGCTGGTCTCCGCCAACCCGGCGGCGGCGGCGGGCCTCGCCGACCGTGGGCGCATCGCGCCGGGGCTGCGGGGCGACGTGGTGGTGGTGGACCCGGTGCGGCGCGCGCCGGTTGCCACCTTCTGCGCCGGCGCGTTGGCCTGGCTGGCGGCGGAGGCGGCGGGACGGGTTGGCTGAGCCATCCCCCTCACGCGCTTGCCAATGGAGGGGCTGCACCAGGATCGGCTATGGCCTGGCATGGAAGGAGATGGGCCATGACGCGACGTGCCCTCGCCATGCTGATGGGCGTGCTGCTGCCCGTGCTGCTGCCCTGGGTCGAGGCCCGCGCCCAGGCCGACCATCCGCTGGTCGGCCGCTACGAAGGGGCCACCCTGCGCGACCGGGTGGAGGAGGCCTTCACCATATATCCGCGGATCATCGGCTTTGAGGACGGCACGCCGCTGATCGAGTTGCGGGAGGGCAAGCTGACCCGGCTGGCCTACAACAATCCGCCCGGCCGCTCGACATTGGAGGTTCTGCGCAACTACCTGGCCGCGCTGCAGGCACAGCCCGGCTTCCGGCTCGATTGGGAATGCGCCGGCCGCGCCGCCTGCGGCAGCACCGCACGCACGCCGCAGGGGCGGGGCTGGGACGGGGTGAACCGCATGAATGTCGGCGCCGGCGGCGATGTCCGCTACGCCACGGGCCAAATCGCCACCGTGGCGACGGAGGCCTTCATCGCCATCGGTGTCACCCCGCAGCGCACCCTGGTGCATGTGCTGGAAGTGGCGCCGATGCAGACGCAGATGGTCGCGCCCGATGCCGCGACGCTGGCGGCGGAGCTGGACCGCAGCGGCCGCGCCACGCTGCCCGGCGTCTTCTTCGACACAGGCGAGGACACGCTGCGCCCGGAATCCGATGCCGCGCTGGCGCAGGCCGCCGCCCTGCTGCAAAGCCAGCCCGGGCTGCGGTTGCGGGTGGAGGGTCACACGGATGCCGAGGGCGCGGCCGCCTTCAACCTGGCGCTGTCGCGGCGCAGGGCCGCACGGGTGCGGGAAGCCCTGGTCGAGCGCCACGGCATCGACCCGGCGCGGCTGACCGCGGAAGGGTTTGGCCAGGCGCAGCCGGTGGCGGACAACGCCACCCCGGAAGGCCGCGCCCGCAACCGGCGGGTGGAGCTGGTGCGCCCCTGAGGCCCCGGCTTCAGCCTTTCGCCCGCCGGATCGCCGCCTGCGCCATCGCATCCAGCGCGTTGAGAAAGCGCGATTTGTCCGCCCCCGCCATCGGTGGCGGGCCGCCGCCCATGCCCATCTCCCGCAGATGCTGCGACATGGCACGGCCCGCCAGGGCGCTGCCGATGTTGTTCTCGGTCCAGGGATGGCCCTTGAAGTTCAGTGCGAAGGCGCCCTTGGCCAGGCAGCGGGCGGCGAGGGGGATATCGGCGGTCAGGCAGATATCCGTGGGCGTCGCCTCATCGGCGATCCAGTCATCCGCCTTGTCCGCGCCATCGGTGACGATGACGATCCGCGTGCGCCCGCCCGGTGGCCGGATGGGGCGGGAGCCGTTGGAAATGAAGATGGTCTCGAAGCCCAAGCGGCCCGCCACGCGCAGGATTTCGTCCCGCACGGGGCAGGCATCGGCATCGACCAGAAACCGCGGTTCGCCTTGTCCCATCGATTTAGACCTCCGGTGCTCGGCTACGCCTGCGCCCTCCGGTCATCGATGGGCTCACCGCCCTTGCGTAGCGGGCGGCAGCTCCACCGCATAGGTCTCAAGCGCCGGTATGCTGCGGATCATGCGGCGATCGGCCAGGAAGCGGGCGAAGCGTTCATAGCGGTTGCGGTCCAGTGCGCCGGGGCTGGGGGAGAAGCGGTTCGCCGTGCTGGCGAAGGCGCGGCGGTTCAGCTCGTTGTCCAGCTCGCGCCGCGGGCCGGCGATGAACATGCGCCAGGATTCCTCCGGGTTGTTCAGCAGGAAGTGGGTCGCGGCCTCCGTCGCATCGATGAAGCGGCGCAGCGCCGGGTCCTGCACGCGGTCCCGATGGGCGATGTAGATCAGCTCGTCATAGGCCGGCGTGCCGTATTGCTCGGGGAAGAAGGCGCGGCCGGGGCGGTTCTCGATGTCGAGCTGGTGCAGCTCGAAATTGCGGAAGCCGCCGAGAATGGCATCCACCTGGCCCGACATCAGCGCCGAGGACAGGCCGAAATTCACGTTGACCAGCCGGATGTCGGACAGCGTCAGGCCCACCGTCTCCAGCATCGCGCCCATCGTCACTTCCTCGAACCCCGCGACGGAATAGCCGACGCGCTTGCCGCGGAGGTCCGCCAGGCTGCGCACCGGGCCATCCCGCAGCACGGTCAGGGTCGACAGCGGCGTCGCCACCAGCGTGCCGACGCGCATCAGCGGCAGGCCCTGGTCGATCGCGAGGTGCAGGTTCTTCTGGTAGTACACGCCGATATCGGCGCGGCGTGCACCGACCAGCCGCGGCGGGTCGTTCGGATCGGCCGGCGCGATGATCCGCACATCCAGGTTCGCCCGGGCGAAATCGCCGCGTTCCTGGGCGATGATGATGGGCAGATGGTCCGGGTTGATGAACCAGTCCAGCAGCACCGTCAGCGGCGTCGGCGCCGGCTGTGCGAGTGCGGGAAGTGGCGCCAGCAGCAGAGCCAGCGCGAAAACAAGGCGCTTCATGTCGTGACCTTTTCGGTGAGAAGGGAATCGGGCTGCCACGGGATCGCCCGGCGCAGCAGCCAGTCGGTGGCGAACCACAGGGTGAGCGCCATCAGCATCAGCACGAACAGCGCGGCGAACATCACATCCGTCTGGCTGCGGCCATTGGCGTGCAGCATCAGGTAGCCAAGGCCCGCCGAGGCCCCGACCCATTCGCCGACCACCGCGCCGATCGGCGCGACGGCGGCGGCAACGCGCAGGCCGGAGGCCAGCGCCGGCAGCGCCGCCGGCACCCGCACCCGCCACAACGTGGCGAGCCGCCCGGCGCCCATGGTGGCGGCCAGGTCGAGCATCCCCGGCTCCGTCCGCCGCAGCCCGTCATAGAAGGCGGTGGCGACGGGGAAGAAGATGATCATGGTGGCCATCGCCACCTTGCTGGCGATGCCGAAGCCCAGCCACAGCGTCAGCAGCGGCGCGATGGCGAAGACCGGAATCGCCTGGCTCATCAGCAGCAGCGGCAGCAGCCAGCGCCGCCCCTCCCGCCACGCCACCAGCACCAGCGCGGTGGTGATGCCGAGCAGCGAGCCCAGCGCCAGGCCGAGCAGGATCTCGGTGCCGGTGATCAGCGCGTGATGGAGGATGCTGTCCCACCGATCCGCCAGCGCCAGCGCCACGCGGGAGGGTGCCGGCAGCAGGAAGGGCGGCACATCAGTGAGCCAGACAAAGCCCTGCCACAGCAGGACCAGCCCGAAGGCGGCGATGAATCCGCGGATCATGCCACCGCCTCCGCCAGCCGTTCCAGCAGCGCGGCCTGGGCCGCCAGCAGGGCCGGGTCTCCGGCCGGGCGTGGCGGCACCCCGGCAGGAACGGGCACTGCCACCGGCACGGCGGGCGCGCCGGTCAGGACGAAAATCTGGTCCGCCAGGCGCAGCGCCTCCAGCGGGTCATGCGTCACCAGAAGCACGGTGCGGCCAGCCAGCAACCGGGCGGAGAGCGACTGCATGCGGTGGCGCGTCGGCGCATCCACGGCGCTGAAGGGCTCATCCATCAGCACCAGGGGGCGGTCTTCCATCAGCGTGCGGGCGAGGGCCACGCGCTGGCGCATGCCACCCGAAAGCTGCGCCGGGCGTTTTTGCTGGTCGCCGGTCGCCAACCCGACCTCGGCCAGCATGGCACGCGCCCGCGGCAGGTCCGGCGCCTGGCCGCGCAGATGCGCGCCGAGGGTGATGTTGCCCAGCACGTCGCGCCACGGCGCCAGCAGATCCTGCTGCGCCATGTAGGCGACGCGCCCGGCAAGCGGGGCATGGTCCTCGGCCTGCACGGACCCGCCTTCCGGCACCGGCAGCAATCCGGCGACCAGGCGCAGCAGCGTGGATTTGCCGGACCCCGAGGGGCCAAGCAGCACAGTGGTCCGCCCGCCCGGCACATGCAGGTCGAGCGCGCCCAGCACGGCCTGCCCCCCAAGCGAGAGGCCACGCGGCAAGGCAATACGGAATCCGGGTATGGGCAGCGCGAGCACGACACCGTTCCCTTCGCCGGCATGACCCGGATCAGGTTCGTGGGGTCGCGGGGACTGCCCCGCCTCTCAGCCCCCAATGGGCTCCCCCCGATGACGATGGGATGTATGGGGTGATGCCGTGCGGCTGGCAACCCCCCAACCCGCGACCCGGAAACGTCACCCACTCCCGCTTGTGTAGCTTGCGGAACATTTGTAGGTGATTGCTACAAGTCTCTGATTTTAAATAAGAAATTGACGAATGGCCGGGTATGGTCGTAGGCACGCACCACGCTTTCGGACCGCCTGTCATGTCCCCCATCGCCATCACCATCCTCGCCCTCGGCATGTCCGTGGATGCCTTCGCCGCCGCCCTCAGCCGGGGTGCGACCGTGCAGCGTGTGCGCGTGGGCGATGCGCTGCGGACCGGGGCGGTGTTCGGGGTTGTGGAGACGGCAACGCCGCTCCTGGGCTGGTCCATCGGCATCCTGGCGGCGGGGTATATCTCGGCGATCGACCATTGGGTGGCCTTCACCCTGCTCGGCCTGGTCGGACTGCACTGCCTCTACGCCGCGCTGCGCCGCACGGCGGATGCGCCGCCGCGGCGCAATTCGGTGTGGATGCTGGTGGCGATCGCGGTCGGCACCAGTATCGATGCCATGGCGGTCGGCGTGACATTTGCCTTTTTACAAACCGATATCTATACCGCGTCAGGGATCATTGCGGCA
>NZ_JAUYTS010000109.1 GCF_030695085.1 Falsiroseomonas sp. | reverse complement strand
ATCGGGCAATTGCCCGGCTGGCGGCTGGACGCCATCGGCACCTATTTCGCCTATCTGCGCCTGCCCGATGGCGCGCCGGATGCCGAGGCGGCGGCGGCGTCCCTGGCCGAGACCCAGGGGCTGATGACGCTGCCCGGCCCCTTCTTCGGCCCCGGCCAGCAGCGCCATCTGCGGCTGGCCTTCGCCAATGCTGGGGCGGAGGTGCTGGCCCAGGTGCCGGGCCGGCTGGAGGAATGGGCGCGCCAGGCCGGCTGAGTGTGTCAGGCGTTTCGCGGCGGCTTGACCGTCTGAGGCCCCGGGTGCGAGGTCAGGCCTGAAGCCCGGAGGCCGCCATGCGAACGCTCGACATCATCTCCGACGCCATCTGCCCCTGGTGCTGGATCGGCAAGCGGAACCTGGATACCGCGCTGGAGACATTGGCGGCGGAGGGGCTGCACTTCGCCATCCGCTGGCGCCCCTTCCAGCTCAACCCGGAGATGCCTGTGGAGGGCGTCCTACGGGCCGCCTATCGCGCCCAGAAATTCGGCTCCGAGGCGCGGGGGCGGGAGCTGGATGCGAATGTGGCCGAGGCCGGCCGCGCCGTGGGCCTCGGCTTCCGGCATGACCTGATGCAGCGCACGCCCAACACCGTCGCCGCGCATCGCGTGATCCGCATGGCGGAGGCCGCGGGCGTGCAGCATGCTGTGGTGGAGGCGCTGTTCCAGGGCTATTTCCAGGACGGCCGCGATGTGGGCGACCACGCCACGTTGGCGGAATTGGCCGGCACCGCCGGGCTGGCGGCCGAGGCCGTCGCCGCCATGCTGGAAGGCGAGGCGCACAAGGCGGAGGTACTGGCGGAGGATGGCGCGGCGCGCCAGGGCGGCATCAACGGCGTGCCGTCCTTCCTGATGGATCGCCACCTTCTGTTCAGCGGCGCCATGCCCGCGACCCGCATGGCGGACGCCTTCCGCCACGCGAACACCATCCTGTCCGAGCGTGCTTCGGCCGCGTAAACCTGCTCATCACGTAAGGGATTATGCCCGTGGAATGGGTGCTGCTCGGTCTCGTCGTCCTGCTGCTTCTGTGGCTGGTCGTCATCTACAACCGGCTGGTTTCGCTGCGGCAAATGGTGTCGCAGGCCTGGGCGGATATCGAGGTGCAGCTGAAGCAGCGCCACGACCTGATCCCGAACCTGGTGGAGACGGTGAAGGGCTACGCCGCGCATGAAAGCAGCACGCTGGAGGCGGTGATCCAGGCGCGCAACGCCGCGGTGCAGGCGAAGGGGCCGGAACAGGCCTCCGCCGCCGAAGGCCAGCTTGGCGCCGTGCTCGGCCGGCTTTTCGCGCTGTCCGAGGCCTATCCGGACCTCAAGGCCAACACGAACTTCCTGGCGCTGCAAAGCGAGCTTTCAAACGTGGAGAACACGCTGGCCGCGGCGCGGCGCTTCTTCAACAACAGCGTCGCGGAATACAACGCCTCCATCCAATCCATCCCGGCCGTGTTTTTCGCCGGCTCCCTCGGCTTCGGCCCGCGTGGCTTCTTCGAGCTGGATGAGGGGGAACGCGCGGCGACGAAGAACGCGCCGCAGGTGAAGTTCTGAACCGGGGCCGGCGCCATGCTGCCGACCCATGGCCTGCGGACGCATATCTGGAACACCGGCCTGCGGTCCGTGCTGCTGCTGGCCGGCTTCCCGGTGCTGCTGGCGCTGATCACCTGGTCCGTCGCCCTGCTGTTCGCCGCCGCCGAGGCGGTTGATTTCCAGCAGGGGCTGCGGGATTCGATAGGCCTGCTGCCGGCCGCCATCCCGGTGGCGCTGCTGATCTCCGCCATCTGGTTCGCCATCGCCTGGTTCTCCAACCAGTGGATCATCGACATGATCTCCGGCGCCCGGCCGGTGACGCGAGACCAGGAACCGGCGCTGTGGAACATGACGGAGGAATTGGCGATCAGCCGCGGCATGCGGATGCCGCGGCTGGCGGTGATCGAGACCGAGGCGCGCAACGCCTTCGCCTCCGGCCTGACGCGCGACAAGGGCGCGGTGACGGTGACGCGCGGGCTGATGCAGGCGCTGGGGCCGCGCGAATTGCGCGCCGTGGTGGCGCATGAACTGACGCATATCCGCAACGGCGATGCGCGCCTCGGCGTGGTCGCCGCGGTCTTCGCGGGCGTGATTACCACGGTGGGGGAGGTGATGTGGCGCGGCATGCGCCTCGGCCGGTTGCGGCGCCTGCCGCGCGGGACGGGCGGTGGCGACGGCAAGAGCCGGGGCGGCGCCATGCTGCTCGTGATGCTGGCCCTGGCCATCGCGGCACTGGCCTGGGTGCTGTCCATCGTGCTGCGCATGGCGCTGTCGCGGAACCGCGAATACCTGGCCGATGCCGGGGCGGTGGAAATGACGGCGGACCCGGACGCCATGGCCGGCGCATTGCGGAAGCTGGTGGGGCAGGAGGCGATGGAAGGCCTGCCCGGCCAGATGCGCGCCCTGCTGCTGCATGATGGCGCGAACAGCCTCGGCCCCGCCTGGTTCGCCACCCATCCGCCGATCGAAAAGCGGATCGAGGCGCTGCAACGCTATGCCGGCGCGCGCGACATGCCGGAGCGTGACATGCCGGAGATTGGGGCGCCCGCGCCGGACGCAACCGTGATCATGCGCCCAGAAGCGCCTTCAACTGCCGCACCGCACTCCCCGGCGTCGTCACCACCGGCAATCCCGTGGTGGCGGATACGGCCCGGGCCGCCCGGGCCAGGCTGAACTGTCCGAGCAGGATCACGTCGCAGCCCTCGAGCCGCCGCGCGGCTTCCGCCGCCAGCCGGTCATGCGCCGCCACATCGCCCGCATCCAGCGCGGCCAGCGCACCCTCCGCCAGGCAGGGCACCACCTCCACGCCCGGCGGGAATTCCGGCGGCATGGAAGCCAGCGTACCGGGGAAGGTCGCCAGCAGGCCGATGCGCTTGCCGATCGCCACGGCTTCCTCTATCGCCGCGGCATTCGGCTTCAGCACCGGGATCGGTGCCAGATCCGCGGCCACCGCCTCGATGCAGGGACCGAAGGCGGAGCAGGAGAACAGCACCCCATCCGCCCCGGTGCCGCGCGCGTAGCGGCCCAGCGTCAGGAAACGCTCCGTCATCGCCGGCGTCAGCGCACCATCCCGCGCCAGGTCGGCCGAGAGGCTGTCATCCAGCAGGTTCATCAGCCGCGCCTCGGGCCAGGCTTCGGCGAAGGCAGCCTCGATCGGCGGCGGGGAGTGCCGCAGGGCGTGGATCAGCGCGATACGCACGGCTTCAGTTGCCGACGCAGCGCTGCAACGGGGAGGGGAAGTCGGTGCAGTTGGGGAAGGCGATCTCGTTCGCGCCGCGGCGTTCCACCCGCAGCGTGTTCGGCCCCGTCGGGCAGCCGAAGCCGAGGTCCGCCGGCAGGCGGGAGGCCAGCGGCCCGGTCGGCCCGGCGGCCGGCACGAAGCGGAACTCCAGCACGTCGGGGCTGGCCTGGACCGTCTCGATGATCCGCTGGCGGTAGGCGACATCGAAGACGGAGGCGCGCAGCACCACATCCTTGGTGAAGATCACCGAGGGTTGGCCGGTGCAGCTTGGCCCGCTGGTCTCGCCGGGCGGGAAGATGCCGCCGGTCCAGGACCCGAACACCCAGGCATGCGGCAGTTCACCCTGCTGAGGTCCCTGTTGGGCCCCGGCGCTGCTGCCAAGGGCCGTTGCCGCCACTGCCGCCACCAGCATCCACCGTCGCATCCCGCGCTCCTTCACCATTGGGAAACAGCATAGCGCGGGCAGGGGGGTGGCGGCTATTGCTGCCCGCCCGGGTCTGCCGCGGTGTTGTTCGGGTGGGGAAGAGGGGGGCAAACTTCCACGCGACATGCCAAATCGGTCGAGCGCGCGAAATTGCAGCGGCTATTGCGCTGTACTGGCGGTCGGGCCGGCACCGGCAGCCTGATCGCCGGGGGCTGCGTCGACGAGGGGGGGTCTGTGGCCCGTCTGCGCCCAAGCGCCCGGGTGGTGCCGCGTGAGGCCATCGTTCAGGAACTGCCCCACGCCGCGTCGCCGCCGCCAATCGGCCATCGTGATAATTGGCTTTACCTCATCTGATCCTCAGCGGAGCTGTCCTCGCCGCTGCAGCTCGGCCATTACCCGCTCAAGGACCACCTCGGTGATGCGTTCGATCGTGAAGTCGATCGGCTTGTCCTCAGGCTTCAGGCCCTCTGGCTTGAAGGCTTCCTTCTCCTTCTCGCCTTTGAAGCCCTCCTTCTCAGGTTTGGAAAACTCCTTCTCAGGCTTGCGAATCTCCTTCTCCTTCTCACCCTTGAAGGCCTCCTTCTCAGGTTTCGAGAACTCCTTCTCGGGCTTGCGAATCTCCTTCTCCTTCTCGCTCTTGAAGCCCTCCTTCTCAGACTTGGAGAGTTCCTTCTCAGTTTTGGCGATCTCCTTCTCCGCCTTAAGCACCTCGATGTGCGCGCCGACGAGTGCGGAAAGATCGCTGACCTTCATCTTCGAGATCTCGGAGTCGAAGTCGATCGCGCTAGGCCGGTTGGACTGGTCGATCATCGGCTCCTTGCGGGCAGCGCCCTTGTCACCGCTTTCTTCCGCCATGGTCTCATCCTCCTTCGGATTTTCTGGGCGCCGACAAGCCGGCCTTGCCCAGTCGCCGTGTGTCAGACCAACAGATTGCTGTCCGCGCCGCCCGGGGCGGCGGCAAGCTGCATCAGGTGCGCGACCAGCGCGGCCATGATCGGCTGGCCGCTGAGCCGTTCGTAGAAGGTGAACTGCGGGAAGGGGTTGAGCTCCAGCACCACATGCCGGCCACTCGGCTCGACCCGGAAATCAATGCCCGAGGCGACGAGCCCCATCCCGCGGGTCGCGGCCACGCAACGCTCGCCAAGCCCGTCCGGAAGGATCGCCGCCTCGCCGCGCACCCTTTCGTCGTTGAAGGCGGCGCGGCGGTAATCCGCATCCTCGCTGACCAGGCGCGTGGCGATCCACTCCTCGCCAATGACATGAACGCGCAGGTCCTCGCCCGGAATCCGCTCCTGGAACACGGTCGGCGAGTTCGGCAGATGCACCAGCCGGGCGCGCCTTGCATCGGTAAGGATCTGCACGAGCGTCATCATGTTGCTCGCGCCCTTGAAGATGATCTCGCGGCTTCCGCAATTCGGTTTGAAGACCGCAGCGGCTTGCGGGCAGTTGGTCAGAAGCGTGTCCGGCACCTCGAAGCCCATCTCGGCCAGCAGGCCGAGCTGATAGACCTTGCTGTAGTTCGAAAAGGCGTGCGCGGGCGGGTTCACAACCGGGCAGCGAACCTGGAGCAGCATCAGGTTCAGCGCCACCTGAAGCGCGCCAAGCGGCTCGGTGACCGCCGGATCGAGGGTGCGGGCCACGGCATGGCGCACGAAGATGGCCCGGATCGGGACGCGCCCGTCGCAATCCTGGCCGGTGATGCGGAACAGCAGGTGGCCTGCGCCGTCCTCCTCCGCCACGATGTCGATCGGGCGGTCCAGCGCGTCCTCGTCCAGGGCGCGGAATTGCGCCCCAGCCTCCCGCAGCCGCTCGACGAGGACCGGGAACACCTTGTCCCGCCCAGATCCGATCACGAGGATCATTGGGCCGCTCCGACGAGAAGCCGCGCGAGCGCGTCCCCGACGCGGTCCGCCGGGCCCGCCGGCCCGGGCGGCATGCCAGGAAAGGGATCGACCGCCAGCACCGCGTCACCGTCGGAGGCGAGGTCCACCCGGGCGAAGTGGATGCCGGTCTGCCGCTGCCAGTCACGCAGCGCTTCGCCCGCCAATGCCGTGGGCGCGGCGTTTCCGGAAGGGCCAAGCACCAGCCTGCCAGCGACGAGCCACTCCTCGATCCCGGCCGCCCCCGCGCGTGACGGCGGGGCGCGCAGCTTGAGGTGCCGCGCCAGGTCCTGGCGCAGGGCCTCTGGATAGCTTGGATCGCCGAGCCACCAACCCAGGCCGAAGTCGTTTACCGTTGGCACCTTCAAGGCCTTCAGGACAGCGATCCATGCAGCGAGTGTCTCGTGGAAGACGAAGCTTGCATCAGGGAGATCAAAGCCATCCTCGGGCCACCAGGCGCGCCGCACGCGCAGGAGCACGCCGGAGACTTCCGCCAGGGGCAAGGGCTGCGCAGCCACGGGGAACAGGGTGCCTTCGACCCGAGGGCCGTTGCGATGCAGTTCGAAAGGGGTGCCGTAAAGCTGCGCCTCGGAGAGATGCAACGTAGGATGCCCGAGCGCGACCATTGCCCGCCGGGTGGACGCTATGGTCGTGTCCTCTGGCTCGCCGATCAGAAGGAACATCCGACGCCCATTCGCAAGCAGGGCGGCGCTTCACGCCGACCTGGATCAGGCCGCACTCATTCCGGTTGAGTTTATCGGCTGAGGCGGAGGGGCGGCTGAAGAATCGTATTGGCTCACGGATTGATGAGTGCCGCTCATTCAAAGTATCATTTTTTGTAGGCATATCGATTCGGCGACGTTCAAGATTTGATCTGCCTAATCGCGGTTCGAGTGACCGTCCATTTTCGACCCTGTCTGCCGCGTGTATTGGCACGTTGCTTGGATTGGAGCGCATGCAAACGGCAAGAGCGGCTACCGCGTTCAAGCCGGCGCCTGGGCTCTGGTTTCGCGCAAGCCGATCCACTCCCCAGCCGGTCCACTCCTCAGCCGGTCCCGACGCCGCCGGAAGCGTCCGGACGTGCCGCGCGGAGCAGGCGAATCCCTCAGTGATCGCGCCAGCGGACCGGGCTTCGGCCCATTCTGAGCGCACGCCTGAAAAGCCGATAAAGCCGTCGTGCAGACATGGTTCAGCGCACGAGCTGGCGGTGGGTCGGGGGCTACTCCGTGGCGCTACTCCTCTGGATCAAAGCGCATGACCAGGAAGGCAGCCAAGCGACCATGGCCCGGTGCGGCGGTCGCAAAAGTCTTTCCCAGAACAACAAGGTTTGGGGAACCAGTGCCCCTTTGCGCGCCTTGAGCAGCCCCTCTGCACGCACCAAAAAATTGCTTCTACGCCGCCGCCCCTGCCGGACGCGCCAGCGGCGGGTCCTTCACCGGCAGGTGCACCAGCGCCGCGAAGGCGGAAGCCCCCACCCCGATCCACCACATCAAATCGTAGGACCCGGTCATGTCCAGCACCACGCCGCCCATATAGGCGCCGGTGAAGCCGCCCAGCTGGTGGCCCAGGAACACCAGGCCGAAAATGGTGGCCAGCCAGCGCGTGCCGAAATTGCGCGCCACCAGCGCTACGGTCGGCGGCACGGTGGACAGATACAGCAGCCCCATCAGGGCGGAGAAGATCATCACCGTCGTCGTGGTCTTCGGCAGCAGCATGAAGCCGGTGATCAGCACGCCGCGCGCGGCATAGATGATCACCAGCAGTTCCCGCCGCTTCCAGCGCTGCGTCAGCTCCCCGGAGACCAGCGACCCACCGATGTTGAACAGCCCGATCAACCCGATCGCCCCCGCGCCCACCGCCACCGGCAGGCCGCAGTAATGCACGAAGCCGGGCAGATGCGTGGTCAGGAAGGAGATGTGCAGGCCGCAGACGAAGAAGCCGAAGAACAGGTACCAGAAGGTTGGTGTCCGCAGCGCGCGGCGCAGCGCCTGGCGCGCGGTTTCCTCATCCTTCGGCGCCACCTTGGCGCGCGGCGGTTCGCCCAGCGTCCAGGCGAGGGGGATCATCAGCAGCGCCGCGGCCGCCATCAGCGCCAGCGTCGTCTCCCACCCCAGCGTGCCGATGCCGATCCCGGCCAGCGGCACCACCAGGAATTGCCCGAAGGAAGACCCCGCCGTGCCCAGCCCCACCGCTCGCCCGCGCTGGCTTTCCGGCAGCAGCCGCGTCAGCGTCGCGATGATCACCGGCATGCCGGCGGCAGACACCGCGATGCCCATCACCACGCCGGCGAAGAAGGTGAAGACGCCCAGCTGCACAGCCATCAGCATGCCGAGGATGCCGATGGCGTAGAGCACCGCGCCGCCCATCACCACCGCCCGCCCGCCATAGCGATCCGCCACCTGGCCGCAGATCGGCTGGCTGATGCCGTTCAGCAGCACCTGCAAGGCGATGGCGAAGGAAAAGCCGGAGGCGGTCCAGATATTGGCCTCCGTCATCGGCGCCAGGAACAGCCCGAAGGAGTTCCGCAGCCCCATGGCGAGCGCGGCGCACAGCACGCCGCAGGTGATCAGCACGCCGGCGGTCACGGCAGGGCGGGATGTCATGCGGCCGGCCTCCCTCAATTCTCAGGCCAGCGCGGGCAGCTCCCGCGCCGCCAGGATGTTCCGCACGCCATCGGTCATGGCGCTGAGCGTCTCCACATCCACCGCTTCCAGATCGGAGCGTTCGCCGATGTTCCAGAAACGAAAGCCCAGCCGGTCGAAAAGCTGAACCAGTTCCGCGGCACTGCTGCCCTGCGCTGCCAGCATGCCGGGGGCGAATTCGAACATCACCTTGGCGCGCGGCGAGCGCGCCAGCAGGTTCCACATGCCATGCACCGCACGGGCTTCGGTGCCCTCCACATCCATCTTCACCATGTCCACCTGGAAGGCCGGGTCGGGGAACATCGCATCCAGGGCGACGACACGGCAGGCCTGGGCCACGCCATCCTCCGGCACATGGCCGGGATGGATGGAAAGATGCCCGCCGCCGCCCCATTCCCAGGAGAACAGCAGCTCCGCGATGCCTTCCTCCGCCCCCACCGCCATGTTGTTGACCTTGGCATGCCCGGTGAAACCGTTCACCGCGAGCGACCGCCGCAGCAGGGCGGCGTAGCGCGGATTGGGCTCGAAGGCCTCGACCCGCCCCGTCGGCCCGACGGCCAGCGCGCCGAGCAGCGAATACACGCCGAGATGCGCGCCGAGGTCGAGCACGGTATCGCCCGGCCGGATCATCTTCTCGTACAGGCTGGTGTAGTTGGTCTCCCACGTGCCCTCGATCAGCAGATGCGGGGCGATGTCGTTGCCGCGGGTGTCGACGAACATCTTGAGCCGGCCCTGCAGCACCGTCAGCGCCGTGTGGTCGCCCAGATAGGCGGTGGGCGTGTAGTGCACCGGATGCGTACGGGCGGCGAAATAGGCGATGGCAGCTTCCAGCCGCCGCTGCACTTGGAGGACCCGGCCGGGCAGCGACAGCAGATCACGCAGCATGCGGCAGACAGCCTCCGATCGGGCGCGACAACAGGGCGGCGGCGGGACAGGCCCGGCTTCCGCCCCGGAAGCGATGAAACGCACGGCAGAACGAAAAATCAGGCCCGAAGCACCCGACACCCGGAACAGGCCCGGCTGGCGGGCGGTTTAGCCGAACCCTCCGCAAAAAAGAAGTTGGCCTGGTTTCACGCCGCCTTCCGCAGCGCCAGGCCGAAGGAGGTGAGGACCAGCGCCCCATGACGGTGCTTCGGCCGCGGCGGGCCTGCCGGATTGGTGGCGACTTCCGCATCCTGCGGCTCCAGCCCGGGATGCAGGTTCACCGGCAGCATCTCATGCCCCTGCGCCTGGATCTGCGCCGCCAGCGCCTCCAGGTCCCGCCGCCGCAGCGCGGCGAGTGTCGGGTGGTCCACCGTCGCGACGTCGGAGGTGATGTTGAGGCTGAAGGTATGCGCCGCGATGCCGCCCGGCTTCAGCACGCGCAGGCTTTCCTCCAGGAAGGCGCTGGCGGCGGCGAGCGAGCCGGTCCGGTCCACGGCGGAGGCCGACCAGCAGAAATCGAACTGCCCATCCAGATCGGCCGGAAGGTGGTTCATGTCGATGTCGCGGTAGCCGACCATCGCCTCGAAATCCTCCAGATGCAGGATCTCGGGGTGAAACAGCGCCATCTGCTGCGCGCCGGGCGGCAGTTGCACATCCTCCGCCTCATGCGGCAGGTCGCTCGCCAGCACGCGCACGCCGCGGGATGCGAGCAGGGAGGGAATGCGTTCGCGCCCCACCCCGAAGCCGATCGCCTGCTTGCCGGCGGCGATCATGCCATGGGTGGCGAGCAGGGAGACGATCCAGGCCTGTTCCCAGCTTCGCCGGGTGCGGCCCGGCGCCATGCCCATGGCCTCGGCGATCTCGGCGAAGACCGGGTCGTCGAATTGCGCGGCGGTGCACATCTGCCCCACCGGATTCTCCAGGCTCGGCGGTTCGAATCGATAGGGGAAGGCGGGGTCGGCGGGCGGGCGCATCAGGAACAGCGGCATGCCATAGGCCGGCACGCCCTCCACCGCGGCATCGAAGAAGTCGTAGAATTCCCAGGTGTTGGAGAAGGCGCGGCGCAGCGTCGCCAGATCCGGCAGGTTGCGATGCGCCTCCACCTCCTCGGCCGAGAAGGGCTCGCGGCCGATCAGCAGGCGGAAGGCCCAGGCCACGGCATCGGGGCTGAGCTTCTGCTGCGCTGCCTCCGCTGAGTATCCGGGTCCGGCCTGCTGATCCATCACAACTCCTTCGCGGCTTCCAGCACCTGCGCCGCATGCGCCTCGGGCTTCACCTTGCGCCAGACCCTGGCGATGCGCCCATCGGCGGCCACCAGGAAGCTGGAGCGCTCCATGCCCATGTAGGTCTTCCCATACATCGACTTCTCGACCCAGACACCATAGGCCTCGGCCACCTTGTGGTCCTCATCCGAGGCCAGCGGGAAGGTCAGGTTGAATTTCTGGGCGAATTTCTCGATCGGCTTCATCGGGTCGGGCGAGACGCCGATCACGGTCAGGCCGGTCTTGCCGAGGGCGGGCAGTGCCTCCTGCAGCCCGCAGGCCTGCTTGGTGCAGCCGGGCGTGTCCGCCTTCGGGTAGAAATACAGCAGGAAGGGCTTGCCCTTCAGCTCCGCCAGGCTGGCGGTGCGGCCGCCGGAGGCGGGCATGGAGAAATCCGGGGCGGGGGCGCCTTCGGTCGCGTCGGTCATGAGGATGGCTCCGGTCAGGGCTGCTCGGGGCTGCCGATATGGCGGGTGAAGCTTTCGCGCACCTGTTGCGCGACCGCGCGCATCTGTGCGCGGTAGGCCGGTTGGTCAATCGTGGCGCTTGCGGCGACCGGCGAGGGCAGCAGCTGGCCGGTGGCGGCGGCCAGCGCCAGCGCCACCGGCTCCGGCAGCGTTTCCTCCGGCCAGCGGCCGACGGTCAGGCGCAGATGCGCGGTGATGGCGCGCCACAGCCGGTCTGCGGCCACCAGCGCCGCCGCCTCCGCCTCCGGCAGGATGCCCGCCTTGGCCAGGGCGGCGAGCCCGAGGCGCGTGGTGGGGGAAATCACCGCCGGCAGCCGGTGGGCATGGGCCACCTGCAGCGCCTGGGAGATGAATTCCACCTCCACCAGCCCGCCCGGCCGGTGCTTCACATCCCACGGCCCATCCGCCGGCAGGTCGCGCAGCATCCGCGCCCGCATCGCCCGCGCATCGGCCAGCACCTGTGTGGCGTCCGCGCTCCGCGTCTGCGCCTGGCGGATCGCCGCCTCCACCTTCCGCTTCAGCGCCGGCGCACCGGCCACGAAGCGCGCCCGGGTCAGCGCCATGCGTTCCCAGGTCCAGGCCGATTCCGCGTGATAGCGCGCGAAGGACGAAAGCGAGACGGCGACCGGACCCTTCGAGCCGGAGGGCCGCAGCCGCATATCCACCTCATACAGCCGGCCCTCCGCCCCCGGCGCCGTCAGCGCGCCGACCATCTGGTTGGCCAGCCGCGCGAAATACTGGGAGGGGGCGAGGGATTTGGTGCCGCCCTTGCTGTCCGGCGCCTCCGCCGGATGGTCATAGACCAGGATCAGGTCGAGGTCGGAACCCGGCAGCATGTCCCGCCCACCGAGCTTGCCGAGTGCCACCACCCCCAGCGCGCCGCCCGCCACCTTGCCGTGGCGCTGGGCGAAATCCTGCGCGATGCGGGGCAGCAGCGCGCCGATCGCGGCATCGGCCAGCGCGCTGCGGGCGAGGCCGGCGGCGTCCGTGTCCAGCCGGCCTTCCAGGGCGGCGGCATCGATCTCGAACTTGCCCTCCGTCACCAGCCGCCGCGCCGCCTCCAGCGCCTCCTCCAGGAAGCGCGCATCCTTGACCAAGGCGGGGAGGGAGGCGGCGGGGTCGTTGCCCGGGGCGGCGTGGCCGGCGAGCAACCCGTCCAGCGCCGCGGCGTTGCGGGCGAAGTGGTCGGCCAGTTGTGGTGCCGCGCCGAGCACGAAGGCCAGCCGGTCGAGCAAGGCCGGGTTGCGCGCCAGAAGGGACAGCACCTGCACACCGGTCGTCATCCGCGCCAGCGCGGCATCCAGCCGCATCAGCGCGGCATCGGGCTGCGGCTGCTTCGCCAGCGCGGCGAGCAGGCTGGGCATCAGCGCGGTCAGCAACTCGCGTGCCCTTTCGCTGCGCGTCGCGCGCGCCCGGCCGTGATGCCAGCCACGCACGGTGGCGGCGACGGCGGCCGGGTTCTGGAAGCCCAGGCCGCGCAGCGTGGCGAGCGTCGCCGGGTCGTCCTCCACCCCGGTGAAGACCAGGTCGCCCTGCACCTCGTCGCCGGCCGAAAGATCGGGCGAGGTTTCGAACAGCCCGGCATAGCGCCGCTCGACCCGGGTCAGGTGGCCGGTGAGCGCGCTGGCAAAGGCCTCCGGCGTATCGAAGCCCATGAAGGAAGCGATGTTGGCCAGCCCCGCCGCATCCTCCGGCAGCCTGTGCGTCTGCCGGTCTGCCACCATCTGCAACCGATGTTCCACCTGGCGCAGGAAGCCATAGGCGTCGGCGAGGTCGGCTGCCGCGCGGCGGTCGATCTTGCCGGCGGCCGCCAGGGCCGCCAGCGCGCCGAGCGTGGTCGGGTCGCGGAGCGCCGGGTCGCGGCCGCCCCAGATCAGTTGCAGCACCTGCACGGTGAATTCGATCTCGCGGATGCCGCCGCGGCCGAGCTTCACGTCATGGCCCGCCACCTGCACCTGGGCATTGGCGCCCTTGTGGCCCTTATGGGCGTGGATCTGGCGCTTGATGGAATGGATGTCGGCCACGGCGGCGAAATCCAGGTGGCGCCGCCAGACGAAGGGGCGGATCTCGCGCAGGAAATGCTCGCCCAGCGCGCGGTCCCCGGCCACGGGTCGCGCCTTGATCATGGCGGCGCGTTCCCAGTTCTGTCCCATGCTCTCATAGTAGATGATCGCCGCCGGCAGGCTGACGGCCAGCGGCGTCGCCGCCGGGTCCGGCCGCAGGCGAAGGTCGGTGCGGAAGCAGTAGCCATCCTCCGTCCGCTCATCCAGCAGCCGCACCAGGTCGCGGGCGAGGCGGACATAGATGGCGCCGGCGCGGTCGGCGTCGTAGGTTGCGGCCTCCGGGTCATACAGCACCATGAGGTCGATATCCGAGGAGTAGTTCAGCTCCCGCCCGCCAAGCTTGCCCATGCCAAGCACGATGAGGCCGGAGCCCTTGCAGGTGGCGCGCGGATCATGCCGCGCCGCGCCGCCCGCCAGCTTCAGGTCGCCGCGCGCCTGTGCCTCTCGCAGCAGATGGGCGCAGGCATAGTCGGTGCAGGCATCGGCCAGGTCGGACAGCGCGCCGGTCACCCGGTCCAGCGCCCAGAGCCCCAGGATATCGGCGACCGCCGCGATCAGCGCGGCCTGGCGCTTGGCCTGGCGCAGCAGGCTGGCAACGCCCGGGCGGGTCGCCGCCGGGTCGGCCCGGCCCAGCGGGTCCAGCGCCAGGGCAAAGGCCGCATCCGGCCCGCGTTCCATCAGCCGCAGCAGCGTGGCGGATTCGCGCAGCGCCAGATCGGCCAGATACGGGCTGTGCCCGCCGAGCGCGGCGAGCAGCGCGGTGCCTTCCGGCGTGGCGCCGAAACTTCGCTCCGCCGCGCCGCGTTCGGCGAAGCGACCGGCGAGCTGGCTGGCGGCCTCCGCGTCATGCGGACGGGGCAGGGCCGGCATGGCGCGGGGCGGCGCGGCCGGGAGCCTGGCGGGTTCGGGCAGGGTGGGGATCGACCGGGCATTCGGCATTGGAGCGCAGCGTGGCGATGAGGCGCGCCGCCGGTCAAGTGGCGCGAGAGGCGCATCGCGCCCTGCGGCTGCTCTCGGCGCTGGCGGTGCTGCTGCTGCTGGCGACCGGGGCGGCTGCCTTCCGGCTGTCCCAGGGCCCGATCGACCTGCCCTTCCTGGCCACCGCGATCGCCGACCAGGTGAACATCCCCGGCCCGAACGGCACGCCGCCCGAGGCGCGCTTCGAAATCCATCGCGCCAGCATCGGCTGGCAGGGCTGGCGCGAGGGCCATCTCTCGCCGGTTGAGCTCCGCCTGTCCGGGGTCCGCATGGTGGAGCCGGGTGGTGCGGTGCGGATGGAATTGCCGGATGCCGCGGTCAGCCTTTCGCTGCCCTGGCTGCTGCGCGGCCAGCTTGCGCCGCGCCAGCTGGAATTGCAGCAGCCGGTGCTGACGCTGCGCCGCGATGCGGCCGGCGACGTGTCCCTGCTGCTGGGTGAGACCGGTGGCAGCGCGACCGGCGCCGATGCGGATCTGGACCGCATCCTGGCGGATCTGCTGCGCCCCCCTTCCGACCGCACCCCGCTTTCCGCCCTGCAATCGCTGCGGATCCTGGGTGGACGGATCGTGGTGGAGGATGCCGCGCTCGGCCTGACCTGGGTGCTGGACGAGGCGGATGTCACGCTGCGCCGGCGGCTCGGCGGTGGCTTGATCGGCAACGCGGTGGCAACGCTGCTGCTGGGCGGTGAACGGGTGCCGGTGACGCTGGGTGCCGAACTGGATGCGGCCGCCGATGCCGGACCTGCGCAACTGTCCTTGCGCCTGCTGCTGCCCGAACTGCGCCCGATGCTGCTGGCGCAGGCCGCCCCGGCCCTGGCGCCGCTGGCCCGGCTGGATGCCACCGCGCGGATCGAGGCGCGCGCCCGCCTCGACACCAGGGGAAAGTTCCAGGGGCTGCACGCGCTGCTCACCACCGGCCCGGGCGCGCTGGAACTGGGCGAGGGCCGGCGCATCGCCCTGTCGCGGCTGGAGTTGGACCTCGAGGCGGCGCCCGACCGTGTCACCATCCCGCGCGCCCTGCTGCGCCTGGATGGCGATGCCGCGCCCAGCCTGACCGTGCAGGCCGCAGCCGCCCGGGCCGGGGAAGCCTGGCAGGGCGAGGCGACGCTCGGCCTGGACCAGATGCCGATCGCGGAGCTTTCGCGCCGCTGGCCGGAGGGGCTGGCGCCGCATGTCCGCAGCTGGATCGTGCAGAACCTGACCGCCGGTACCGCCCGCGACGGGCGCTGGCGCATCGCGGCCGAGGCCGGGCCGGGGCTCGCCGCGGCCCGCATCACCAGCCTGGAGGGTACGCTGGAGGTGGCGGAGGCCACGGTGCATTGGCTGCGCCCGATCCCGCCCGCCGAACGCGCCACCGGCACCGTCACCTTCGGGCTGGAGGAAATCGGCATGCGGATCACCGGCGGCCGGCAATCCGGCGGCACGGTGACGGTGCGCGATGGCAGCATCCGCTTCCTGCTGCCGCCCGGCGCGCAGGAAACCGCGCAGATGGAATTCAACCTGGCCGGCCCCATCCCGGATGCCCTTGCCGTGGTGCAGCACCCCCGCCTGCGCCTGTTCGAGCGCCAGCCCTTCCCGGTGAAGGACCCGCGCGGCAGCATGGAGGCGCGGCTCAACATCGCCTTCCCGCTGCTGTCCGACCTGCCGGTGGAGCAGCTTCAGCTGCGCGTCCAGGCGCGGCTGCGGCAGGTGCAGATCGCCGATGTGCTGCTCGGCCGGCCGCTGGAACGCGGCACGGTGGAACTGACGGTGGACAATAACGGCCTGCGCGCCAGCGGCACCGCGACACTGGCCGAGATCGCCGCCCGGCTGACCGTGGAGATGGATTTCCGCAACGGCCCGCCCGGCCAGGTGGTGATGCGGGAGACGGTGCTGGCGGAGACGGATGCGCGCAACCTGGTGGCGCTCGGCCTCGCCTTCTCCGAAGTGGTGCAGGGGCAGGTCGGCCTCGATGTCCGCACCGAGCGCCGCCGCAACGGCCAGGGCCGCGCCACGGTGCGGGCCGATCTGCGGCAGGCACGGCTGATGATCGACCCGCTCGCCTGGTCCAAGCCGCCGGGCCAGAACGCCGGTGGCGACATGGTGCTGCGCCTGGCCGGGGAGAATCTGACGGCGATCGAGAGCTTCCGCATCGAAGGCCCCTCCATGCGGCTGCGCGGCAGCGCCAGCTTCACGAGCGGCACGCGCCTGGAGCGCGTGGCGGTGACGGAAGGCGTGGTGGAGGATAGCCGCTTCACCGGGGAGGCCCGGCCACCGCTGGAGCCCGGTGGTCCCTGGGCGCTGACGCTGCGCGGCCAGGTGCTGGATCTGCGCCGCATGCTGTCCGAGGACGCCAGCGGTGCGGCGGCCGCCACGCCGGACAATGAGACCAGCCCCGCCTTCGCCGCCGATGCGCGGTTCGAGCGGGTCCTGCTGGGCCCCAGCCGGGAACTGGCCGCGGTGACGGCGCAGCTGCGGGTGGATGGGCGGGGTGTGGTGCGGGCCGGAACGCTCGCCGGCCGCGCCGGTCCGCGCGGCGCCTTCCAGGCGCAGATCGCCCCCGCCGGCGCCGGCCGTTCGCTGCGGCTGGAGGCGGAGGATGCCGGCGCGCTGCTCGGCAGCTTCGACGTGCTGCGGCGGCTGGAGGGCGGGCGGCTTTCGGTGCAGGGCACCTATGCCAGCAACCGCCCCGGCGCGCCGCTATCCGGCACCGCGGAGATGAGCGACTTCGCCATCCGCGGCGCCCCGGCCGTGGCCAAGCTGCTGCAGGCGATGACGCTGTATGGGTTGATGGAGGCGGCCTCCGGCCCTGGGCTCGGCTTCAGCCGGCTGATCGCGCCCTTCAACCTGACGCCCGATGTGCTGGCGCTGGGTGAGGCGCGGGCCTTTTCCGCCTCGCTCGGGGTGACCTTGACGGGAACGCTGGACCGCCGGCGGCAGCGGCTGGACATGGCGGGCACCATCGTGCCGGCCTATTTTTTCAACTCCCTGCTCGGCAATATTCCGATCCTCGGGCGCCTGTTCGCGCCGGAGGCCGGCGGCGGCCTGTTCGCCGCCACCTTCCGCGTCAGCGGCCCGGCGGATGATCCGGCCGTGAACGTCAACCCCCTGGCGGCGCTGACGCCTGGCTTCCTGCGGGGGCTGTTTGGGATTGGTCAGCAGGCCACGCCGTGACCGCTTCATGCCAGCCGGGCGCGAGCACCCAGACGCCGTCGAACTGCTCCAGCAGGTCCCGCGCCGGGTCCATCCCGGCCCGCGCCGCCGCCAGCATGGTGTCATCACCCAGCACATAGAGGCTGTCGGGCTCGTATTCCCCGGTGGCCAGGCGATGCAGGGTTTCCTGGTTCAGCGCCTGCACCCGGTCCGGGTCGATGCGGGCCAGGTAGACGGCATCGGTGGGCAGGTCATGTGTGGCGGCCAGCACCGCCACCTCCTCCCAGTGCTGGGCCTGCATGCCGGTGGGGGCCAGGCGGATGCGCTGGTACTGCGCGGTGGCCTCGATCCAGAACGGCTCCGCCAGGCGAAGCGGGGCGGTGGCGGGCGCCGGGGGGAAATACTGCGCCAGCCGCGCGAAGCCGGGCCGCAGATCTGCCGCCTGCACCAGCAGCAGCCCGGCCAGCAGCAGCCCGGTGCGCCGGCCGCCCAGCGCATGCGCCAGGGCGGCGATGGCGCCGAGCACCAGCGCATAGGCCAGCGGCCAGAAGAAGCGGACGGAAGCGCGCAGCGCATCGGCCGCCGCCAGCACCGGCTGCGGCAATTCCGCCAGCACCAGCACGATCTGGCCGCCGACCGAGACGCGGTGCGTGACGGCGATCGCCAGCAGCACGCTGAGCCCGGCCACCAGCGGCCAGCGCCGTGCCAGGAAGCGGCGCGGGCGCCAGAGGAAGGCGATCCCACCGGCCAGCAGCAGCAGCAGCGTGCCGAGGCCCAGATAGCTGTCGCGTGCTTCCAGATGGTCGGCGCGCGGCAGTTGCGGCAGAAGGCCACCCCAGTGATTCGGATCGAAGGGCGCCAGCAGGTCGAGCTGCATCTCGCCGAAGCCGCCCCAGGTGCCGCCGAGGCCGCCGCCCAGCAGGAAGAAGCCGCCCGCCCAAAGCCCGGCCAGCCCGCCCCCCGGCACGGCCAGCGCCTCCACCGCCAGGGGCAGGGGGCGGCGCTCGCGCGGCAGGGCGCGGGCCAGCCAATCCGTCGCCCACAGCCCGGCCACCATGGGCAGCAGATAGGCGTGGATCAGGGAGGCAGCGAGCACCAGCGCCACCCAGGACGCCAGCCGTCGCCAGGGCGGTGCCACCGTCAGGCACAGATACAGCGCGGCGAGCAGCAGGAACTGCCCACCCAGCGCGAAATGGCCGCCGAGCCGGTTCAGCAGGATCGGCTGCAGCACGAACAGCGCCGCGCCCGCCAGCCGTGCAAGCCCATCCTGTGTGACCAGCCCGATCAGCCGCCAGGCCAGCAGCGCCTGCAGCGCCCCGCAGGCGAAGATCCACAGCCCCCAATATTGCGGCACCTCCATCAGCGAACGCAGCGCCTTGAAGGTGAAGGCCAGCAGCGGGATGGAATCGGAGAAGAAGATGCCGGATGCGACCTCCAGCCCCCAATCCGGATTGGCCCCGGGCGGCCAGGCCCAGGGGCTTCGGGCGAAATAGGTCCAGCCGAGCCAGTATTGCACCGGGTCCGGCCCGATCGTGCCCTCCAGCATCCAGCCTGTGTTGCCGGGCCAGAAAATCTGCCAGCCATAGGTGCCGGCAACGATGGCGATGCCGAGGGCCATGGCCGCGATGGCACCTGCCCAGCCCGGAATCCTCATGCGCCGCACCCGATCCTCCGTCTCGGCCGGTGGGGAGACCGGCGCCAGTGACAGGATCGGCGCAAACCGCGGCGATTTCGTGACGGAATATTCACTTCCCCGCGCTGGGCGCGAGGCGGACATTCCCGCGGATCAGCCCGGCCGCACCAGGAGATGCCGCTTGCGGCCGAGCGAAAGCTTCGCCGCACCGTCGCGCAGATCCGCCACGGCAACGGCTTGCGCGGGGTCGCTGATGGCGACGTCGTTCAGCCTTATGCCACCCTGCGCCACCAGCCGGCGGGCCTCGCCCTTGCTGGCGACGAACTTGGCCTCCACCAGAATATCCACCACGCCGGCGGGCAGGGTGGTGGTGTGGGTGGGCAGGGTTTCCGCCGCCTCGCCCTGTTCGAAGGCGCGGCGGGCGGTCTCGGCGGCGGTCCCGGCGGCATCCCGGCCATGCAGCATGGCGGTGGCCTCGGTCGCCAGCACCTTCTTCGCCTCATTGATCTCGGCGCCGGCCAAAGCCCCAAGGCGCGCGACTTCCGTCATCGGCAGGTCGGTGAACAGGGCGAGGAAGCGGGGCACATCCGCGTCCTCCGCATTGCGCCAGAACTGCCAGTAGTCGTAGGGCGCCAGCCGGTCCGGGTTCAGCCAGACGGCGCCGGAGGCGGTCTTGCCCATCTTGGTGCCGGAGGAGGTGGTCAGCAGCGGCGTGGTCAGGCCGAAGGCCTCGGCGCCGGCCATCCGGCGCACCAGATCGGCGCCCATGATGATGTTGCCCCACTGGTCCGACCCGCCCATCTGCAAGGTCACGCCGAGGCGCCGGTGCAGTTCGAGAAAATCGTAGGATTGCAGCAGCATGTAGTTGAATTCAAGGAAGCTGAGCGGCTGGTCGCGGTCCAGCCGCAGCTTCACGCTATCCATGGTCAGCATGCGGTTGACGCTGAAATGCCGCCCCACTTCCCGCAGGAAGGGGATGTATTCCAGCTTGTCCAGCCACTCCGCATTGTCGAGCATGACCGCGTCATCCGGGCCAAACCGCAAAAAGCTGTCGAAGCTGCGGCGGATGCCGGCCTTGTTCACCTCGATCTGCGCATCGGTCAGCAGCGGGCGGGCCTCGTCGCGGAAGGAGGGATCGCCGATCTTGGTGGTACCGCCGCCCATCAGCGCCACCGGGCGGTTGCCGGTGCGCTGCAACAGGCGCAGCAGCATGATGGACAGCAGATGGCCGACATGCAGGCTGTCCGCCGTGCAGTCGAAGCCGACATAGGCGGTCACCCGCCCCTGGGCCGCGAGACCCTCCGCATCCGTCACCTGGTGGATGAAGCCGCGCTCGCGGGCGGCGTGCAGGAAGTCCTGGGTGGCGGTCATGGCGGGTCTTGGTGGTCCCTGGGGCTTTCGGAAGTGGCGGCGGCGTAGCACGTTGGGGGGATGCTGCGAACCATAGGTCTGATGAGCGGAACCTCCCTCGACGGGGTGGATGCCGCATGGGTGGAAACGGATGGGGAGGCGATCGGCCGGCTCGGCCCGGTGCTGACGCTGCCCTATGCGCCGGCCCTGCGCCGCGACCTGCGGGAGCTTCTGGACCGCGCCGGGGAGATCGGGCCGGATGATCCCTTCCTCGCAAGCTGCGTGGACCGTCTGACGGAACGGCATATCGAGGCGGTGCGCGCCATCGGCTGGCCGGCGGACCTCATCGGCTTTCACGGCCAGACCATCCTGCACCGGCCCAGGCGCCCGGGTTCCAACGCGGCGGGCTTCACCTGGCAGGTGGGCGACGCGGCCAGGCTGGCGCGGGAGACGGGGCTGACCGTCGCGCATGATTTCCGCTCCGCCGATGTCGCCGCGGGCGGGCAGGGGGCGCCGCTGGTGCCGGTGGTGCATGCGGTGATGGCGCGGGCGCTGCCGAAGCCGCTGGCCATTCTGAACCTGGGCGGGGTGGGCAATGTCACCTGGATCGGCCGGGACGGCGAATTGGTGGCCTTCGATACCGGCCCGGCGAATGGCCCGCTGGATGATTGGGCCCGGCACGCCACCGGCGAGGCCTATGACCGCGATGGCCGCCTGGCGCTGGCGGGGCAGGCGGATGGCGGCGTGCTGGCGCCGCTGATGGCGCATGCCTGGCTGGCCGAACCGCCGCCCAAATCCCTGGACCGGCTGGATTTCGACCGGGCGCTGAAGGACGCCGGCGCGCCCGCACTGTCCCCCGCCGATGGCGCCGCGACCCTTGTGGCCTTCGCCGCCATCTGCGTGGCCGCCGCGGCGCGCCACTTCCCGGAACCGCCGGTGCAATGGCTGGTGGCCGGCGGTGGGCGGCGCAATCCGGCGATGATGCGGGCGCTGGGTGCCGCTTTGGCCGAGCCGGTGCGGGCGGTGGAGGTTGCGGGCTGGAACGGGGATGCGCTGGAGGCGCAGGCTTTTGGTGTGCTGGCGGCCCGCGTCTGGCGCGGCCTGCCGCTGACCTTCCCGGGCACCACCGGCGCGCCGGGGCCGATGCCGGGTGGGCGGCTGGTGGGGCCGCTTTTGTAGGATTTGGGCTGCGGGCGGAGGCGGGCAGCGCAGCCCGCCTCCGTGCCGGTCAATCCGCGGCGAGTGCCATGCGGTGGCGGTTCAGCATGCCCATCACATGGTCCTCACACGCATCGGCCACCTGTTCCGCCTGCGGCGGGGTGTAGATGTGGCCGGCGCCGGGCATCACGCGATAGTCGATGGCGATGCCCTTCTGCGTGTTCAGCTTGTCCACCAGCTTCCGCACGCTGCCTTCCGGCACCAGCTCGTCATCCGACCCGTGCAGGATCAGCCCGTTGCAGGGGCAGGGGGCGAGGAAGCCGAAATCATAGTGGCTGGCGGGCGCCGAGACGGAGACGAAGCCCCCCATCTCCGGCCGCCGCATCAGCAACTGCATGCCGACATAGGACCCGAAGGAATAGCCCGCGACCCAGAGGGAGGACGCGTTGGGGTTCACCGCCTGCAGGAAGTCCAGCGCCGCCGCGGCATCCGAAATCTCGCCGATGCCGCCATCGTAGCGGCCCTGGCTGCGGCCGACGCCGCGGAAGTTGAAGCGAAGCGTGGAGAAGCCCATCGTCTGGAACCGCTGATACAGCGCATGAACGACGCGGTTGTTCATGGTGCCGCCATGCAGCGGGTGTGGGTGCAGGACCAGCGCGACCGGCGCATTGGCCTGCTTCGCATGGTTGTAGCGACCCTCGAGCCGGCCATCCGGCCCGGCGAACATGACTTCAGGCATCGTCCTGTCGATCCAGTCCATGTTGGGTCCACGGTGCGACGGGCGCGGAGGGGCGCCGTCTGCCATGGGCCATGGCCGGAGGAGGGCATGCGCATACCGCCCGCCTCCTGGCCGTTTGGGAAGCCACACACCGCCGCCGCGGCGCGCCACAGGCACTTGCAGAACCGCAATCGACGTCCTGCCGATCCCGGGCCAGCGAATTCCACCTCATGCCGGTTCCCACGCTCCGGCGCCCATTGTTGACGGCGCTGGTCGGGAACAATAGCCTTGGGTGGGCGACTGGCTCGAAGGCATCCGGCCTCGGTCGTGGTTCTGGTTGGGTGCGGCAGCCCGCGCCCGTGGACACCCCAGGGAAGGCTCCCAAACCCCAGGGTCCACCCAATATAGGTTAGGCAGGGTCAGGTTTCATATCGGATTCACGGGACGCCACGCAGGTTCCTGTGCCCGGCCTGGATTTCCTGGGCCATATGTATGGACATTTATCTCTTGGCAGCGCGGCCCGCACCCCCCTTCGGCCCAAATAACACGCAGGACGGGAGACCGGGATGAGGCTTTCCACCCGTGGTCGGTATGCCGTGATGGCGATGGTCGAACTGGCCGCGCGTGATGACGAGTCGGCGGAGGCCTGCCGGGCCGGCCGGCAGGTGAGCCTGGCCGAGATTGCCCAGGCGCAGCGGCTTTCGCTGGCCTATCTCGAACAATTATTCGGCCCGCTGCGCCGCGCCGGGCTGGTCGCCTCCACCCGCGGCCCCGGCGGCGGCTACCGCCTGGCGCGCCCGGCGCGGGAGATTTCGATCGCCGTCATCGTCGATGCGGTGGATGAACCGATCCAGGCGACCCGCTGCGAGGATGGCGGCCCGGGTTGCCTCGCCGGGGAACGGTGCCTGACGCATGACCTCTGGGCCGAACTCGGCAACCAGATCCATCTGTTCCTGTCCGGCGTGTCGCTGGCGGATGTGGTGCGCGGGCAGATCGCCGGCCGCGCCGTTGCGCCGCTGGACGCGCCTCAGGCGCCGGCCGCCCATGACCCTCTATCTTGACGCCAACGCCACGGAACCGCTGCGGCCGGCGGCGCGGGATGCGGTGCTGGCGGCGCTCGACCTGACCGGCAACCCCTCCTCCGTCCATGCCGCGGGCCGTGCGGCGCGGCGGGTGCTGGAGGCGGCGCGGGACCAGGTGGCGGCGCGCTTCGGGGCCGGGCCGGGAGAGGTGGTGTTCACCAGTGGCGGCACGGAAGCCAACATGCTGGCCATCCGCGCCCTGGCCGGCGGCCGCCGCGTGCTGGCCGGCGCCACGGAACACGCGGCGGTGCTGGCCGCCGCGCCGGGGGCGACCCTGCTGCCGGTGCTGTCCGACGGCACGCTGGACCTGGATGCGCTGGAGGCGCTGCTGCCAGGCCCCCCGACGCTGGTCTGCCTGATGGCGGCGAACAACGAAACCGGCGTGATCCACCCCCTGGCCGAGGCCGCCGCGCTGTGCCGGGCGCATGGCGCGGCTTTGCATGTGGATGCGGTGCAGGCGGCCGGGCGGGTGCCGGTTTCGCTCACCGCGCTGGGGGCGGACAGCCTCGCCATCTCCGGCCACAAGCTGGGTGGGCCGAAGGGTGCCGGGGCGCTGCTGCTGCGGCCGGGGCTGGAATTGCCGCCGCTGATCGCCGGCGGCGGGCAGGAACGCGGCAGGCGTGGCGGGACGGAGGCGCTGCCCGCCATCGCCGGCCTTGGCGCGGCGGCGGAGGCGGCGGACCCGGCCCAGGCGGCGCGGCTGGCGGGGCTGCGGGATGCGATCGAGGCCGCCTGCATCGCGCTCGGCGCGCGGGTGGCAGGCCAGGGCGCGGCCCGGTTGCCCAATACGGCCAACATCATCCTGCCGGGTGCTGCCGCCGAGACCCAGGTGATCGCGCTGGACCTCGCCGGGATGCAGGTCTCGGCAGGGGCCGCCTGTTCCTCCGGCAAGGTCGGGCGCAGCCATGTGCTGGCGGCGATGGGGGAGGCGGAGGGCGGCATCCGCGTCTCGCTGCCCTGGAATGCGCCGGCGGATGCGGCGGAGCGTTTCCTGGAAGCCTGGTCGGCCATGCAGAATCGCCTCTCCCGCCGCGCTGCTGCCAGGACCATCTGAACGCCATGACCCGCCCGATCTACCTCGACAACCACGCCACCACCCCGGCCGATCCGCGTGTGCTGGCGGCGATGCGGCCCTGGTGGGAGGAGAATTTCGCCAATCCCGGCTCCGTCGAACACGCCATGGGGCGGGATGCGGAGGCGGCGGTGGCGGAAGCCCGCGCCCATGTGGCGGAACTGATCGGTGCCGAGCCGTCCGAAATCCTGTTCACCTCCGGCGCGACGGAGGCGAACAACCTGGCCATCAAGGGCGCCGCGCGCTTCGCCGCCAGCCAGGGCAGCGAGCGCCGCCGGGTGATCACCCTGGCCACCGAGCACAAATGCGTCCTGGAAAGCGTCAAGGACCTGGTAGCCGAGGGGTTCGCGCCGATGATCCTGCCGGTGCGGCCGGATGGGCTGCTGGATTTGTCCGTGTTGGAAGCGGCGCTGGCGGCGGAACCGACCTTGCTGGTCTCCGTCATGGCCGTGAACAACGAGATCGGCGTGGTGCAGGATCTCGTGGCGATTGGCGCGCTGGTGAAGCAGCATGGCGCGCTGTTCCACACGGATGCGGCGCAGGCGGCGGGGCGGATACCGCTGGATGTGAGCGAGATCCGCGCCGATCTTCTCTCGCTCTCGGCGCATAAGGTCTATGGGCCGAAGGGCATTGGGGCGCTCTATGTCCGGCGGCGGCCGCGCGTGCGGCTGGCGCCCTTGTTCTCCGGCGGCGGGCAGGAACGCGGCCTGCGCTCCGGCACCCTGCCGGCGCCGTTGATCGTGGGGTTTGGCGAGGCCTGCCGGATTGCGGCGCTGGAGGGGCTGCTGGATTCCGGCCGCATCGCCGGGCAGCGGGACCGCTTCCGCGCCGCGCTGGCCGATGCCGTACCGGGACTGGTGGTGAATGGCAGCACGGAGGCGCGCGTCGCGGGCAACCTGTCGCTGTCCTTCCCCGGCGGCGTGACCGCGCAGGACCTCATGGCGGCGGCGCCGGAACTGTGCGTTTCCACCGGCTCGGCCTGTTCCTCGGCCGAGGTCGAGCCCTCCTATGTGTTGCAGGCCCTGGGTTTGCCCGCCGAACAGGCCCGCGCGACCTTGCGCATCGGGGTGGGCCGCTTTACCTCGCCCCTGGATGTGGATCGAGCAGCCGCGGCCCTGGCCGCCGCCTGGCGCCGAGCCATGGAGTCCTCGGACAGGAATGGCGCCTCGGGGCACACCCCCAGGACAAGCGCGGCGGAGTAGTGGCTGACATGCCGAAGATGACCTTCATCGAGCGGAACGGGGTGGCCCGGGAAGTGGACGCGCCGCTCGGCCTTTCGGTGCTCGAGATCGCGCACAAGCATGGCGTGGATATCGAGGGCGCCTGCGAAGGCTCGCTCGCCTGCTCCACCTGCCATGTGGTGGTGGACGGCACCTGGTACGGCAAGCTGGCCGATGCGACGGAGGATGAGGAGGACATGCTCGACCTCGCCTTCGATCTGCAGGAGACGTCGCGGCTGGGCTGCCAGATCATCATGACGGATGCGCTGGATGGGCTGGTTGTGAAGCTGCCCGCCGGCACCCGCAACGCCGGCGGCTGAGATGGCGCAGGGGACCGGGCAGGCCTGGGAGGATTTCGGCGCGGAGGGTGGGCTGTTCCGCCGGCTGCGCGCGGATTGTGCGAAGGATTGGCGGGCCTACACCTGGCATGAATTCTGCCGCCGCCTGTCTGACGGCAGCCTGCCGCTGGTCGCCTTCCAGAACTTCCTGATCCAGGACTATCTGTTCCTGATCCAGTTCGCGCGCGCCAAGGCGCTGGCCGTCTTCAAGGCCGAGAGCCTGGAGGCGATGCGGGAGAAGACGGAGTCGATCTCCGCCATCCTGGCCGAGACGACGCTGCACCTGAAGTACTGCGCCGAATGGGGCATCCCGGAGGCCACGGTCCGCCGCACGGCGGAATCGGCCGAGACGGTCAGCTACACGCGCTACGTCATCGATCGCGGGCTGGCCGGCGATATCCTGGACCTGGAGGTCGCGCTGGCCCCCTGCACGGTGGGCTATGGGGAGGTTGCGCTACGCATCCTGGCGGACCCCGCGCGCAAGGTGCAGGGCAACCCGGATCAGGGCTGGATCGACGCCTATGCCGGCGAGGACTACCAGAAGCTGGCGCGTGCCGCCGCCGCGCGCATCGATG
>NZ_JAUYTS010000066.1 GCF_030695085.1 Falsiroseomonas sp. | reverse complement strand
GGCCGCCGCCACCCTGTTGCCGCCGCCCGCCGCACCGCCGCCGCTGCGCCAGGCCGATGCGCTGCGCCCGGCGGAAGACCGCCTGACCGCCGGCCTGGAACGCGCCGCCGCCGCCCGGCCGGACGACCCGGCGGCGCTGCGCCGGCTGGCGGAACAGCTTCGCGCCAGCCACCGCCCGCTTCAGCTCGCCGCCGTGCTGGAACGCCTGCACGTGCTGACCGGCGAGCCCGCCGCATTGCGGGAAGCGATGGGCCTGCGCGCCGAATCCGGCGATGCCGCCGCGGCCCGCGCCGCGCTGGAACGGCTTTCCGCCCTCGGCGCGACCACGGACGAGGAAGCTTTGCGCCTGGCCGCGCTGCGGATGGAGGCGGGCGATGCCGCGGGCGCCTTCGCCGGGCTGCTCGCCGCGCTGGGCCGCAGCCCGACGCCGGAACTCGCGCTGCGCGCCATGCAGGCGGCGGCGCGGCTGCCGGACCCGGCCCGCGCGATGCGGCCGATGGGCGGCCTGCTGGCGCAGGTGGCGCCGGATCTGATGGAGGCGCTGCGCCGGGTGCTGATGGGCGATGGCCGCCCCGACCTGGCGCTGTTCCTGCTGGAGGGCCTGCCCGCGGAGGAACAGGCCAGCCCGCGCATCGCCCTGGCGCTGGCCGAGGCCGAGGCCCGCGCCGGCTGGGCCGGTGGCGCGCTGGCCCGGCTGATGGCGCTGCGCGCGACCGAAGGCCTGCCGCAAGGTGGTGGCGCCCTGCTGATCGACCTCGCCTTGCGGGAGGGGCAGGTCGAGGAAGCCTTCGCCGTCGCCGCCCTGCTGCCACCCGAATCCTGGCCCGCCGCGCTGCCGATGCGGCTGCATGAAGCCGCGCGCCTGGCGCGGGACCCTGCCCTGTTCCAGCGCATCGACCCGGCCCGCCTGGCCGCACGGCCGGATGGCGCGGCGGTGGTGGCGCTGGCGCGTGGTGACCGGGTGGCGGCGCGGCGTTTCGCGCAGCAGGCGGTGGAACAGCCCCCATCCTCGGTGGAAGGCGCGCGCGGCGTGGCCGCCGTGCTGCGCGAGCTGGGCCTGGACCAGGCGGCGCATGACCGGCTGCGGCGGGAGGTGCAGGCGCCCGACCCCGCACCGCTGACCATCCGCCTGTTCGCCGAACTCGCCGCCCTGCCCGCCCGCCGTGCCGCCGCCCTGCCGCTGCTGGAACGGCTGCGCGGCTCCGGCCCGATCGCCGGCGAGGCCTGGCTGCGCCTGGCGCTGGCGGAGAACCGGCTGGAGGATGTGGCGCGATTCCTGGCCGGCGGTGGCACCGCCTCCGCCGCCGCACTGGCGGAAACGCTGACCCTGGCGGCGCAGCGCCGCGCCAGCCGCATGGCCGATGCCGCCGCGGCCGCGCTGCGCGCCTTGCCCGACCTGCCCGAAGGCTGGACGGCGGAGGAAGTGGCCGTGACCGCCGCCCTAGCCCGGCCGCTCGGTGCCGGCAGCCTGACCGGCGCGCTGAACCTGCTGGGCTGGACCGGGGAGGTTGCGGCGGCCGACCGCGTGGTGCGGCTGCTGGCGGCGGCGCCGGAAGTGGCCAGCGCGGGCGCCCTGCTCGGCGCTGCCCAACACCCCGCCGTGCCGCGCCTGCTGCGCGGGGCGGAGGCCCGCGATGAGGCCGGCACCGCAAGGCTGGCGCTGGTCGCGGTGCTGGCCCCCGCCGCGGCGGCGCCGCTGCTGGCGGCGCGGGCGGAGGGCGATGCCGCCCGCTTCGGCCCGGCGCTGGTGCTGGCCCGGCTGCGCGGCGAGGGTGTGGCCGCCGGAGAGGCCGCGCTGCGCGACCTGCTGCCGAAGCTGGACCGCGCCCAGCGGGAGCAGGCGCTGTTCCTGGTGCTGGCCGCCGCGCCGCAGGATTCGCAGGCGATGCTGCGGCGCCTGTCGGATGCCACGCTGGGGGAAGGCTGGCAGGCGCGCTACGAGGCGCTGCTGGCCCGCCAGGGCCGCCGCGCCGAATTGCTCGCCGCGCTGCGGACCCGCGCCAGCCAGGCCGATGCGTCGGAACGGCAGGTGATTGCCGCGCGGATGATTGAACTGGGCGACCCGGAGGGTGCCACTGCGGTGCTGCGGGGCGAGAGGGAGGAATTGCGGTGACGCTGCGGATGTATGACCTGGCCGGCGCCGACCCGGCGCGGCGCTTCAGCCCCTATTGCTGGCGCACGCGCATGGCGCTGGCGATGAAGGGGCTGCCGGTGGAGCCGATTCCCTGGCGCTTCACCGAGAAGCAGGTCCTCGGGGACCTGGGTTGCGACAAGGTGCCGGTACTGGTCGATGGCGATCGCGTCATCGCCGATAGCTGGGCCATCGCCGAATATCTGGAACAGGCCTACCCCGACCGCCCCAGCCTGTTCGGCGGCCCGGGCGGCCATGCCCTGGCGCGCTTCATCAATGCCTGGGGCGATGCGGTGCTGCATGCCGGCCTGTCGCGCATGGTGGTGGCGGACATCGCCAAGGTGCTCGCCCCCGAGGATGCCGCCTATTTCCGGCAAAGCCGCGAAGCGCGATTCGGCATGGCGCTGGAAGCCGTGCAGGCGGATCGCGAGACGAAGCTGGAGGGGTTCCGGCAGAGCCTGCTCCCGCTGCGGATGGTGCTGCGGACGCAAGCCTTCCTGGGCGGCGATGCGCCGCTGTATGCGGACGCCATCATCTTCGGCGGCTTCCAATGGGCACGCTGCGTCAGCCCGCTCCGGCTGCTGGCGGAAGACGACCCGGTGGAGGCATGGCGGCAGCGCATGCTGGACCTGCATGGCGGCATCGCCCGCGCCGCCCCCGGCTTTGACTGACCGGGCTTTGATTGAGGGACACCAATGACCTTCTCGTTGATCGGCCGCTGTGCCCGCACCGGCCAGTTCGGTGCCGCGGCCACCACATCCTCCCTTGCTGTCGGCGCGCGGGTGCATGCGGTGGCGCCGGGCGTGGGCGCGGTGCTGACGCAGCATCGCACCGACCCCAGGCTCGGCCCGCGCGGCATCGCCCTGCTGCGCTCCGGCTGCTCGGCGGCGGAGACGGTGGCGGCGCTGGTCGCCTCCACGCCGGATCATGGCTGGCGGCAATTGGCGGCGATCGATGCGGCGGGGCGCACGGCGCATTTCCACGGCGCGCGGGTGAAGCCGGAACATGGCGCGGCGCATGGCCCCGACGTGGTCGCCATCGGCAACATCCTGTCCAGCGCACAGGTGCCGGAGGCGATGGTGGCCGGCTTCCTGGCAAACCCGGACCTGCCGCTGGCGGAGCGCCTGGTACGCGGGCTGGAGGCCGGGGAGGCGGCGGGCGGCGAGCATGGCGATGTCCGCTCGGCCAGCCTGCTGGTGTTCGGCGCGCATGATTTCGCGCTGGTCGATCTGCGCGCCGATGGCCATGCCCAGCCCATCCCGGCGCTGCGCGCGCTGTGGGAGGAGTACGCCCCGCTGGTCGATGCCTATGTGGTCCGCGTGCTCAACCCCGACGACGCCATCGCCCTGTAAGCTTGCGGTCCCGCGCCAGCCCGGGCGTCCCGCCTCGCCACCCATTCTGAAAGGTCCCAAAAATGCCGATCAACAACCGGATCGCCGCGATGCAGCCGGAGATGGAGGTGTGGCGCCGCGACCTGCACACGCATCCGGAGCTGCGCTTCCAGGAACACCGCACCGCCGCCCAGGTGGCGAAGCTGCTGGCCGGCTGGGGGATCGAGGTGCACACCGGCATCGCGACAACCGGCGTGGTCGGCGTGCTGCGCGGCAATGGCGCGTCCGGCCGCAGCATCGGCCTTCGTGCGGATATGGACGCGCTGCCGATGACGGAGGCGACCGGCCTGCCCTACGCCTCGACCACGCCTGGCGTGATGCATGCCTGCGGCCATGACGGCCACACCACCATGCTGCTCGGCGCTGCGAAATACCTGGCGGAGACGCGCAACTTCGACGGCACGGTGCATTTCATCTTTCAGCCCGCGGAAGAAGGCGGCGCCGGCGCCAAGGTGATGATGGATGAGGGCCTGTTCACGCGCTTCCCCTGCGACAGCGTCTACGGCATGCACAACGACCCCTCCCTGCCGATCGGCGAGGCGGATATCCGCGACGATGTGATGATGGCCGCCGCCGACGGCTTCACCGTGATCGTGCGCGGCAAGGGCGGCCACGCCGCGCGGCCGCATGGCGGCATCGACCCCATCGTGGTCGGCGCGCAGATCGTCGGTGCGTTGCAGACCATCGTGGCGCGGCGCGTCGATCCGCTGGAATCGGCCGTGATCTCCACCACGCAATTCCATGCCGGCACCGCCGGCAACGTCATCCCGGACGAGGCGATGCTGAACGGCACGGTGCGCACGCTGAACCCCGCCGTGCGCGACTTGGTCGAGGCCACCATGCGCCGCGTGGTGGAGGCGACGGCGGCAGCCCATGATGCGGTGGCGGAACTCACCTACCAGCGCGGCTACCCGCCCACCGTCAACCATGCGGAGAATGCCCGCCTCGCCGCGCGCATCTGCGCCGGCATCCTGGGCGAGGGCAAGGTGCGCCGCGACATGCCGCCGGTGATGGGCGCGGAGGACTTCTCCTACATGCTGCTGGAGAAGCCGGGTGCCTATATCAAGCTCGGCCAGGCCGCCGGCACCAAGGGCCGCGCCCCGGTGCATACCGTGCAGTACGACTTCAACGACGACCTGCTGCCGATCGGCGCCAGCTTCTTCGCCGGCATCGTGGAGCAGGAATTGAAGCGGGGGTAGCGCCTTATCCGCCTGGCGCGTTCGCCGCGCCGGGCGGTGTAGGCCGACCCTCCGTCAGCAGGTCCAGCAAGGCGCGCACCCGGGGCAGATGCTGTCGGCCAGGTGGCATCAGCGCCGTGATGGGCACAGGCTCCGGGACATGGTGCGCGGCAAGCAGGGGCACGAGGCGGCCTTCCTCCAGCGCGTCGCGCAGCAGGAAACCGGCGAGCCGCACGATGCCGAGGCCGGCCAGGGTCATGTCGCGCAGCACCTCCACCGAATCGCAGGTCATGGCAGGCGTGATGCTGCGTTGCGCCACACGCCCGCCCTGCAGAAAGGGCCATTCCGCCAGGCGGGAGAAGCCGTGCAGCACCAGGCAATCATGCCGCGCCAGATCTTCGGGCGTCACCGGCGTGCCGCGCCGCGCGAGATATGCGGGGCTGGCGCAAATCACGCGGTGGTCCGTCTCCAGCGTCCGCGCGATGAGTGAACTGTCATCCACCCGGCCGGTGCGGATGGCGATGTCGATCTGCTCGGCCATGAGATCCACCCGCCGATCATTCACCGAAAGTTCGAGCGTCACCTCCGGGTAGCGCACGCGGAACTCGGCCAGGCGTGGCACCAGGCGATGCCGCGCAAAGGCGGTGCCGGTGTTGACGCGCAACAACCCCCGCGGTCGGCCTCGCGCCGCCGTCACCTCCGCCTCCGCCGCCTCGATCGCGGCCAGGATCGCGCGCCCGCGGGCCAGCATCGTCTCGCCCTCCGGCGTCAAGGCGAGGCGGCGCGTGGTGCGCTGGAGCAGGCGCACGCCCAGCCGATCCTCCAGCCGGGTCACGGAGCGGGACACGCCGGAGGGCGTGAGTCCGGTGCCTTCCGCGGCCGCCGCGAAGCCGCCGCGCTCCACCACCCGAACAAAGATGGCGGCCTCGTCGGAGAAGCCCGTCTTATTCATGCGCCACAGTCCGGAGTTTCTGAGCATACCGATTAATTATCGTCAGGCCAAAGGGCAATACGAAAGGGGGGACAACGAAATCTCTTGAGGATCCCGCCATGACGAAGCTGCTGAACCCGCGCCCCGCCGCCCCTGCAAAGCACGGTCGCGCCCTGCAAATCCTGTTGGACATCACGGCCGAAAGGCGCCGCCACGCCCGTGAGGGCACTGAGCTATCCGCCCTGGATGACCGGCTACGGCGCGATGTCGGTCTCACCTCCTATGACGCCGCCTGGCTTCAGGACACGCCCGTGCGCGGCCCCTCGCGCCTGGATGTTGACGCGCTGATGGCCCACGCCCACGCGGCGCGCGGCGCGGCGATGCGGCGGGGGTTGCGCGCGCTTTGGGGCTGGTTGCGCGGCAGCCGCCGCCGCGCAGTTCCGACCGACCCGCCCGGCGGCAAGCCGGCACACGGATTTCGCGGTTGGATCGCGCGGCTGCGTGGCGCCAGGGACCGGGACGAGGATGCGGAGGCGATGGGCACGCATATGCAGCGCGACATCGGCCTGCTCGGGCGCAACCGGCCCCTGGACCCGCGCGAGGACATGGCGAGACGGAGCTGGTGGCCATGATCCAGGCGGCCGGGGCGCTGCGCGGGCTGCTTCGGCTGTGGTGGCAGCGGCATGTGACGCGACGCGCCCTTGATCAGTTGGACGCCCGGTTGGTGAAGGATATCGGCGTCTCCGGCATGGCGGCGCGCGAGGAGGCCGGCAAGTGGTTCTGGCAGACCTGACCAGGGATGCCGTCTTCCCGGTTCACGCCGCCCGCAGATGTTCCTGCAGCCGCGGCATCAGCTCCACCAGGTTGCAGGGCCGGAAGCGGCTGTCGAGCTGGTGCACCAGGATGTCGTCCCAGGCATCCTTGCAGGCGCCGGTGCTGCCCGGCAGCGCGAACAGATAGGTGCCGCCCGCCACCCCGCCAATGGCGCGGGACTGAATGGTGGAGGTCCCGATCTTCGCATAGCTCAGCATGCGGAACAGCTCGCCGAAGCCGGTGATCTCCTTCTCCAGCACCCGGGCGAAGGCCTCCGGCGTCACGTCCCGCCCGGTGATGCCGGTGCCGCCGGTGGTGATGACGCAATCCACCGCGGGGTCGGCGATCCAGTCCCGCAGCTGCGCCTCGATCAGCGCGGCCTCGTCGCGCAGGATTTCGCGCGCCGCCAGCTCATGCCCCGCCGCGGCGATGCGCCCGACCAGCGTATCCCCGGACCGGTCCGTGGCCAGGTCGCGGGTGTCGGAGACGGTAAGCACCGCGATCCGAACCGGCAGGAATCTTTTCGAGTCATCAATCGGCATCTGCTGCGCCTCGTTCTGCTGATTGCACAGATAGGCGCAGCGCCGCCTCAGCGCGAGATCAGCATGGCCGCCACGGCGGGCGCCCCCTGGAATTGCGGGAAGCGCCCGGTCGCCAGCGCATCGAGCGAGGGCGAGGGCAGGCCGAGGCGTGCGGCATAGATCCAGGAATAGGCCAGCACCCGCTGCACGAAGGCGCGGGTTTCCCCCACCGGGATGCTCTCGATGAACAGGAAGGGGTCGGACCGGTGCTGCACCGCGGGCAGCCAGCGGGACAGGTTGCCGGGCCCGTTGTTGTAGGCGGCCAGCAGCCGGATCAGGTCGCCATTCACCCGGCCGTTGCCGGCCAGGTAGTGGACATAGCGCTGGCCGAGCTCCAGCGAGAAGGCCGGGTCATGCAGGCGCGCGACATTGGCGCCGCGCAGGCTGCTGTCCCCGGTGATGTAGCTGGCGGTGGCGGGCATGATCTGCAGGATGCCGCGCGCCCCGGCCGGGGAAATGGCGGCCGGGTTGAAGTTGGATTCCTGCCGCGCCAGCGCATAGACCAGCGCCGGGTCCATGCGGAAGCCGTGCATCGGCTCCAGCCGCGGCAGCGGGAAGCGGGCGAAATCGCGCGGCCGCCCATCAGCAGATTGCGACAGCGCCGCGAGCTGGGAAGCCAGGTCCGACATATTGGCCTGGGTCGCCACCAGCAGCATCGCCCGCACCACCCCGGCATTGCCCTGCACGCGCGGCCACAGCGCCCGCAGCTCGGCCTCGGCCCGCGCTTCCTGGCCGATCTGGAGCAGCGCCAGGGCCCGCCAGCCGCCGGCGGTTTCGGCGATGGCGGCGGCCTCGTTCGCCCCGGCCACTTCCCGTTCCCAGGCAAAGCCCATGGGCAGGCCGAGGGCACGGCGGGCGACCAGGCCGTAGAAGGTCCGCGGCTCCTGCGCCGCCTGCATCATCCAGGGCACATAGGCCTGCGGCCGGCGGGCGCGCACCGCGGCGCGGGCGGTCCAGAAGGCGGCGGCGGCGCGGGTGGCCGGCGCCGCGATCTCGGACCGCGCGGCGTGTTCGAAATAGGCCAGCGCCGCTTCCGGGCGGTTCAGCGCCCAGGCGGCCAGGCCCGCGATATAGCCGGGAAAGGCGCTGCCGCCGGAATCCCGCGCAGCCTCCGCGGCGATGCGGAAGGCCTCCTCGTCGCGGCCCTGTTGCAGCAGGGCCTGCGCCACCTCCGCCTTCAGCAGCGCCGCATAGGCGCCGCTGGCGCGGCTGCTCTCGATGCTGGCCAGGGCGCTGGTGATGTTGCCGTCGCGCGCCCGTTCACGCACCGTCCGGTCCAGCGGCGCGTAGCGGGTGATGCGGCGGGCGGTGATGGGCTCCCGCTCCTCCGGCACCACATCGGTGCTGTCGGACAATGTCTCCTGCGCCGGGGCGGCGGGCAGCGCCATGCCGCGCGGGGCCCGGCGTACCAGGATGGCATGGATGGCGTTGGCATCGGGGTGGTCGCTGAAATCGGTCAGCCAGGCCACCACCTCCGGCAAGGGCGGCACCACGCCGGCCTTCAGCCAGCGATCGGCCAGCACATGGCCGACCAGGCGGCGATCCTGCAGCCGCTCCACCTCCCGCATTGCTTGGGTGGGCTCGCCTTGGGCATGCAGCGCGAAGATATGACGAAGCCGCGCCGCATCCGACGGCGCTAGGGGTTGCGGGAACCCGGCGTCCCGGCCCTGCACCGCAGGATTCGGAACGCTCATGGCGGCCTGTTCGACCCGTTGCGCGACGGCAGGGACCTGAGCCCCCAGCGTCAATGTCGCCCCCAGCAGCATGGCCTTCGCGGTGCGGCGAAGGTGAAATGCGGCAGGGGAACGCCGGGCCATTTGGCAGAGCGCTTGCATGGCGCGCCACCCCTACCGGCCTGGCTAAGTCCCTGGCAACCGTGGAATTATGGCGCTTTGCCTTGATTCGATCCGGTTTGGTTTGAATCAGCCCCTTAACCGCGCAAGCTCATTTAACTTTTTTAACCTGCCGCGACTTCGCCATCGATTGTGCGCCGCAGCAGGACCAGGTCGGCCCAGGCCTCGCGCTTGGCCGCCGGGCTGCGCAGCAGATAGGCGGGGTGCAGCGTGGGCAGCGCCGGGATGGCGCCCTGTTCCATCGGCAGGCTGTGCCAGCGGCCACGCAGCCGGGTGATGCCGTCCTTCGCCCGCAGCAGGGATTTCGCCGGCGTGCCGCCCAGCAGCAGGATATGGCGCGGCCGCACCAGGGTGATGTGGCGCAGCAGGAAGGGCAGGAACAGCGCGATCTCCCCATCCGTCGGCGTGCGGTTGCCGGGCGGACGCCAGGGCAGGATGTTGGTCAGGTAGAAGTTCTTCGACCGCTCCAGCCCGATGCTGGCCATCATCCGGTCCAGCAACTGGCCGGAGACACCGACGAAGGGCCGGCCGAGCCGGTCCTCATCCGCCCCTGGCGCCTCCCCGATCAGCATCAGGCCCGATTCCGCCACGCCATCGGCGAAGACCAGGTTGGTGGCGGTGTCGCGCAGCGGGCTGTCGGTTTCCGCGATGGCGGCACGCAGCGCCTCCAGGCTGCCGGCCTCCGCGGCGCGGCCGGTGGCAAGCGCCGCCGGCGTGGCGATGGCCGGAAGCGCGGCGGCCAGTAGAGCCGGGGCCTGCAGGCCGGGCGTCGCGATCGCGGCCGTTGGCGCCGGGTCCGGGTGCACGACGGGCGCGGCGAAGCGGTCGAGCGGCGCGGGCTCCAGCGCCTCGTCCACACCCCAATCGATCTGCAGCCGCAGCGCGGCCAGCAGTTCCTCGCGCAATCCTGCCTGCATGAGCGTGATATCGGGCCGCGCCGGGGTTCCGCGCAATGGGTGGCGACGCTACATCCCGTGGGAGACCGTTTGAGAACACCAGCGGGTCGGTTTCGCTGGGCTTTCCGCCCCGGGCGCGTCCCCAGGCTTGCCGATGCAACCAGCATCGGCCGTGCCCGGCTCCTTCCCAGGACGAAAGGCCCCGCGCGAAGCCGCAGCCGCCGGCCTTCCCAGAGGGTCGCTCAGCAGGAACGCCGGAGGAACAGTGATGTCGGATGGGGCCGAGCAGCGGGAATCGATGGAGTTCGACGTGCTGGTGGTGGGCGGCGGCCCCGCCGGCCTCGCCACCGCCATCCGGCTGAAGCAGGCCCGGCCGGACACGAATGTGTGCCTGGTGGAAAAGGGCGGCGAGATCGGCGCGCATATCCTCTCCGGCGCCGTGCTGGAACCGCGGGCGCTGGATGAGCTGATCCCGGATTGGCGCGACGACCCGCCTGCACTCGCGACCGCCGTCACCGATGATCGTTTCATGATGCTGACGGAAACCCGCGGCTTCAAGCTGCCGACCCCGCCGCAGATGCACAATGAGGGCAACTACGTCGTCTCCCTCGGCAATGTCTGCCGCTGGCTGGGTGCCAAGGCGGAGGCGCTGGGGGTGGAGATCTACCCGGGCTTCGCCGCCTCCCAGCTGATCATCGAGGAAGGTCAGGTGCGCGGCGTAATCGCCGGTGTCGCCGGCATCCAGAAGGATGGCAGCAAGGGCCCGTCCTATGAGCCAGGGATGGAACTGCGCGCCACCTACACGGTCTTCGCGGAAGGCTGCCGCGGCAGCCTCGCCAAGATGCTGTTCGAAACTTTTCGCCTGCGCGACGGAGTTGCCCCGCAGACCTACGCCTTGGGCATGAAGGAACTCTGGGAAATCCCGAAGGACAAGCACAAGCCGGGGCTGGTGTGGCATTCCACCGGCTGGCCGCTGTCCTCGGACACCTATGGCGGGTCCTGGCTGTACATGCTGGGGGACAACCTGGTCTCGGTCGGCTTCGTGGTCGGGCTGGATTATCCGAATCCCTGGCTCTCGCCCTTCGATGAGTTCCAGCGCTTCAAGACCCACCCGGCCGTGCGCGGCTTCCTGGAAGGTGGCAAGCGCATCGCCTATGGCGCCCGCGCGCTGAACGAGGGCGGCATCCAGGCGGTGCCGAAGCTGGTCTTCCCGGGCGGCATGCTGGTGGGCGACGCCGCCGGCTTCCTCAACGTGCCGAAGATCAAGGGCACCCATACCTCGATGAAGTCCGGCATGGTGGCCGCCGATGCCATCGCCGCCGCGCTGGCAGGCGAGGCGCCGGCGCCGGTGCTGGAGAGCTACCCGACCGCGCTGAAGGCCAGCTGGGTGTGGTCGGAGCTGGAGGGCGTGCGCAACATCCGCCCCGGCTTCGCGAAATACGGCTTCTGGGGCGGCATGGCCGCCGCCGCGCTGGATACCTATGTGCTGCGTGGCAAGGCGCCCTGGACCTGGGGCCACCATGCCGACCACGAGACGCTGAAGCCTGCGGCGGAGGCGAAGAAGATCGCCTATCCGAAGCCGGATGGCGTGCTGACCTTCGACCGGCTCTCCTCTGTCTTCCTGTCCAACACCAACCATGAGGAACACCAGCCGAGCCATCTGGTGCTGCGCGACCCGGCCGCCTGGAAAGGCACGAACTGGGAGAAATTCGCCTCCCCCGAAAGCCGCTACTGCCCGGCCGCGGTTTATGAGGCGGTGGGCGCCGAGGCCGGCAATGGCGATGGCGAGATGCACCTGGTGATCAACGCGCAGAACTG
>NZ_JAUYTS010000058.1 GCF_030695085.1 Falsiroseomonas sp. | reverse complement strand
GCCGCGCTGGCGGCGCTGGCGGCGAGCTGGGAATCGCGGCTGGAAGCGGCCGGTCCGGCGGAGGCCGGCGCGCTGGCCCGCGGCGCTGCCCGGCACCGGGACCTGCACCCGCACCGGTTGGTGCTGCGCGGGCCCGATGGTCCGGCGCTCGCCGCCGGCCTGGCCGATTGGCGGCATGCGGCGCCGAAGGCGCGGGCGGTCTCGGGCCTGGCCGCGGCCTCCGGCGGGTTGTGTTTCGTGTTCAGCGGCAATGGCGCGCAGTTCGCCGGCATGGGGCGCATCGCGCTGGCCCATTCGGTGCCGTTCCGCGCCGGGATGGCCGCTGCCGATGCCGCGCTGGCGCCGCTGCTCGGCTGGTCGCCGCTGGACATGGTCGAGGGCGGCGTGACGGCGGAGCAGCTGGCGGCGACGGATATCGCCCAGCCGCTGCTGTTCGCCATCCAGGTGGCCAGTCTTCAGGCGCTGGCGGCGGAAGGCCTGCGGCCGGATCTGGTTCTCGGCCATTCGGTCGGTGAGGTCGCCGCCGCCCATGCCGCGGGGTTGCTGGATCTGGCCGCCGCCGCGCGGCTGGTCGTGGCACGTTCGCGCCAGCAGCACCGCACCCGCGGCCGGGGCCGCATGGCCGCGCTGGGCGCCACCGCGGCCGAGGCCAAGGCGCTGATCGCCGCCGCCGGCCTGGAAGGCCGCGTCGAGATCGGCGCGCTGAACGGCCCCGCCGCGGTCACGCTGGCCGGGCCGGAATCCGACCTCGCCGTGCTGCGGCAGGCGGCGGAGGCACGGCGGCATGCCTATGTCGCGCTCGACCTGGATTATGCCTTCCACAGCGCCGCCATGGATGCGGTGCGGGATGGGCTGCTGGAGGAGCTGATCGGCCTCACCGGCCAGCCCGGCAGCCTGCCGATGATCTCGACGGTCACCGGCGAAGCCCTGACCGGCGACGCACTCGGCCCGGTCTATTGGTGGCGCAACCTGCGCCAGCCGGTGAAGTTCGAGCCGGCACTGCGCAATGCCATCGCCCAGGGCACCCGGCTGTTCCTGGAAATCGGCCCCAACCCGGTGCTGCAATCCTATCTGCGCGAGACCGCCCGTGCGGCGGGGGTGGAGGCGGCGAATCTCGTCAGCCTCAGCAAGCGCGATGTGGAAGGCGCGGACCCGTTCCCGGCCATCGCCGATCGCGCCTTCGCCGCTGGCGCAGATTTGCGCGGCGGCCCGGCCTTCGCCGGCCCCGCCACCACCCGCCTGCCGCTGACCCCCTTCGACCGCAAGCCGGTCTGGCAGCCGGAGACGGTGGAAGCGATCCGGCTGGTGGATGCGGTGCAGGATCACCCGCTGCTCGGCTTCCGCCGGGGCGCGGAGCCAGGCGTCTGGACCGTGTCGCTGGATACCGAGCAATCGCCCTGGCTGGCCGACCACCGGCTCGGCCCGGATGCGGTGCTGCCGGCCTCGGGCATGCTCGACATGGCGCTCGCCGCAGCCCGCGCCCGCACGCCCGACGCGGTGGCGCTGGAGGTGGGGGAATTCCGCATCCTCCGCGCCGTGCAGCTGGAACACGGCCGGGCACGGGAATTGCGCTGCACGCTGGATGCCGCCACCGGCCTGTTCCGCATCGAGGGCCGCCGTCGCCTCTCGGAGGAAGCCTGGGCGCTGCACGCGGAAGGCGAGCTGCGGGTTGCCACCGCCGCGGCGCTGGACCCGCCCGGCCTGCCATCCGGCCCGCGTGGCAGCCTGGGCGGCAGCCCCGCCGCGCTGGATGGCGCGGCATTGCGGGCCTTCGCGGCGCGTCTCGGCCTGACCTATGGCGCGGCCTTCGCCGCGGTGGACAGCGTGGCGCCGACCGCCGTGCCCGGCCAGGTGCGGGTGCGGCTTTCGCTGCCCGAATCCGCGCCGCCGGATGCGGGCTACCTGTTGCATCCCTCGCGCCTCGATGGCGCCATGCAGGGGCTGTTCGCGCTGCTGGCGGAGACACCGCCGCCGCCCGGCACGGGCCTGGTGCCGGTGCGCTTCGGCCGGCTGGTGGCGCTGGCCGGCGCTGCGCCCGCGGTGAGTGCCGATGTCACGCTGACCCGTCGCGGCGTGCGCTCCGCCACCGCGCGGATGGTGCTGCGCGATGCGGTGGGGCGCATCGTCGCACGCATCGAGGATGCGGTGTTCCAGCGCTTTGCCCTGCCGGGCGCGGCCAGCGCGGAGGATGCGGTCTATCGCATCGGCCTGGCACCTGCCGCGGATGGCGCGCCGCCCGCCCCGGCACTGGCGCCCGCGCTGGAGGCCGCCCGCGCCGCCGCCGCCGCGCTGGACCTGACCGAGGCGTCCCTGCTGCTGGAGGCGCATGTCGCCGCCGCCGCCCAGGGCCTCTACGCCGCCGAGCCGTCGCTGCACGAAGCCGCGCCCGAGGCTTCCGCCTACGAAGCGTTCCTGCGCCGCGCGCTGGTGGAGGATGGCGCGGCGGAGCCGGTGCAGAAGGGCAGGCCGGGCGGCATCCGCCTGCTGCCCGACAATGCGCTGCCCGACGCCGCCGAGATCTGGCGATCGGTCCTGGCCGAACAGCCGGCGCTGGCGCTCGACCTCGCCTGGATCGCCGAAGCCGCCGAACGCCTGCCGGATGCGCTGCATGGCTGCCTGCGCGACCCGGCGCCGCCCCCGGCGCAGGGGGAGGGCATGGCCCGGCTGGCGGAGGCGCTGGCCGCGGCCGTCGGCGCATTGGCCGCCGCCTGGCCGGAAACCCGGCCGCTGCGCATCCTGGAAGTGGGCGCCGCTGGCGGCGTGCTGGCGCGGCGCGTGCTGGCGCGGCTGGCGCCGATGGGCCGTGCGCTGGTCTATGTCGCGGCCGGGGAAGGGCGGGTGCCGCTGCCCGAATTGCCGGAGGGCATGCCGGCGGGCAGCGAGATCCGTGGTGTGATCTGGGACCCGCTGGGCGATGCGCCGCCGCCGCTGGTGGCGGACCTGGTCATCGGCCTGGCGCCGGCCGCCCGCGCCAAGGCCGGCACCACGCTGGCCACCGCGCTGCGCCCGGCGCTGGCGGAAGGCGGCGCGCTGCTGCTGGTGGAACCGCTGCCGGGCCGCGTCTGGACTTTCGTCTGTGGCCAGGACCCCGCCTGGTGGACCGGCCTCGGGCCGGATGCGGCGGGTGGCTCGGCGGGTGGGGCGCTGCCGGATGCGGCGCTCTGGCTCGGCCGGCTGGCGGAGGGTGGTTTTCGCGCCTCCGTCGCCGAACCGCTGTCCTGCGCCCCCTGGCCGGCGCTGCTGCTGGCCGCGGAACAGCCGCCGCCCTCCGCCGCCGCGCCGCCCGCGCCGCCGCGCAGCCTGCTGCTGGCCGATGCCGAATCCGCGCCTCTGGCCGATGCGCTGGCCGCCAAGCTGCGGCGTCGTGGCGCGGTGGTGGAGCGGGCCGGGCTGGACGAGGTGCCCGATACGTCCCGCCTGCGCGGCGCAAGGCTGCTGGTGCTCGCGGCGCCGGAGGAACCGGCGCTGGCCGCGACGCTCGCCGCCGTGACCCGGCTGGCGGAAGCCGCCACCGGTATCGCCGCCGGTTTCGTGCTGGTGACGCAGGGCGGGCTGCAACCGCCGGAGGGCTGCCACGTGCCGCAGGCCGCCGCCTTGCTCGGCCTGGCCCGCGTGCTGACGAACGAGATGCCGGCGCTGCGCCCGCGGCGGATCGACCTTGCCCCCGGCCTGGCGCCGGAGGCCGCGGCGCGGCGCCTGGCGGCGGAACTGGCCCAGATGGAGTCGGTGACGGTGCCGGAGCCGGAGGTGACGCTCGGCCCGGATGCGCGGCTGGTGCCCCGCCTGCAACGCGGCCTGACCACGCCCGCGCCCGGCGGGCCGCTCGCGCTCGGCATCGGCCAGCCCGGCCGCCTCGGCACCCTGCGCTGGGAAGCCGCGCCGCCGCGCGCGCCCGGGCCGGGTGAGGTGGCGCTGCGCGTCGAAGCCGCGGGGCTGAATTTCCGCGACCTGATGTGGGCGCAGGGGCTGCTGCCGGAGGAAGTGCTGGAGGCAGGCTTCGCCGGCCCGACGCTTGGCATGGAATGCGCCGGCATCGTCGAACAGGCCGGGCCGGGCGTCGCGCTGCGCCCCGGCACCCGCGTCTTCGGCTTCGCGCCGGGCGCGCTGGCTGCCCGCGTCATCACCCGGGTGGAGGCGATCGCGCCGCTGCCGGAGGGGCTGGACCCGGTGCAGGCCGCGACCATCCCGGTCGCCTTCATGACCGCGCTGCATGCGCTGGAGACCTGCGCCGACCTGCAACAGGGCGAGACGGTGCTGATCCATGGCGGCGCCGGTGCCGTCGGGCTCGCCGCCTTGCAGGTGGCACAGTCCATCGGCGCGCGCATCGCGATGACCGCCGGCAGCGCCGCCAAGCGCGCCTTCCTGCGCGCCGCCGGCGCCGACCTGGTGCTGGACAGCCGCGACCCCGGCTTCGCCGATGCGCTGCGTGCCGCCTGGCCGGAGGGTGTAGATGTGGTGCTGAACTCCCTGGCCGGCGAGGCGATGGAGAGGTCGCTCGGCCTCGTGAAGCCGTTCGGGCGCTTCGTCGAGCTGGGCAAGCGCGACTATGTCGAGAACCGCCGCGCGCCGATCCGCCCGCTGCGGCGCAATGCCAGCTACTTCGCCGTGGATGTGGATGAACTGCCGCGCGCCCGCCCGGGCCAGGCCTCCCGCCTGCTGGGCCAGGTGCGCGACCGGCTGCAGGACGGCACGCTGCGGCCGCTGCCGCATGCGCTGTTCGGGCCGGAGGAGGTGGAGGCCGCCTTCCGCACGCTGCAGGCCTCCGCCCATATCGGCAAGCTGGTGATCCGCCCGCCGGCAGAACGCCCCGCCACCGCCGCGCCCTGGGCGCCGCCGGCCGGCCAGACCATCATCGTGGTCGGCGGCACGCGTGGCTTCGGCCTGGCCACCGCGCGCTGGCTGGTCGGGCAGGGGGCGAAGCACCTGGCGCTGATCGGCCGCAGCGGCGGGGAGGAGGCGGCCGCCGCGCTGCGCGAGCTTTCGGCGCTCGGCGCCCGCCCCGCGTTGCATCAATGCGATGCGGCGGATGCCGAAGCCCTGGCGGCGACACTGACAAAAATCCGGGCGGCGCGGCCGATCGGCGGCGTGGTGCATTGCGCGGCGGTGCTGGATGACGGCGCCGCCACGGCGATGGATGCCGCCCGTTTCCGCCGTGTGCTGGCGCCGAAGCTGCGGGCGGCGGAGAATCTGGACCGGCTGACCTCGGGCGACAAGCTGACGCTGTTCCTGCTGTTCAGCTCCGCCACCACCACCTTCGGCAATCCCGGCCAGGCCAATTACGTCGCCGCCAATGCGGCGCTGGAGGCGTTGGCGCGACGCCGCCGTGCCGCCGGCCGCCCGGCGCTGGCCATCGGCTGGGGGCCGATCGCCGATGTCGGCATGCTGGCCGATGACCGGGAGAAGGCGGAGAAGCTGAACCGCCGCCTGGGCGTGACGGGCATGACGGCCGCCGAATCGCTGGCCGTGCTGCCGGCGCTGCTGGCCGCCTCGGATGCCGCGCCCCTGCTGGTGCGCCTGTCCAGTGGCGAGGGCCGCATCGCCCTGCCGATCATGGCGGAGCCGATGCTGGGGGCGCTGGCCGGCGTCGAGGCGCCCGCTTCCGCCGACGATCTGCGCGCCCGCCTGCCCAGCCTGCCGCGGCCGGAGGCGGAGGCGCTGATCCTGCGCCTGGTGACGGAGGAGATCGCCCGCATCCTGCGCCTGCCGGCGGAGGCGGTGGCGGCGGATGCCGCGGTCACCGGTTTGGGGCTCGACAGCCTCGGCGCGCTGGAGTTGCGCGGGGGGCTGGAACAGCGCCTCGGCGTGCAGGTGGCACTCGCCGCACTCACGGAGGAGTTGACGGTGGGGGCCTTGGCGCGGCAGATCGCAGATGCGGCCTTGGCGCCGGCGGGCGACGAGGCGACCATCTCCACCCTGATGGAATCCTTCGAGCCCAGCGCCGGGGCCATACGCGCGGCCGAATAGTGGCCGGCGGAGCAGTCAGGGATCAGCACGTCAGCATGAGTCGCGGTCAGGGATTCGGCCTCTCCAACGCCGCACGGCTTGCTCTGGTGCAACGCCTGGCGCGGCGGCGGGAGGGGCAGGATGCGCAGGCAGCCTCCGACCAGAAGGGCTTCGGCGCCATCCAGGGCCTGCGCGATTTCGGCCTGATGCAGGAAGCGATGGGCGCGCTGTCCATCGAAAGCCCCTTCTTCCGGGCGCATGAGGGCAGGGCCGGCGCGCACAGCCTGGTCGGCAATCGCGAGGTCATCAATTTCGGCTCCTACGACTATCTCGGCCTGAATGGCGACCCGCGCCTGCACAAGGCGGCCGCCGATGCCATGGCGCGCTACGGCATCTCGGCCAGCGCCTCCCGCCTGGTCTCCGGCGAAAGGCCGGTGCATGGCGAACTGGAACGGCGGCTGGCGGCGCATTACGGCCAGCAGGCGGCGCTGGCCTTCGTCAGCGGCCACGCCACCAATGTCACGGTCATCGGGCACCTGATGGGGCCGCGCGATGTCATCGTGCACGACGCTGCCATCCATAATTCCTGCGTCGAGGGCGCCAGGCTTTCGGGCGCGCGGCGCGTTTCCTTCGCCCATAACGACGTTCGCGCGGCGGAACGCGAGATGGCCGCCGTGCGGCGCAGCGCCGGGCGCGCGCTGCTGCTGGTGGAGGGGCATTACTCGATGGATGGCGACGTGCCGGACCTGGCCGCGCTGGTCCGCATCGCCCGCAAGCATGATGCCTGGCTGATGGTGGATGACGCGCATGGCCTGGGCTGCGTCGGCGCCACCGGCAAGGGGGTGTTCGAGGCCGCGGGCGTCGATCCGGCCGAGGTCGACATCTGGATGGGCACCCTGTCCAAGACGCTGTGCGCCGCCGGGGGCTACATCGCTGCCCGCGGCGACCTGATCGACTGGATGCGCCACACCGTGCCGGGCTTCGTCTATTCGGTGGGCCTCGCCCCGCCGCTTGCCGCATCCGCCGCCGCGGCGATGGATGTGATGGCGGCGGAGCCCTGGCGGGTGACCAAGCTCCAGGCCAATTCGACGCTGTTCCGCGACCTGTGCCGGGCGCGCGGCTTCGATACCGGCAGTTCGGAGGGGTTGGGCATCGTGCCCGTGGTGCTCGGCAGTTCCGTGCGCGCCATCCGCGTCTCGGCGGCGCTGCTGGAGCATGGGGTGAACGCGCTGCCCATCGTCTTCCCGGCCGTGCCGGAGAAGCTGGCGCGGCTGCGCTTCTTCATCTCGGCCGAACACTCCGAGCAGGATGTGCGGGACGCCGTGGCGGCGCTGGTGGCGGCGACGGATGGCGTGGCGCCGGCCGATCTGGCCGGGTGAGCCTGCACACCCGACCTGTCGCCACCACCGCCGAGGCGCGCGCCTTCCACGCCCTGCCGGCGCGGCTGCGCCACCTCGGCTGGTCCGTGCCGCTGCGGTGGGAGGAGGCGCGGATGTTCGATCCGGGCTTCTTCAAATTCCTCGCCGATCATCACGTGGCGCGCTTCCTGGCCTGGCGCGATGGCACGCCGGTCGGGCGCATCGCCGCCTGCGTGCCGCACGATGCCACCGCGCCCGCCAGCTTCGGCTTTCTTTGCGCGGAGCGTGACCCGGCGGTGCTGGCGGCGCTGCTGGAGGCCGCGCGCGGCTTCATCCGCGGGCAGGGCCGGGATTCCATGACCGGGCCGCTGTCCTTCACCATCAACCATGAGGTCGGCGCGCAGGTCGGCTTCCACGACCGGCCGCCGATGCTCCGCATGCCCGGCACGCCCGCGTGGCTGCCGGCGATGCTGGACGCCGCCGGGCTGGACCCGGTGCAGGATGTGCTGGCCTGCACCCTGGATGTGGTGGCGGAGCGCCATTCGGCGCGTTTCGCGGCGCTGGCGCTGAAGCGCCCGGCCGATATGGCGCGGCTGCGGCTGCGGGTGATGGACCGGCGCGATTTCGCGGGCGAGGTCCGCCGGATCGCCGATCTCTACAACGATGCCTGGGGCGCCAATTGGGGCGCGGTGAAGCTGCGCCCGGCGGAGGTGGAAAGCCTCGGCCAGCTGCTGCGCCCATTGCTGTGGTCGGGGGAGGTGATCTTCGCCGACTGGGACCGCACCCCGGTCGGCCTGGTCGCCGTGGTGCCGAACCTGGCCGCTTCCATGCCGGCGGATGGCAGGTTGCTGCCATTGGGCTGGCCGCGCCTGGCGGGCGCGCTGGCCGGCCGGGTGGGCTCCGCACGGGTGCCGATGCTCGGCATCACCCAGGCCTTTCGTGGCCACCCGGCCAGTGCGCTCGCGATGGGCGCGCTGCTGCGGGAGGCGATTGGCCTGGCCGGGCGGCGCGGCTGGCGGCAGCTGGAGATTTCCTGGATTCTCGAAGCCAATGCGGCGATGCGGAACGCCATGGCGCGGCTGCCGGCACCGGTCACCGGGCGCTGGCGGTTGTGGCAGGGCACGGTGGTGTGAAACCGGTTGAAACCGTCCCGGGTCCCGGCGGCATTGACAGTTTCGGCACTGGTGGTGGCTATGGGACGCACATGCCGCCGCCTCACTCTCATGCGACTCCTCCGGATCGGATTGTGGTTCCCCAGGCCGGGTCCGGACCCCGGTCAGGTCCCCGCCGCTTCCTGTTCCTCCAGGGGCCGATCAGCCCGGTCTTCTACGAGGTTGCGGGTGGGCTCGCACAGCGCGGCCATGTGGTGCATCGCATCAACCTCTCGCTCGGGGATCGGCTGTTCTGGCGGCAGATGCCCGGCGTGCGGCCGGCCGTGGACTACCAGGGCACGCCGGCCGCCTGGCCGGATTTCATCGCTGGCTACCTCGATGCCCATGGCATCACCGACATCCTGCTGCTGGGTGAACAGCGCGCCTACCACCGTGCCGCGATCGCCGCGGCGCATCGGCGCGGCGTTGCCGTGGCGGTGACGGATTTCGGCTATTTCCGGCCGGATTGGGTGACGCTGGAACGCGACGGCATGGGCGGGGACAGCCATTTCCCGCGCGACCCGGCCGCAATCCGCGCCCTGGCCGCGGGCCTGCCGCCAGCCGACCTGACCGAGCGCTTCCGCGACGATTTCCGCCTCCAGGCCCAGTGGGACGTGGCCTACCACCTGGCGAATCTCGCCCCCTGGCCCTTCCCCCGCTACGCCAGCCACCAGCTGCACCACCCGGTCTCCACCTATCTCGGCATCGCCCTGCGGCTGCTGCGGCGGCGCGCGGAGCACCGGGAGGGTCTGCGCGCGCTGGAGGCCATCGGCACCGCGCCCTTCTGGTTGTTCGCCATGCAGATGGAGACGGATTTTTCCGTCCGCGCCTATTCGCCCTATCCCGACCTCGACACCCCGATCGCGGAGGTGCTGGACAGCTTTTCCCGCCTCGCGCCGCCGGAGGCGCATCTGCTGGTGAAGGTGCATCCGCTGGACCCCTGCGTGAAGCGCTGGGGCCGGCGCGTCGGTGCCATGGCGCGGCGCGGCGGGCTGCAGGGCCGGGTGCATGTGGCGCATCACGGGCCGCTGGACGCCATGCTGCTGCGGGCGCGCGGGCTGATCACCATCAACAGCACGGTGGGGCTGCGCGCCCTGGCGCTTGGCCGCCCCTGCAAGGCGCTGGGGCAGGCGGTGTGGAACGTGCCGGGCCTGGCCCATCAAGGCCCGCTCGACCGCTTCTGGAGCGAAGCCGCGCTGCCGGATCTGGAACTGCGCGACGCCTTCCTGGCCGCGCTGCAAGCCACCACGCAGCTTCGCGGCGTGTTCTATGGCACCGAGGGCCGCGCCGCCGCCGTGCAGGCCATCGTCCAGGCGCTGCACGCCGACCGGGTCGGCCCCGCCATGCCGGCGGCGGCGCTGCCCGGATTGCGGGCCGGGTAGGCCGGCACGGCCGGTTCGCGGAAGGCGGCGCTGCCGCCTGCATCCTACCCCTCGGGACTGACCCGGAAGCGCATCCGCCGGCTGGCCCAGTCGCCGAGGCGGGGTGGCAGCAGGGCCAACAGGCGCAGCGTCAGGGCCAGCGGCCAGGGGAAGGCGGCGGCGGGCTGGCCGGCGCGGAGCGCCTTGTGGACGCGGTCGGCGGCCTGGTCCTGGCTCAGCAGGAACAGGCGCGGGCCGTGGAATCGTTCGCCCATGGCGCTTTCGAAGAAGCCGGGGGTGATGAGGGTGACGCGCAGGCCACGCGGGCCTTCCGCCGCGCGCATCCCCTGGCCCCAGGCGATCAGCCCGGCCTTGCTGGCGCAATAGGCCGGGAAGTCGGGCAGGCCGCGAAAGCCGGCGACGGAGGCGATCAGGCCGATGCGCCCGGCCCCGCGCGCCCGCATGCCGGGCAGCAGCGGGCCGATCAGGTTGATGGCGCCGATCAGGTTCACCGCGACCTGGCGGGTGGCGGCGGCGGTGTCTTCCGGGGTGCCATCCGGCGCGGTACCGGCGGAGGTGCCGGCATTGGCGATGACGAGGTCGACCGGCCCCGTGGCCTCAAAGGCGGCCAGGGCTGCGGCAATTCCGGGTGCGTCGGTGATGTCGAGGGGGGCGGTGGTCACGCCGGCGCCGCGCGCCCGGCATTCCTCGGCCACCGCCTCCAGCGCGGCGGCGGAACGCGCGGTCAGCAGCAGCCGCGTGCCGGGCGCGGCGAAGCGCCGGGCGAGCGCCGCGCCGAGGCCGCGGGAGGCGCCGCTGATGACGATGCTGTGGATCGGGGCAGCGGTCATCGCCAGCCGCGCAGCCAGGCGATGCCGCGGGTGACGAAGCCCTGGACTGCGCGGAGCCGGGCGCGGCGGCCGGGGGGAAACAGATCGGGGCGGTCCATGCGCTCCAATAGCACCTCCGGCGGGCAGGGCAGGCGGGTCAGCGGGTCGATGCAGCGCGGATAGAGGATCAGCGCGCCGGCCACCATCTCGTCCAGAGTCAGCTTGCGGGTGCGGGGCGGGGTGGCGGGGGGGCCGCGATCCTCGGTCAGGCCCCAGCCGGCATAGAAGGGGGTGCCCCAGCAGGTGACGGGCAGGCCGCGCAGCAGGGCCTCGAAGCCGGTGAGGGACGTGATGGTATGGACCTCGTCCACCAGCCCGAACAGCGGGGCCATCGGCACGCCGCGCAGCACCTGGTCGGCGAGGCCCGCAAGCTCCGCCCCGGCGATGCGGCCGCGGCGGAAGCCTGCCTCGATGTCCGGGTGCGGCTTGTACAGGATGAAGGCGTCCGGCGCCGCGGCCCGCACGGCGCGCAGCAGGTCCAGGTTGCGGCGGACGTGCCCGGCGCCGTGGCGGATCGAGGCATCATCCTCCACCTGGCCCGGCACCAGGATGCGGCGGCGGCCGGGCGGGGCGGCGATCTCCGGCACATTGCCGCCGAGATTGTATTTGGTGACCCCGCGCGCGACCACGGCCTGGCGCAGGGCGCGGGCGCGGGCCAGCAGGGCGGGGGGGAATTCCGCGGTGGCGAGCAGCCGGGCGAGATCACTCTCCCGCGCCGGATCGTAGTAGGGGCCGCGCTGATCGAGGGCGAAGGACGCCCCGGCACGAAAGGCGGCGCCGAGGCCGGCGGAGCGGATGAAGCCATCCTCCAGCCAATGCAGGGGCACGCCCGCGGCGGCGCAGCGGGCCGGCAGATCCTCCGGCGCGCTGGCCGACCAGGCGAGCAGCGCGCCGCCGCGCTGGGCGGCCCGCACCACGGCGCGGCCAGGGCTGCCGAGGAAGGCGGGCGGCGGCGCATCGGAGGCCAGCAACTCCCGCACCCGTTCCCGCTTGTAGGGATGGATGCCGAGGCAGGCGGCGAAGGAACGTCCCTCCGCCTGCCGCGCGCACCACAGCGCCAGGATCTCCACGCCCTGTTCGATGCCGCAGGGCGCGCCGCGAAACGGGTCGGCGGCGCGGGTCGCGGCGAGGAGCGCGGCCCAGGTCGCCGCGGCATCCGCACCGGCCAGCGGGCCATCGGCGATCGGCACGCCGGCGGCCAGGGCCAGCAGCGCAAGGTCGCGGCTGGCGCCGTGCAGCGTCAGGCCAAGGTCGAGCAGGCACCAGGGGTCGGTTGCCGGCAGGCTGCCGGGCAGGACCGGGGCACCCTCGGCGAAAGGGTCCTGCATCAGCAGTACCGGCGCGCCCGCCACCTGCAAGGCATGCAGCGTGGCGAGCGCGGCGCCGCGCCGCGCCGGGTCGCAGGGGTCGAGCAGGATGTGGCGCGCGGCGCCGGACGCAGGATGCTGCCGGGGCAGGCCCGCCGGGGCGCCGATGCGGCCAGCCGCGATCGCCGCCATCACCTGGCGCGCCCGCTTCAGGTCCAGCGCCGGTGGCGGCGCCGCGAGCGCCATGCCCACGGGGTCCGGCCCGCTGGCCACCACCAGCAGCACGGGCACCTGCCGCGGGCCGAGGCGCGGTGAGCGGAAGGGACCCTGGGCGTAGTACAGCACCCCGGCCTCCGCCGTTCCGTCGCTTGCGCCAGTCAGCAGCCGGGTGCCCGGGAAGAACGCCTGCAGATCCGGCAGGGTCGCCAGTGAGGCCTGCGGCAGCCGGATCGGCGGCAGCGCGGCATCAGCCGATGGGGGCGTGAGGTGCCCGGCTTGCATGGGTCGCTGCATACATTTGCATTTTGCCTAAGCCGGGGCCTTCGGCTAGTGTCCGAGGCCATGATGCATCGCACACAGGCGCCGGCCATGCCGGCCGGCTCGTTTTCCGGTCCCCTGCTCCGGCGCGCCATGGTTGTGCTGGTTGGCGTGCTTGCCCTGTCTGGTTGCGCCCGACTCGGGGCGGATGGGCTGGGCAGCCGCCCGGCGCCGCCGGCAGGCGCCGCGGCTTCGACGGACCCGCTGGTGGTCTGGGCCGGCCGCGCACAGCCCGGCGCGGTGGAGCGGGTGACACTGGCGGATGGGCAGACGGCACAGGTGCGGATGGTGCGCGCCTACAACGCCGCCAGCGGCCGCGAATGCCGTGAGTTGCTGGTCGGCTCCGGCATGGTGGAGCGTGCCCGGCTGGTCTGCGCGGTTCCCGGTGGCTGGGTCGAGGCCCGGCCGCTGCTTCGCGGTGGCGGGGCAGCCAGGCCGTGAGTGCCGCGACCGGCGGCCCCGGCGGGCTGCCCAAGGGGCTGCCGGATGGCATGCCGGCACCGCGGAGCCAGTTCGAGCAGACCATGGAAGGGCTGCGGGTGCAGGGGCGGGTCATCCACGCCCTGCTGCTGCGCGAATTGCAGACGCGCTTCGGCCGCGGGCATCTGGGCTTCCTGTGGCTGTTCCTGGAGCCTTTGCTCCTGGCCAGCGCGATCGGCATCCTGAAGTCGTTGTTCAGCCCGGGTGGGACGGGCGCCGTGCCGACCTTCCTGTTCGTGGTTGTCGGCTATGCGCCGTATTTCGCGTTTCGCGCCATCATCAACCGCGCCACGACTGCATTCCAGGCGAACATGACGCTGATGTACCATCGGCAGGTGCGGCTGTTGGACATCATGGTGGCGCGCAATCTGCTGGAAATGTCAGCCGTCACCTGCGTGCTGTTGCTTGTGATTGCCAGCACGTCCTGGCTCACCAGCTTCGCGCCACATAATCTGCCGACGATGATGTTGGCGCTTCTGCTGCTGTTCGGCTTTGCCAACGGCCTGGCGCTGCTGATTGCCGCCGGCGCCGCGCGGTGGGAGGTGGTGGACCGGATCGTCCCTCCCATGACCTACATTTCCCTGCCCTTCTCAGGCGCGCTCTTCGCCCTGCATTACCTGCCGCGGGGGTGGCGGGAACTGCTGCTTTGGAACCCGCAGGTTCATATGCATGAGATGCTGCGCGACGGCATGTTCGGCGACCTGATACCTGCCTATTACAGCACGCCCTATCTTCTCGCCTGGGTGCTCGGCCTGAACCTGCTCGGCCTGGCGGCGGTCCGTGCGGTTCGCACACGGCTTGAATTCTGATGATCTACTTCGACCGGGTCTCCAAGCACTACGATCTGCGCGGTGGCACCAAGAAGCACGTTCTGCGCAACGTGTCCGGCATCATCCGGCCGGGCGATGCGCTGGGCATCCTCGGCCGCAACGGCGCCGGAAAATCCACGCTGGTGCGGATGCTGGCCGGGGTGGAGCATCCCAATTCCGGGCGCATCGAGCGCCGCATGACCGTATCCTGGCCGTTGGCGCATGGCGTGGGCCTGCAGAATTCGATGTCGGGTGCGGACAATGCCCGCTTCATCGCCCGCATCTACAACCAGCCGATCAAGAAGGTGCTCGATTTCGTCGAGGATTTCGCCGAACTCGGGCCGTACATGAACATGCCCGCCAAGACCTATTCGGTCGGCATGATGGGGCGGTTGCTGCTCGGGCTGTCCTTCGCGGTCGATTTCGACTGCTACCTGATCGATGAGGTGACGGCGACCGGCGACCAGCGCTTCGTGCAGCGCGCGCAGGCCCTGCTGGCGGAAAAGACCCGCGGCCGATCCCTGGTGCTGGTCAGCCATGTGCCGGAACACCTGAAAATGTATTGCCGCTCCGCCGCGGTGCTGAATGAAGGCAGCCTGACCTTCTTCGAGGATGTCGATGAAGCTGTCGCCACCTATAAGGCCCTCTGAGGCCGCCACCACCTCCGGCATGGACGCGCCGTTGCCGCAGGCGCGGCAGCGGCCGAAGCGCAGCCTGTTGGCAAGGCTGCGGCCGAAAGGCGTGCTGGGCTGGTATGTCCTGCTGGTGCTGCTGCCGACGGCGATCGTCGCCGGCTACTACATGACCTATGCGGCGGACATGTATGAGGCGGAGGCCCGCATCCTGGTGCGCGGTCGCCCCGGTGCCAGCGGCGGTGGCGGTGCCGGCGGGATCGCCAGCATCCTCGGCGGCTCGGCCGGTGCGCTTCGGCCGGGAGCGGAGGAGGCGCAGGCGGTGACATCCTTTGTCGACAGCCTGGATGCCGTGGCCGGACTGAGCCGCCAGTTCAACCTTGCCGAGATCTGGCGCCGTCCGGAAGCCGACCGTTTCTCCCGCCTTTGGTACGAGGAGCCGGAAGCCGAGCGGCTGCTGCGCTACTACCGCCGCCGCGTCACCGCCACCTTCGACCTGGAGACCAGCATCGTCACGCTGAAGGTGCTGGCCTTCCGGCCCGAGGATGCGCGCGGGATTGCCGAGGCGCTGCTGGGGCTGTCCGAGGACCTGGTGAACCGCTTCTCCGCCCGCACCTCCGAGGACACGCTGCGTGTCGGGCGGGAGGAGGTTGCAATCGCGGAGCGGCGCGTGGTCGAGGCGCGGGCGGCACTGACCGCCTTCCGTGAGCGCGAGCAGACGCTGGACCCGACCGCGGCCGTCGGCTCCGCCGTGCAGACGATCGGCCGGCTGGAGGCAACGCTGTCAGCGGCGCGGACGGAGCTGCAGGAAAAGCAGGCCTTCATGCGGCGCGACAATCCGCAGATCCAGGTGCTGAACAACCGCATCGCGGCGCTTCAGGCGCAGATCGCGACGGAACGGCAGCGGCGGACCAGCGGCGAGGAGACGCTGACCCAGCAGCTTTCGGGCTATGAACGCCTGCAGCTCGAGCGGGAGTTTGCCGAGCGGGTCTATTCCTCGGCCATCGGATCGATGGAAGCCGCCCGCGCGGATGCCCAGCGCCAGCAGGTCTTCCTGATGCGGGTGGTCGAGCCGAACATGCCGGAACGCGCCACATTCCCGAAGGCGATGTTCAACACCATCACGCTGCTGGTGGCGCTGACGGTGCTGTTCGCAATCGGCTGGCTGATCATGGCAGGCGCCCGCGAGCACGCCAGTTGAGGCGGCCGCGGCGGCATGGCCTTTTCCGTCCGGCCAGGACAATCTGACCACTGGGTTTAATCGCTGGCCGGCCTCGCGCCGGCCCATTCCACGGATTCCGCCCGATATGCCAGACTTCGCCCGCCGCCTGACCCGATACTGCTTCCGCCGGATGGCGCCCCGGCTGGTTCTGCTGGCGGGGCTGCTGCTGCCGGGGCTGGCGAGTGCACAGATCCAGGCACCCGGGATGCCCAATGCGGGGCAGTCCCTGCGCGGCCCGGCGATTGGCAGCCTGCCCGCGCTGCTCGGCAATACCGGTGACACCATCAGCACCGCCCGCGCCGGCACCGCCACCGCGGCGGAGGGCGGACCGGTTGCCGTTGGCCCGATCGGCGACCCGGCGCGCGCCGCAGGCCCCGCCACCGTGGTGTTCGGCGCGGCGTTGTTCACCCGGGCGCCACCCTCGGCCACCGATTCGCCCAACCCGAACTATGTGATCCGGGCGGGCGACCGCGTCTCCGTCACCATCTGGGGTTTCATCGAGGCCTCGGTCGTCGGCGTGGTGGACCCCGAGGGCAACCTGTTCCTGCCGCAGATCGGCCCGGTCCGGCTGGCCGGCACCCGCGCCGGCGATGTGCAGCGCGTGGTGGAAGCCGAGGTGCGGCGCGTCTATTCGCAGCAGGTGCAGGTCTATGCCGTGCTGCTGAACGCCAGCCAGGTGGGCGTTTTCGTCACCGGCTATGTGCGCCTGCCGGGCCGGCACATGGGTGCCGGTTCCGACAGCATCCTGGACTACCTGACCCGCGCCGGCGGCGTGGATCCGGGCCGCGGGTCCTATCGCGACATCGTGGTGAACCGCGGTGGCCGCACCGTGGCGCGGGTGGACCTGTACCGCTTCCTGCTGACCGGGCAGCTGCCCAACATCACGATGCAGGAGGGTGACACCGTGGTGGTGGCGCCGCAGGGTGCCATGGTCGGCGCCGATGGCGCGGTCCGCAACAACTTCCTGTTCGAGGTCAGCGGCCGTTCGATGCCGGGGCGCGAATTGCTGAACCTCGCCTCGCCCTTGCCGGCCGCGACCAATGTGGTGGTGCGCGGCACCCGCGGCGGCCAGCCCTTCGCCCGCTACGTCACGGTGCGCGAGTTGGCCGGCCTGCCGATGATGGACCAGGACACCGTCACCTTCATCACGGATGCTCCGGCGCCCACCGTGCGGGTTTCCGTCGAGGGCAGCCGCATCGGTCCCTCCGTGCTGATCGCGGATCGTGACACCTCGCTGTGCACCTTGCTGGATCATGTCGCGGTGGACCCGGTGCTGGCCAATCCGGCCGGTGTGTTCCTGCTGCGCCCCTCGGTCGCGGCACAGCAGGTGCGCGTGATCAATGAGGCGATGGACCGGCTGGAGCGGCAGCTTTTCATGACCGTCTCCTCCACCACCGGTGTCGCCGAGATTCGCGCGGTGGAGGCCAACCTGGTTGCCTCCTACATCCAGCGCGCCCGCCGCACCCGGCCGGAAGGCCGGCTGGTGGTGATGGACCGCACCGGCCGCTGCGCCGATGTGCGGCTGGAGGATGGCGATGTCATCGTCATCCCGGAACGGGTGCAGACCGTGCTGGTCTCCGGCGAGGTGTCGGTGCCACAGGCGGTGGTCTGGCGCCCGGACATGCGGGTCGCGGATTATGTGCGCGCGGCCGGCGGCTTCGCCGAGCGTGGCGTGGAAAGCCAGGTGATGATCCGCAAGGCCTCCGGCGAGTTGATCCTGGAGCCGACGGAAGGCCCGGCACCGGGCGATGAGCTGATCGCGCTGCCGCGGCTGGACCCGAAGAACTTCCAGATCGCCCGCGACCTGCTGAACCTGATCTTCCAGTCGGCACTGTCCGCGCGCGTCTTCATGAACTGAGGACACGCGCGGGCGTGACTTCACAGGTGATGCCGCGCCGCGCCGCAGAGATTGCGGCGCGGCGCGGGGCGCGATACCTGTTCAGGTGATGACCGGCCGAAGGCCGGCAACTGGCAGGGAGGCCGCAGCACAGTGACCAAGACAATGATTCCGTCCATCGGCCGCCGCACCGCACTCGGCCTCGGTGCCGCGCTGCTTTCGGCACCCACCGTCTGGGCGCAGGACCGCTACCCGAACCGGCCGATCCGCCTGCTGGTGCCCTGGGCCGCCGGCGGCACCACCGATATCCAGATGCGCGCCTTGGCCGACCAGGCCTCGAAGCGCCTCGGCCAGCCGATCGTGGTGGAGAACCGCGCCGGCGCCGGTGGCATCCTGGCGCCGCAGCAACTGCTGAATGAACGGCCGGATGGCTACGTGCTGTCGCAGATGCCGATCAGCGTGTTCCGCCACCCGCAGATGGCGCCGCGGGCGCTGTTCAACCCGCTGGAGGATTTCACCTACGTCATTCACCTGACCGGCTACCTGTTCGGCATCGTGGTGAATGCGGAAAGCCCCTGGCAGACGCTGGAACAGTTCCTGGACTATGCGAAGGCCAATCCGGGCAAGGTGAACTACGGCACCCCCGGCGTCGGCACCTCGCTGCACATCACCATGGAACAGATCGCAGGCCAGCGCGGCATCGACTGGACGCATGTGCCGTTCCGCGGCTGGGCGGAGAACGGCCAGTCGCTGCTCGGCAACCAGATCCAGGCGAGCGCCGACAGCTCCGGCTGGGCGGAATTGGTGCTGGCCGGCCGCCTGCGGCTGCTGACGACCTGGACGGCGGAGCGCGCCAAGCGCTTCCCCAACGTCCCGACGCTGCGGGAAAGCGGCATCAACATCGTCTCGGCCTCGCCCTACGGGCTGGCCGGGCCGAAGGGGATGAACCCGGACCATGTGAAGGTGCTGCACGATGCGTTCCGGGAGGCGCTGTTCGATCCCGCGCATATCGCCATCCTGGATCGCTTCGACATGGCGCCCTTCCACCTCGGCCCCGAGGAATACGCCGCCTTCGCCCGCCGGCAATTCGCCGAGGAAGGCGAGATGATCCGCCGCCTCGGCCTGCGCCTGTGATGTGACGCACCGCCCCCCGCCCATCTGTTCGGATGGGCGGGGCTGTGGCATCGGGGGCCATGACCTCAACCGCCCATATCCGCTGCGGCGACGATCTGCGGGACCTGCTGCCCCGCGCCGGTCATGACGGGGCCTACCTGCCGATCGTCGATCCGGTCTGCGTCGGCGCCGTCTCCGATGCTGAGCTGATGGCCTATCTCGGCCTGCGCGCCCGCGTCATCGCGCTGCATGCCGGGGTGGATGGGCAGGAGGCGCGGCTGCGGCTCGGCCGGGAATACATGGCGCTGAATGCGCTCGCGCAGTTCGACCGGGTGCTGCTGTGGTTCGAGCATGACCTGTGGGACCAGGCCTGCCTGATCCGCGTGCTGTCGCTGCTGGCGGACCGGGCGCCGCTGGCCGGAAAGCTGTTCCTGATGCCGGCGGATGGCAGGCGCCCCTTCGCCCATCTGCCGGCCGAGGAATTGGCCGCGCTGCAGCCGGCTCCGCTCGGGCCCTTGCAGCTTGCGGCCGGCGCGGAGGCCTGGGCCGCCTTCGCCAGCCCCGACCCGACGGCGCTGGACCGGCTGACCCGCCGCGCTTCCCCCTTGCCGCATCTGGCCACGGCGATGCGCCGGCACCTGCAGGACCTGCCCTGGCGCGCGGATGGGCTGGCGCTGACCGAAAGGCGGCTGCTGCATGCGGTGGCCGATGGCGCGGCCGATGACGCGGCGGCGCTGCACGCCATGCTGGCGGCGGACCCGGTGTTCCACGTGACTGACCTGATCGTGCGGGAGGTGGCGCAGCGCCTGGCCACCGGCCCGCACCGGCTGATGTCCCGCACGACACCCTGGACCCTGACGGAGCGCGGCGCGGCGGTGCTGGCGGGCCAGGCCAAGCACCGCCCGGCGCCGCGCTTCCAGGCGGGGGTGATGGTGGGGCCGGAGCCGGTGTGGTGGTGGGACCCGCGCGCGGCGGGGGTGCACGCCGCCGCCCTACCGTAGCCCTGCGAAGAACTGCCGCAGCAGCGCCGCCGCATCACGCTCCCGCACCCCGCCGATCACCTCCGGCGCGTGGTGGCAGGTGGGCTGGGTGTAGATGCGGGGGCCGTGCTCCACGCCGCCACCCTTCGGGTCATAGGCGCCGAAGACCAGGCGCTTCACCCGGAAGAAGGCGATGGCCTGGGCGCACATGGCGCAGGGCTCCAGCGTCACCCACAGGGTCGCGTCCCTCAGCAGCTTTTCGCCAGTGGTTGCCGCGGCGGCACGCAGCGCCAGCATCTCGGCATGGGCGGAGGGGTCGCGGCGGGCCTCAACCTCATTGCCCGCACGGGACAGCACAAGACCGGCGGCATCCGTCACCACGGCGCCGACCGGCACTTCTCCCCGCGCGGCGGCGGCGCGGGCTTCCTCGAGCGCGATCTGCATGGGCGACATGCCGCCCGCTTTGCCCCGGCCGCCGCGGGCGGTCGAGTGGTATTTCGTGATCTGCGGGCGTGGCGGGCGGCGCGGAAGTGCTATAGCGGGCTGATGAACAGACGCCCGGTCATCGGCGTGACCCTGGATGCGGAACCGGCCGGCGGCTGGTCCAAACTGCCCTGGTACGCGCTTCGCCAGAATTATTTCTCCAGCATCATCGCCGCGGGTGGCCTGCCCGTGGCGCTGCCGCATCATCCCGAGCTGGCGGTCGAGTACCTCGATGCGATCGATGGGCTGCTGGTGACCGGCGGCGCCTTCGACGTGGACCCCGCCTTGTGGGGCGGCGGCGCGCCGCATCCGAAGGTGACGCTGAAGCCCGGCCGGACGGATTTCGAACTGGCCGCGACGCGCGCCGCGCTGAACCGGGACATGCCCGTGCTCGGCATCTGCGGCGGCCAGCAATTGCTGGCTGTGGCGCTGGGCGGCACGCTGATCCAGCACATTCCGGATGAGGTTCCCGGCGCGCTGACGCATGAGCAGCCCAATCCGCGCACGGAGCCGGGGCATGAGGTGGCGATCACGCCGGATACGCTGCTGGCCCGCATCGTCGGCGGCACCCGCATGGCGGTGAATTCCGCGCATCACCAGGCGGTGGCGACACCCGGCCAGGGCGCCGTGGTCAACGCCGTGGCGCCGGATGGCGTGGTGGAGGGCATCGAACTGCCCGGCCATCGCTTCGCCCTCGGTGTGCAGTGGCATCCGGAATACGGCGTGGACCCGCGCGATGCGGATATCCTCGCGGCTTTTGTCGAGGCGGCCCGCCGATGAGCGACGAACAGGAAGATTTCGCCCCCGAGGCGACCGATGCCGGCGAGGACAATGCGGAGCGCGGCGAGCGCATCGCGAAATACCTGGCGCGTGCCGGCATCGCCTCCCGCCGTGATGCGGAAAAGCTGATCGCGGAAGGCGTGGTCAAGCTGAACGGCAAGAAGGTGGATGGCCCCGCCACCTTCGTGAAGCCGGGCGACCGCGTTTCCGTCTCCGGCAAGACGGTGGCCACCGCGGAGCGCACGCGGCTGTTCCGCCACCACAAGCCGGATGGCGTGGTCACCACCCACAAGGACCCGCAGGGCCGCCCTACGGTGTTCGAGCGGCTGCCGCCCGCCATCGGCCGCGTGGTGTCCATCGGCCGGCTGGATTTGACGAGCGAGGGCCTGCTGCTGCTCACCAATGACGGCGCGCTGGCCCGCAAGCTGGAACTGCCGAGCAATGGCTGGCTGCGCCGCTACCGCGTGCGGGTGTTCGGCCATGTCGATGAACGCGCCTTCGCGGCGCTGTCGCGCGGCGTGACGATCGAGGGCGTGGCCTATGGCCCGATCGAATGTGGGCTGGACAGCCGCCAGGGCGGCATCGCCTGGCTCACCGTCAGCCTGAAGGAAGGCAAGAACCGGGAGATCAGGCGCGTGATGGCGCATCTCGGCCTGCAGGTCACAAGGCTGATCCGCACTGCCTACGGCCCCTTCCAGCTCGGCACCCTGCCCAAGGGCGCGGTGGAGGAGGTGCATCCGAAGGTGATGCGCGAACAGCTCGGCATCGGCGAGGCCCCGGCCAAGCGAAGGCGGCGGGAGGAGGTGGCGGCCGAGGCCGCCGCGGCCGCCGCCCCGCCGGTGGAGCCGGAAGCCCCGGTCAGCAAGCGCCCGCCCCGCCCGGGCAATATTCCGCGCGCCCGCAACGCCGAACCGAAGAGGCACCCGCGTGCTGCGACTCGTCGCCGGACTCCACCGCGGGCGTAGACTGGCCGCGCCGCCGGGGGATACCACGCGGCCGACCAGCGACCGCGTGCGCCAGGCGGTGTTCGACATGCTGCTGCACGCCCCCTGGGCGGGTGAAAGCGCGGTCGAGGGCCAGCGCGTGCTGGATGCCTTCGCCGGTTCCGGCGCGCTGGGGCTGGAGGCGCTGTCGCGGGGCGCCGCGCATGCCTGCTTCCTGGAGCAGGACCGCGTGGCGCTGGCGGTGCTGCGGCAGAATGTTGCGGCCCTGAAGGAGGAAGCCCGCTGCACCGTGCTGGGCGGTGACGTGCTGCGCCCACGTGCGGCGCCCGCCCCCTGCGGCCTGGTGCTGCTCGACCCCCCCTATGGACGCGACCTGGTGCCGAAGGCGCTGGTGGCGCTCGCTTCCGTAGGCTGGATCGCCCCCGGCGCGCTGGTGGTGGCGGAGACGGGGCGGGAGGAGGCGCTCGCGGCCCCCGGCTTCACCGAGGTGGCCGCGCGCGAGCACGGGGCGGCGCGGGTGGTGTTCCTGCGCGCGGCCTGACGCTGGACAGCCGGGCTTCGTTCCGCTTTGCCGCCGGCGGCCGCGGAGTCTGCGATGACCTATGTCCTGACGCACCACAAATGTGCCAGCGCCTGGCTGGCCCGCTATCTCGGCGCCTATGCGCGGATGAATGGGCTGGCGCTGTTCGCCACCCATCTCAGCGCGCATCTGCCAGAGGATGCGCCGGAGGTGCGGCTGCTGGCCAATGCGTCCTATCCCTTTCTGGCAGGGCGCATCCCGGGCGGCCTCCACACCATCCGCAATCCGCTGGACCTGGTGGTCTCCGCCTATCATTCGCACCGCAACACCCACCCCACCGAAGGCTGGCCGCAACTGGCGGCGCAGCAGGCGCTGCTGCGCCAAGTGCCGGTGGAGGAGGGGCTGCTGCTGACCATCGCCTTTCTGGAACGGGCGGATTTCCACCCCGGCTCGGTCGGCCCGCTGCACGCGCTGCGGCACTGGGATTTCGACGATGCGCGCTTCGAGACCCTGCGGATGGAAGATGTGGTGCAGTGGCCGACGCAGCGCCTGGGCGCGCGGCTGAAGGCGCCCAACCCCGGCCATCTGCTGCCACCGGCGGACCAGCACAGCTTCGCCGCCGTCGCCGGCCGGCCGGCGGGGCAGGTGGACGCTGCCTCCCACTACCGCGCCGGCACGGCGGGGCAATGGCGGGATGAACTGCCGGCCGCGGCCATCCTGTATCTGCGCGGCCATCTGGCGCCGCTGCTGCGCCGATTCTACCCGGAGGTTCTGGACCTGTCGCCCTGATGCGGCCTCCGTGGCCGGAATCATGATCTATCCCGCGGGTTGTGACCGGCGCCTGGCCAGGCGAAGCGCCGGTTCGCCTTCGGGGGTGCGCGCGGCACGGGCGAGGACGAAGCGGTCACGATACGGGGGGATTCGCAATCATCCCCCGCATTTAGAATTTCGATGCCTATGTCGCGTATCCCCTCAGACCGGCGACAGATTGGCAAACCGCATGTCTCTCCAGACCACAGCCTGTTCCGCCTGCCGGGCGGAGGTTGGCCTGTTCCCCTTCACCATGGCCTTCCAGCCTGTGGTGGACGTGGTCGCGGGCCGCATCGTGGCGCAGGAGGCTCTGGTGCGCGGGCCGGCGGGGCAGGGGGCGTGCCATGTGCTGGGCCAGCTCAATGACCAGAACCTCTATGCCTTCGACCAGGCCTGCCGGGTGCGGGCGATCGAGATGGCGGCGCGGCTCCGCGTGGATTGCGAGCTCAACATCAATTTCCTGCCCAATGCGGTGTATGAGCCGCGTGCCTGCATCCGCCGCACCCTGGAAACCGCGCGCCGCACCGGCTTCCCGCTGAACCGCCTGACCTTCGAGATCGTCGAGAGCGAGCGGATCGCCGATACCGACCACATGCGCAACATCATCCAGGAATACCGCCGGCACGGCTTCAAGATCGCGCTGGACGATTTCGCCACCGGCTATTCCGGCCTCGCCCGGCTGGCCGAATTGCGGCCGGACATCATCAAGATCGACCGCGTGCTGGTGCAGGGCTGCGACCGGGACCGCGTGCGGCTGGCCATCATCGCCGCCCTGGTCGGGCTGGGGGCGGAGCTGGGCATCAAGGTGGTGGGCGAGGGCGTGGAGCGGGCGGAGGAGGTCGCGGCCCTGCGCGGCACCGGCCTGCGCTTCATGCAGGGCTTCCTGTTCGCGCGCCCCGTCCTGGAAGGGCTGGCCGACCCGGCCGAGGTACTTGCGCCGTTGCGGCTGGCCTGATCCCCGAGGCCTGAGAGCCTGTCCGGCGCGCCAGGGTCGGCGCTTTAGATGTAGCCCAGCGTGGCCAACCCCTTGAACACCACATAGACGCCGACGACGGCGACGATGGCGGCGAAGACCTGCGACAGCAATTGCTTCTTCCCGGCCAGGAAGCCGGCGAGACGGCTGCCGAACACGCCGCCCACCAGGCCACCGGCGATGAACAGGCCGACCAGGGGCCAATCCACCAGGCCCGACAGCGCGTAGTTGGCCGCTGTCGTCACCCCGAAGGCGGTGACCGCGACGAGGGAGGAGCCGATCGCGAAGATCAGCGACATGCCGGTTGCCGCCATCAGCCCCGGCACGATGAGGAAGCCCCCGCCAATGCCGAAAAAGCCGGACATCGCGCCGGCCACGAAGCCGATGCCGAGCAGCCGCGGCAGCAGGTGCCGCGCGCTCGCCCGCGTCAGCGCCACTTCCGGGTTTCCCAGGCCACGCTTCGGCCGCAGCATCAGCAGGGCGATGGCGATCATCAGGATGCCGAACAGCACCAGCAGCTTCTGCCCGTCCATCTGCTTGCCGAGCGTGGAGCCGAAGGCGGCGCCGGCGATACCCGCCGCCGCGAAGACCAGGGCGCAGTTCCACTTGATGTTCCCGGCACGCGCATGGCCGACGACATTGCCGAGCGCGCTGACCGCCACCGCCACGGCGCTGGTGCCGATCGCGATATGCGGCGAACTGACGCCGACCACGTACATCAGCAGCGGCACGGCCAGAATTGAGCCGCCACCGCCGATCAGGCCGAGCACGAAGCCGACCAGCCCGCCCGAGCCGGTGGCGAGTGCGGCGACGCCATAGGTCATGGCGTCAGCCCCAGGCGCGCCGTGGCAGGGCGATCATGCCGGTGGCCGGCGGGGCAGGCGTGTGCGTCGGCCATGGTGGTGTCTTCCGTCAGGTCAGAGCGCGTTCACGGGCAGCTTCAGGAAGACCCGGCCATTCGGCTCCGCCGGCGGCAGCGCGCCGGCCCGCATGTTGACCTGAAGCGAGGGCAGGATGAGGCGCGGCATATCCAGCGTGCGGTCGCGCGCCTCGCGCATCGCGACGAACTCATCCTCCGTCACGCCATCACGGACATGGATGTTGTGGGCACGTTCCTCGCCCACCGTGGTTTCCCAGCGGATCTCGCGGCCATTCGGGGCATAGTCGTGGCACATGAACAGCCGCGTCTCCGGCGGCAGGTCCAGCACGCGGCGGATCGAGCGGTACAGGGTGCGCGCATCGCCACCCGGGAAATCGGCGCGGGCGGAGCCGCCATCGGGCATGAACAGCGTATCGCCGACGAAGGCGGCATCGCCGATGACATGCGTCATGCAGGCCGGCGTATGGCCTGGCGTGTGCATCGCGAAGGCTTGCAGGCCGCCGATGGTGTAGCGGTCGCCATCCCGGAACAGCCGGTCGAACTGGCTGCCGTCGCGGCGGAACTCGGTGCCTTCGTTGAAGACCTTGCCGAACACCTCCTGCACCACGGTGATCTGCTCACCGATGCCGATCTTCCCGCCGAGCGCGTTCTGGATGTAGGGCGCGGCCGAGAGATGGTCGGCATGCACATGCGTCTCGATCAGCCATTCCAGCTGCAGGCCGTGGGCGCGGATATGGGCGATGATGGCATCCGCGCCTTGATGGCTGATGCGGCCGGCGGCGTAGTCGATGTCCATGACCGAATCGACCACGGCGCAGGCGGTGGAGGCCGGGTCCTTGACCACATAGCTGATGGTGTTGGTGGGCGCGTCGAAGAAGGCCGTCACCTCCGGCTTCACGGACAGGTCCACGCGATGCGGAATGGCGTTCATGGGGCGTCTCCGTTTCCTGCTTCGGATCAGCTGCGGTGCAGCGCCGGGGTGGGGGCGGGGGTGCGGGCGGCGAGCCGGCTCGCGGCGGCCATGCCGGCGAACATGGTGAGGAGGAACAGCCATGCCGGCGCGCCGCCCGTGGTCAGCGCGGTCAGCGCCGGGCCAGGGCAGAAGCCCGCCAGGCCCCAGCCGATGCCGAAGATGGCAGGACCGACGAGGATCCGCGCATCGATGGCGGTGGCCGTGGGCAGGTGGAAGCGCGTGTCGAAGACCGGGCGGTCGCGGCGCAGCACAAGCCGGTAGCCGAGGAAGGTCACCGCGATGGCGCCCGCCATCACGAAGGCCAGGCTGGCATCCCAGCCGCCGGTCGGGATGGCGGCGAGGTCGAGGAAGTTCAGCACCTTCGCCGGATCGGACATGCCGGCGATGACCAGGCCGAGGCCGAGCAGCAGGCCGATGGCGAATTGCGCGAGGATGACCATGGGGCGCCTCAGATCAGGTGGCGGGTGACGAAGACGGTGGCAAATGCCGCCGCCATGAAGACCGCGGTGGCGACCACCGACCGCATCGAAAGCCGCGACAGGCCGCAGACGCCATGGCCCGAGGTGCAGCCATTGCCCCAGACCGCGCCAAAGCCGACGAGCAGCCCGGCCAGCAGCAGTACGGGCGTCGACGCCTCGATCTGCGGCAGCGGCAGCGTGCCGGTGGCCAGCCCGACCAGCAGCGGGGCCAGGACGATGCCGAGCACGAAGGCCACCCGCCCGGCCAGGCCGGAATCGGCATAGGGCGGCAGCAGGCGGGCGGCGATGCCGCTGATGCCGGCGATGCGCCCGGTGGCCGCCATCAGCGCCACGGCGGCGGCGCCGATCAGCGCGCCGCCGAGCAGCGAGGCGACCGGCGTGAATTCGGTCGCGATCATGTCAGGCCTTGCCCGCCGCGCAGGTGCGGATGCCGAACAGCATGTAGGCCGGGCAGATGCGGAAGGCGGCCGTGGCGACCAGCACCCCGCCGACCGCGACCACGACGAAGCGCCAGGCGCCGAGCGGCGCGAAGCTGTCCGCCAGCAGGAAGGGCGCCAGCGCAAGAACCGCGCCGAAGACGAAGCGGAGTGTGCGATCGAGCGATCCGACATTGACCATGATGTGTGTCCTCCTGCATGTTGGCGCTGGATTTATATCTGCGCAGGTTCTAAGATGTCAAGATGAAAACCGGCACCGAACATGATGCATTGACCGCCATGGCAACCCGGGCGGAGGGCGCGGCCCGGCTGCTGGGCACGCTGGCCCATGCGCAGCGGCTGCTGGCGCTGTGCCACCTGCTGCAGGGCGAACGCCCGGTCGGGCAGCTCGCGGAACTGGTCGGGCTATCGCCGAGCGCGCTGTCGCAGCATCTGGCGCGGCTGCGCGACCTCGGCCTGGTGGCCACGCGGCGGCAGGGGCGGGTCATCTTCTACCAGCTGGCCAGCGCCGAAGTGGCGGCGATCCTGGCGACGCTGCACGGGCTTTATTGCGCCCCGCCGGCCATCGGCAGCGCCGCCTCCGGCCCCGCCAGTTCCAGCCGCGCCAGCAGCGCGCCGCGGTTGTAGGCGATGTCGGCGATGGTGAGGTCATCAAGCACCGAGAGAAAGGCACGCAGCGCCCGCTGCAACCCGCGCGAGAGGTGGCAGGCCCCCAGCAGCGGGCAGGTGTTGGTGGCCGGGTCGAAGCATTCCACCAGATCCAGCGGCGCCTCGGTCCAGCGGATGATCTCGCCCACCGTGATCTCCGCCGCCGGGCGCGCCAGGCGCATGCCGCCATTGCGGCCGCGGATGCTCTCCACATACCCGCGGCGGGCCAGTTCGGCGGCGACCTTCACGAGATGCGCCTTTGAGATGCGATGCGCGCGGGCGACCTCATCCACCGTGACGATGGCCGGGGCGCGCAGGGCGGCGAACTGCAGGGTTCGCAGAGTGAAGTTCGAATACTGGGTCAGGCGCAAGGCTCAGCTTTCATCGTATATTCAGCATTCGTCATATTGCTTTTTCGGCGCGAGCACAATAATCAACATCTCAGATGACGATTAACGGGGATCCCCCATGTTCGACCTCGACGCCCTCACCCTGGCCCGTATCCAATTCGCCTTCACGGTCAGCGCCCACATCATCTTCCCCGCCTTCACCATCGGGCTGGCCAGCTACCTGGCGGTGCTGAACGCGCTGGCGCTGCGGACCGGGCGGCCGGTCTTCATCGACCTGTTCAACTACTGGAAGAAGATCTTCGCCGTCAGCTTCGGCATGGGCGTCGTCTCCGGCATCGTCATGAGCTACCAGTTCGGCACGAACTGGAGCGTCTTCTCCGACAAGGCCGGCCCGGTGATCGGCCCGCTGATGGGCTATGAGGTGCTCTCGGCCTTCTTCCTCGAAGCCGGCTTCCTCGGTGTCATGCTGTTCGGGCGAGAGCGGGTCGGGCCGAAGCTGCATTTCGTGGCGACGCTGATGGTCGCGCTCGGCACCTTCATGTCCGCCTTCTGGATCCTGTCCGTGAACAGCTGGATGCAGACGCCCGCGGGCTATGGCATCAACGAAGTGGGCCAGTTCATCGCGACCGATTGGTGGGCGGTGGTGTTCAACCCATCCTTCCCCTATCGTCTGGTGCACATGCTGCTGGCCGCCTACCTGACCACCGCCTTCGTGGTCGGCGCGGTCGGCGCGCTGCACCTGCTGCGCGATCGCGGCAATCAGGCGGCGCGGATCATGTTCTCCATGGCGATGTGGATGGCGGCGATCGTCGCACCGATGCAGATCGCTGCTGGTGACTTCCACGGGCTGAACACGCTGGAATACCAGCCGGCCAAGGTCGCCGCGATGGAGGGGCATTTCGAGACCCATGCCGGCGCGCCGCTGATCCTGTTCGGCATCCCGAACGCCGCCGAGGGACGCATCGACTACAAGGTGCAGATCCCACTGCTCGGCTCCTTCATCCTGACGCATGACTGGAACGGCGTGGTGCGCGGCTTGAACGAATGGCCGGCGGAGGAACGCCCGCCGGTCGGCATCGTGTTCTGGAGCTTCCGCATCATGGTGGGCATCGGCTTCCTGATGCTCGGCATCGGGGCATGGAGCCTGTGGGCGCGCTATCGCCGCAGGCTGTACGACGCCCCCTGGCTGCACCGCGCGGCGCTGGTGATGGGTCCCTCCGGCTTTGCCGCCGTGCTCGCCGGCTGGATCACCACCGAGGTCGGCCGCCAGCCCTGGACCGTCTATGGCCTGCTGACCACGGCGCAATCCGCCTCACCGATCGATGCGGCGGCGATCGGCGCCTCCCTCATCGCCTTCGTCATCGTCTACTTCGCGCTGTTCGGTGCCGGCACCTTCTACATCCTGCGCCTGATGAACCACGCGCCGCGCCCCGCCGAGCCGGGCCTGCCGGCGGAGGAGCCGATCCGCGCCGGCGGCATCATGCCCGGGCCGGTGATGGCGGCGAAGAACGCCCTGCCGGCAGCGGAATAGGAGGCTTCCATGACACTCGATCTTCCACTGATCTGGGCCGGGCTGATCGCCTTTGCGGTGCTCGCCTATGTGGTGCTGGACGGTTTCGATCTCGGCGTCGGCATCCTGTTCCCGCTGATCCGTGGCGAGGCGGATCGCGACGAGGCGATGAATTCCGTGGCGCCGGTGTGGGACGGCAATGAGACCTGGCTGGTGCTGGGGGGTGGCGGGCTGCTGGCGGTGTTTCCGCTGGCCTACGCCATCATCATGTCGGCGCTGTACGTGCCGATCATCGTCATGCTTCTGGCGCTGGTTTTCCGCGGCGTCGCCTTCGAGTTCCGCTGGCGCACGAAGCGCGGCCAGTTCCTGTGGGACTGGTCCTTCGCCTTCGGCTCCATCCTCGCCGCCTTCGCGCAGGGGGTGACGCTGGGCGCGCTGGTGCAGGGCATCGCGGTGGAGGGCCGCGCCTATGGCGGCGGATGGTGGGACTGGCTGTCGGCCTTCAGCCTGCTGACGGGCGTGGCGCTGGTGATTGGCTATGGCCTGCTCGGCGCCACCTGGCTGATCTGGAAGACCGAAGGCCAGGTGCAGCGCCGCGCCTATGCCCTCGCCCTGTGGGCGGCGCCGGCCACGCTGCTGCTGATCGGCGTGGTCAGCCTGTGGACCCCCTTCCTCAACAGCCTGTATGCCGCGCGCTGGTTCGGCTGGCCGCAGGTGCTGCTGGTGGGGCCGGTGCCGCTCGCGGTGCTTGGCGCCGGGTTCCTGCTGCTGAAGGGGCTGCGGAAGCGGCAGGAACTGGCGCCCTTCCTGGCTTCGCTGTCGCTGTTCGTGCTGTGCTTCATCGGGCTCGGGATCAGCTTCTTTCCCTACATGGTCCCGCATGCGGTGACGATCCATGCCGCCGCGGCGCCGGATAACAGCCTGGCCTTCCTGCTGGTTGGCGCGGCGGTCCTGGTGCCGATGATCCTGGCCTACACCGCCTACGCCTATTGGGTGTTTCGCGGCAAGGTGAAGGCGGTGGGGGGCTACCATTGATGGTCCAGCCCCGCGCGGCCGCGCCCCGCGTCGCAAAGCGCCTGCTGTGGTTTGCACTGATCTGGGCGGCGAGTGTGCTCGCCCTCGGCGTGGTCGGCCTCGCCATCAAGGCGGCGCTGCGATGACCCGTTGCGTCTTCCCCCCATACGAGAAGGTATCCGACATGACACGTTTGAAGCTGGCTGGCGCCACCATGCTGCTGCTGGGCGGCCTTGCCGTGGCACCCCCGGCCCAGGCGCAGGACGCGCCGCGCATCCTGGCCCTGGTGACCACGGCGGAGCCGCAGGTGCAGGGCATGGCCTTCGTGCTGCTCAACGCCATGCGCGCGCAGGGCGCCACGGTGGAGGTGATGCTGTGCGGCCCGGCCGCCGATCTCGCGCGGCGTGAGCCGCCCGGCCCGGCCGCGACGCCGCTGCGGCCGATGAACGCAACGCCGGCGCAGATGCTGGCCGGCATGGTTGCCGCCGGCGTGCGCACCGAAGTCTGCGCCCTGTACCTGCCCAATGCAGGCGTCGGGCCGGAGGCGCTGGTGGAGGGTGTGCGCCCGGCGCAGCCGCCGGAGATGGCGCGCCGCATGACCGCGCAGGGCACCACCGTCCTGCCCTTCTGAGGAGACCCAGCCGGCTCAGCCCATCTGCTACGGCTCCGCGGGCGCCAGCCTGCGGTGCCGCAGCCAGTGGGCCGCGCCGACGATCGCCGTCAGGCCGACGCCCAGCACATCCGTCAGCCCGCCCGGATACATCAGCGTCAGCGCCGCCGCGCCAAGCGCCAGGCGCTCAACCAGATGCAGCGGGCGCAGCAGGAAGCCGCAGAAGGCGGCAGCCAGGGCGGAGACGCCCACCGCACAGGTCGCCGTCGCCAACACGATCTCCATCGTCGTGCCGATCAGCAGCAATTGCGGCCCGAAGACGAACATGAAGGGCAGCAGGAAGCCCGCCGCGCCGAGCCGCACCGCGGACAGCCCCGTCATCAGCGGGTTCGACCCGGCAATGCCGGCGGCGGCGTAGGCGGCGGTGGCGACCGGCGGCGTGATATTCGCCATGGTGCCGAACCAGTAGGCGAACATATGCGCGGCGAGTGGCGCGACGCCGAGCGCCACGATGGCCGGCGCGATCAGCACCGCGACCAGGATATAGACCGCCGTGCTCGGCAGCCCCATGCTCATGATCAGCGCCGCGATCATGGCGAAGACCAGCAGCACCAGCAGGTTCGCACCGGCCGCATTGACCAGGATATCGGCCAGCTTCGGCCCGAGGCCGGACAGGAAGATCGGCCCGATGATGAGGCCGGCGGCGGCGCAGGCGACACCGACCTGCAGGCTCATCAACGCGCCTTCGCGCGCAGCCTCCAGCAGCTGGCGCGGGCCAGGCCGGGTGTGGCGCCGCAGCATGCCGGCCAGCAGGGCGGCGAACAGGCCCATGAAGGCGGCGCTCAGCACCGTGGTCTTCATCACCGCAAGCTGGAACACCAGTACGGTCGGCCCGATCAGCAGGTGGCCGCCATGCAGCATCACCGCGCGCATCCGCGGCAGTTGATCTCGCCGCAGCCCGACCAGGCCGAGCTTCGCGGCCTCCAGATGCACCGTCACCAGCAGCATCACGTAGAACAGGATGGCCGGGATCAGCGCGGCGGCGGCAATCTGCCGGTAGGGCAGTTGCAGATACTCCGCCATGATGAAGGCGGCGGAGCCCATCACCGGCGGCGTCAATTGCCCGCCTGTCGAGGCCACCGCCTCCACCGCCCCGGCGAAGCGTGGCGAATAGCCGAGGCGCTTCATCAGCGGGATGGTGAACATGCCGGTGGAAACGGCATTCGCCGTGGCGCTGCCGCTGAGCGTGCCGAGCAGCGCGCTCGCCGCGACGGCGACCTTGGCCGGCCCGCCACGTACGGTGCCGAGTGCGCTATGCGCGATGTCGATGATGAACTGCCCGGTGCCCGTCACCTTGGCCACCGCGCCGAACAGGATGAACAGCGCGATGAAGCTGGCGGAGGCGCCGAGCGTCGGCCCGAAGATGCCTTCCTGCGACAGATACAGCGTCGAAATCGCGCGCCTCAGCGAAAAACCGGCATGGCCGCCCATATCCATCGGCAGATGCGCGCCGATCCACAGATAGCTGACGAAGACGGCGATGATGACCACCATGGTCAGCCCGATGGTGCGCCGCGTCGCCTCCACCACCAGCAATGCGGTGGCCACGCCGAGCCATTGCTCCAGCGCCGTCGGGAAGCCCATGCGCTCCGAGATCTCGGCATGGTTCAGCACCGGATACAGGCATAGCGCGGCGCCGGCGGCGGAGAGCAGCACATCGTGCCACGGCACGCCGCCCACATCGCCGCGCCGCGCGGGCACCACCAGGAAGACCAGCGCCAGGATCATCGCCAGGTGGATGCCGCGCTGCTGGAGGTCCGGCAGCACGCCCACCCATCCGGTGCGGATGTGGAAGACGGCGAAGACGACCGACAGCAGGGTGACCGCGGCATAGGGCGCGGCACCGCGCCAGCGCCCGGGAGGGGCCGCGACCTCCTCGCGATCGATCGTCGCGGACATCAGCCGGCCTGCATCTTGATGCCCTTGGCGGTGTAATAGGCCGCGGCACCGGGGTGGAAGGGAATGAAGCCGGCATCGGCCACGGCACGACCATCCCAGGCCACGCCGGTCGGGTGGGCGCGGGCGATATCGGCGTTGTGCTCGATCAGCACGCGCGCCATCTCATGCGCCTGGATATCCGGCACCGTATCGCGCGTCACCAGCACCACCTTCACGCCGATCGTCGTCACATCCTCATCCGTGCCGCGATAGGTGCCGCCCTTGATCACTTCCGGCACGTAGAAGGGCAGGCGCGCATTCAGCGCCGCCATCTTGTCCGGCGCGATGCCGAGGAAGCGCAGCGGGTGGTCGTTGGCGACGCCGAGCCAGGTGCCGGAAGGCAGGCCGGAAAGCTGGAAGCCGGCATCGATGGTGCCGTCGCGCAGCGCATCCACCGTGGCGCTGGTGGAGATGTAGCGAAGCTGCACGTCGCCCTGTTCCACGCCATAGGTCTTCAGCCATTCGATCGCGGTCTGCGCGTTCGAGCTGCCGGCGGCACCGACGGCGATGCTCTTGCCCTTCAAATCGGAGATGTCGCGGATCGGGCTTTCGGCGCGCACCGCCATGTGGCCGGCGGAGGAATGGCCGGCGGTGACGGCGCGGATATTCGGCAGCGGCGCACGGAATTCACGGCCGCCATTGAAGGCGTAGTAGACGACATCGGCGGCGGCCAGCCGAAATCGGCCTCTCCCAGGCTGATCAGGCGCACATTCTCGGTGGAGCCGCTGGTCGGCGTCGAGGCTGCGCGGGCGCCGCGCGTATGCGTGTTCATGGCCCGCGCGGCGCCCTCCCCGAGCGGGAAATAGGCGCCGCCGGTGGGGCCGCTGACGAAGCGCAGCGTGCCGACGGGGTGGCTGGTATCGACCTGCGCGGCTGCACCGCGCGGCAGGGCAGGGGCGGCCAGCAGGGCGGCGCCGGCGGTCAGCAGAAAACGACGGGTGGTCATGGCGTATCTCCTTCGGAGCGGTTGTGTTGCAGCCAGTTGAGATAGTCGGTCAGGGCTTCCTCCAGGCCGAAGCGGGCGCGGAAACCGAGGTCCTGCAGGGCACGGCTGGTGGACAAAGGCGGGCGGTCATCCGGGCCGTGGAAGTCGATCGTCGCGGCCTCACCTGGCTGGGCCAGGCGCCAATCGATCTTCTGCCGCAGGGCCAGCGCGGCACACCATTCGGCGACGGACCAGATGACGGGGGATGAGAGGTTGTAGACCGGGAAGGCCGGCGCCTCCGCCAGCAGGATCGCGGCCACGCCGTCTGCGATGTCGGGCGCATAGATCCAGTCCCGCGCGCCGGGGCGCGGCAGGATGATGGGAAGGCCCTGGCGCGCCGCCCGCATCACCTGGTGCATCGGGCTGAGCGTGTCGCGCAGCCCGCTGTCACGCTCGAAGCGGCCGAACACACCGCCGAGCCGCGCGGCAAAGACCTGCACGCCACGCAGCGGCCCGGCGCGCAGCAGCAGTCGCTCCGCGGCGAGCTTGGTGATGCCATAGACGGCGCCGGGCTGCGGCAGGCTTGACGCCTCATCCAGCATTCCCTGGGCGGGCGTGGCGGCGCCATAGACGGAGGCGGAGCTGAGGACCACCAGGCGCTGCACGCCCTGCGCCACGGCGGCATCCAGCACGTTCAGCGAACCCATGATGTTGACCGCGGCCGTCGCCGTCGCCGCCTCCCCATCGCAGCCGGCGGCGGTGGTGACGGCGGCGCCATGCACCACGCGATCCGGCTTGGCCTGCGCGAACAGCGCCTGCACGGCGTCAGCATCACGCAGATCCGTGATGTGCCAGGCGACGCGCCGATGCCCCGGCAGCGCTGCGAGTGCCGCGTCCGGTGGCGGGGCATGGCCGACGCCCACCACCTCCTGCCCCTGCGCCAGCAGCGTGGAGACGATGTTCAGGCCGACGAAGCCGGTGGCGCCGGTGACGAGGACCTTCATGGTCAGTAGGCCATCCAGCCACCATCGACCATCAGATTATGGCCGGTGATGTAAGTGGCGTCGTCACTCGCGAGGAACAGCGCGGCGCTGGCGATGTCACCGGGCCGGCCGAGGCGCGGCATCGGTGTGCGCGCCTTCGAATAGTCGAGCGAATCCGAACCTGGCCCCCCGAGAGGCTTGCCCGTCAGGATACGACCGGGGGCCACGGCATTGCAGATGATGTTGTCCTCGGCATAGTCCACCGCGACCTGCCGCGTGATGTAGACGGCGGCCGCCTTGCCGGTGCCATAGGCGATCTTGCCCGGCGCGCAGACCATGCCGTGCTGGGAGGAGATATTGACGATGCGACCGCGCGCATCACCCACTACAGGCTGCGTCAGGAATTGCTGGATCGCGCGCTTGCAGCCGAAGAACACGCCCTTGGCGTTCACCGCCATCACATGGTCCCAATCCGCCTCGCTGGTCTCCAGCAGCTTGGTGCCGCTGCCGAGCGTCGCGGCATTGTTGACGATGACGTCGAGCTTGCCGAATTCCGTGACGGTCTTCGTCACCAGCGCGTCGATATCGTCCCATTTCGAGACGTCGCAGCGGTGGAAGCGCGCCGTGCCGCCGGCCTCCTCGATCAGTTTGCGGGTCGGCGCGCCGCCTTCCTTCACATCCTCCGTCAGGTCGCCGATGGCGACCGTCGCACCCTCCCTCGCGAACAGCATGGATATGGCGCGGCCGATGCCCGATGCGCCGCCGGTGACGACGACAACCTTGTCCTTCAGGCGCATGGTGCATTCCCTCCCTCGTTCAGTCATGCAGATGGGCTGCGCCATGTCCTGGTGATCTGGCACCAGCCCGGATCGGGGCGGTGCGACGGTCGCTTGCGGCGCGGCGCATCGGCATGGAATCCTTGGCGAAGATGGTGGATCTTGGACGCCGCCGGAACACCAGAATAGTCTTGCCACCATTTTCCCGTAAGGATAGCCGGGTCTCTCGGCAGAATGACCTTCGAGGAACGTTTCTGCCCGTTCGGCAGACATTGCCTGCGGCGGGCTGCGCGCATCCTGGGCAGTGATCCTGGTCGGACGGGTCGAATTGGTTCTGACGTGATCGATTTCCTACTTCAACAACCGAGGCTGATGCATGCGCCTGATCGCCAAACCCCTGACCAGCGAGGCCTTCGCCGCATTCGGCGAGGTGTTGAGCGCGCCGCGGGACCCGGGGCGGGTCTATACCGAAGCCGCGTTGTCCAGCCGCCGGACACAGGCCGCCCCCAGCCTGTCCTTCACCTGCAAGGTGCCGAGTCTGCTGCCGTTGCGATCCACCACGATGGAGCGGCACCAATTCTCCTCGCAATCCTTCGTGCCAATGGGCGGCGGGCGCTGGATTGCTGTCGTCGCGCCGCATGGCGCGAATGGCGGGCCGGATATGGCGCGCGCGCAGGCCTTCGTCGCGCAGCCGGACCAGGGCGTCACCTATGGCGCCGATGTCTGGCACCACCCTTTCACCGTCATCGACCAGCCCGGTCGCTTCGCGGTGTTCATGTGGAAGGATGGCACCGCGACGGATGAGGAATTCGTCGAGGTGGCGCCCTTCGAAGTCGAGCTGGAAGGAGATGCGGCATGACCTATCAGGTGAAGCGCGACTACATCGGCTATGGCGCCAATCCGCCTGATCCGAAATGGCCGGGGGGCGCGCGGCTCGCGGTGAATTTCGTCATCAACTACGAGGAAGGCTCCGAGCCTTCCGTGCAGGATGGCGAGGGCTACACGGAAAACGGCCACACCGAATCACACGGCACCACGCCCGTTCCCAAGGGCCGCGACCTGGCGGCGGAAGGCATGTTCGAATATGGCAGCCGCGTCGGCTTCTGGCGGCTGCACCGGCTGTTCCAGGAACGCGGCCTGCCAGTGACGATCTTCGCCTGCGCCCTGGCGCTGGAACGCAACCCGGAAGCGGCGGCGGCCATCCGGGACGCCGGCTACGACATCTGCTGCCATGGCTGGCGCTGGGTGAAGCATTATGAACTGACGGAGGCGGAGGAACGCGAGCATATTGCGCGCGCCGTCACCAGCCTGGAACGCACGCTCGGCCAGAAGCCGGATGGCTGGTATTGCCGCTACGGACCCTCGGTGAATACGCGCCGCCTGGTCACCGAACATGGCGGCTTCCTGTATGACAGCGACTATTACGGCGAGGAACTGCCCTTCTGGGTGACGGTGGAAGGCCAGGGGCGGCTGGTGGTGCCCTATTCGCTGACCAACAATGACGGCAAGTACAATGGCGTGACCGGCAATGCGGACCAGTGGTTCGCCTTCGTGCGCGATGCCTTCGACATGCTGTATGCGGAAGGCGCGCACACGCCGAAGATGATGTCGGTTGGCCTGCATATGCGGCTGATCGGCCACCCGGCCCGCGCGGCCGGCCTGCAGCGCCTGCTGGACTACATGATGCAGCGCCGCGACGTGTGGATCGCGAAGCGCGTGGATATCGCGAAGCACTGGGCGGCGACGCACCCCTACACCGGCAAGGGCCTCAACGAGTAGCGCCCGTCACGCAGCGCGCAAGCGCTGCGCTGCCGGCCGCGCCAGGTATTCCGTGATGCCGACGAACAGCGCGATGCCCACGGCGGCGAAATTGGCGATGCCGGCCGGGTGCATCACCAACACGATGGCCACCGCCAGCAAGCCCATCTTCCAGATCGGCAGCGGGCGCGTCAGGTAACGCTCACCCAGCGCGCCCATGCAGAACACGCCGACCAGGCCGCCCATCACCGCCAGCAGCACCGACAGCACCGGCATTTCGTGCCACAGCACCAGTGCCGGCCAATAGACGAAGATGAACGGCACCAGATAGGCCGCCATGCCGAGCCGCATCGCGGTGAAGCCGGTTTTCATCACCGGCGCATTGGCGATGCCCGCGGCCACATAGGCGGCGAGTGCGACCGGCGGCGTGATGGCCGAAACACCGCCCCAGTAATAGCAGAACAAATGCGCCACCAGCGGCGGCACGCCGAGCTGGATCAGGCTCGGCGCCACCAGCGTCGCGGTGATGATGTAGACCGAGGTGGTGGGCAGGCCGAAGCTGAGGAACAGCGAACAGGCCGCCGCCAGCAGCAGCGCCGGCAGCAGCATGCCCGCGGCGAGGCCGATGATGGATTGCGTGAACAGCAGCCCCACCCCGGTCAGCCCGACGCTGCCGACGATGAAGCCCACCGCGGCGCAGGCAATGGCGGTGGAGATGCTGTTGCGCGCGCCGATCTCCAGCGCCTCCAGAATGTCGCGCAGGCTCATGCGGGAGGAGCGGCGGAGCGAGCTGACCACCACGACGGCGACGATGGAGAAGAAGGCGGCGAACAGCGCCGTATAGCCCATCATCAACATGCCGATCAGCACGAAGATCGGCAGCACCAGATGGCCCTGCTGCAGCAGCACCGCCTTCACCTTCGGCAGGCGGTCCCGCGGCAGACCCTCCATGCCCACCTTGCGGGCGCGCAGATGCACCTGGAGATAGACCGCGCCGTAATACAGCAGCGCCGGCAGCAGCGCCCCGGCGGCCACGGCGGCGTAGGGCATCTGCAGGTATTCGGCCATGATGAAGGCGGAAGCGCCCATCACCGGCGGCAGGAACTGCCCGCCGCAGGACGCCACCGCCTCCACCGCCCCGGCATAGTAGCCGCTGAAGCCGAGCCGCTTCATCAGCGGAATGGTGAAGACGCCGGTGGAGGCGACGTTGGCGGCGGAGGAGCCCTGGATGGTGCCCATCAGCGCGCTCGCCAACACGCCGACCTTGGCAGGTCCCCCGGGGGAATGGCCGGCGGCGGCGAAGGCGATGTTGGTGAAGAAGGTGGTGGTGCCGGATTTCTGCAGGAAGGCACCGAACAGGATGAACAGATAGACGTAGGTGGCAGACACGCCGATGGCGATGCCGAAGACACCCTCCGTCGTCATGTACATCTGGCGGATGACACGGTCATAGGTGAAGCCGCCATGGCCCAGTATGCCCGGCATCCAGGGGCCGACGAACAGGTAGCCCAGGAAGATCGCCGCCAGCACGATCAGGAACATGCCCATGGTGCGCCGCGCCGCTTCCAGGATCATCACGCAGAAGATGCTGCCGACGATGATGTCCGTCTGCGTCGGGAAGCCGCCGCGATCGACGATGTCCTGGTAGGTATAGGCGACATAGAAGGCGGAGGCGCCGCCGAGGATGCTGAATACCAGGTCCATCACGCCAGGCTGGCGGCTTCGCCCCGCCTTCGTGGCTGGGTAGATCAGGAAGCACAGGAACAGCATCAGCGCGACATGCACCGGCCGCTGCTCCATCGCGGGCAGCGGCCGGTAGCCGGCCGTGTAGAAGTGGAACAGGGAGGAACCGATGGCCACCACGGCAAACAGCAGCGCCCAGCGGCCCACCAGCCGGCGTGTCTCGCTGTGGACCTCCGACTGGGCGCTGATGGCGTTGACGTCGATGATGCCCTCGCCTTCCAGCGTCGGGCGCCGCCATTCCGTTTCCCGTTCCTTCCGGGCACCAGGCGTCACAGCCATCCTGTCAGTTCCTCAACCAGCCTGGATTCAGGTACGGCTGGATTCCTGGTAGAAACGCTCGGCGCCCGGATGCAGCGGGAAGGGCAGGCCGTCGCGCGCATTGGCCAGCGTCATGAAATCCGCCAGCGGATGCACCTGAAGCAGGCGCGGCTTGTTGTCGAACATCGTCTTCACCAGCGCATGCGCCACGTCATCCGGCACGCGGTCATGCACCGCCAGCGTGGTCGGCGCGGCGAAGGTCTTGAACGGGCGGTCGCTGCCCGGGACGTGCCGCGCCTCGACCGTGTAGGGATAGTCCAGCCCCTGGGCTGCCATGAAGGCGATGACATCCTCGTCGATGTCGATGATGCGGGCGAAGCCGGTGTCCATCATCTGCTGGACGGAGGATGACCCGGGCGCATCGGGCCAGACCACCGCATCGATCTGGCGGTTGCGGACCTGGTCGATGGTGGCGCCGTGGACGGTGAATTCCGCGCGGATGTCGCGGTAGGTCCAGCCCATATGGCCCATCATGATGCGCCACCAGGCCTCGCCCTGGCTGCCCTGCATGCCGACCGAGACGCGCTTGCCCTTCAGGTCGCGCAGCGTCTTGATCTCCGGTGCCCAGTTCATCGCGAGGAACCATTGCGGGTTCGGATAGACGGTCGCGAGTGAACGCAGCCCCTGGTAGCGGCCACGCGGGCGATTGGCGAAGACGCCTTCGTTCTTGTAGGCGAGCTCGCCGATGCTGCCCGCGAGATAGGCGACCTCCACCTCGCGGTCCGCCAGCAGGTCGAGGTTCTGCACGGTGCCGCCGGTGGCCTGGATGGAGGCGCGGATGCCGGGGACGGTGTCGTTCCAGATGGCGGCGAGACCGCTGCCGAGGCGGTAGTAGTTGCCGCCGGAGCCGGCGGTGGCGATCCGCACGAAGCGGGTCTGCGCGATCGCTGGCGAAGCCAGGCCCGCCAGGGACGCGGCGGCCATCGGAACGGTTGCAGCCAGGCGCACCAGATTCCTGCGATGCATTGCATCCTCCCATTCTTGGTTTGTTGATGCGGAGCGCAGCATGGGCCGGGATGAACGTCAAGTAATCCGGGCGCAACCTATCAAGGCGGCTCGGCAGGGCCGCGGCCCTGGCGGCCTTGTGTCGTCAACCGGCGATTGCTACATCGCCCTTCGACGATACTGAGGGTCCCGCAGGATGAGCACGCTTGCCGACCCATCCTTGATGCCCGCCGCGGAGGCGGACGCCATCGCCGCGGTCGCCAAGGCGCTGGCGCATCCGGCGCGGGTGCGGATCATCGGCTTCCTGCTGTCACGGCCGGGATGCATCGGCGGTGATATCGTGGGCGAGGTCGGCCTCGCCCAATCCACCGTCTCCGAGCATCTGCGCATCCTCAAGGCCTCGGGGCTGGTGGTCGGCACCATCGAGCATCCGCGCATCTGCTACGCGCTCGACCCCGCCGCGCTGGCCCCGTTGCAGGGCCTTATCGGCGCGATCGCGTCGCGTGGGCCGGAGCATGGGGATGCGGGCTGCTACACGCCGGCAGGGATGACGAAATAGATGTCCGCATTTGAACGCTACCTCTCGATCTGGGTCGCGCTGGCCATCCTCGCCGGCGTGGTGCTCGGCCAGGCCGCACCTGGGCTTGTCGGCGTTCTGGCCGGGCTGGAATACGGCTCGGTCAATTTCGTCGTCGCCGTGCTGATCTGGTTCATGGTCTATCCGATGATGGTGGCGGTGGATTTCCGCGCCCTCGCCCGGGTGCATGAGCGGCCGAAGGGAATGATCATCACGCTGGTGGTGAACTGGCTGATCAAGCCCTTCACCATGGCGGCCCTCGGCCTGCTGTTCTTCGAGGTTATCTTCGCACCCTTCATCGAGCCGGGAACCGCCGGGCAGTACATTGCCGGCATGATCCTGCTGGGCACGGCGCCCTGCACGGCGATGGTGTTCGTCTGGTCGCAGATGACGAAGGGCGATCCGAACTACACGCTGGCGCAGGTCTCGCTGAATGATGCGGTGATGGTGTTTGCCTACGCACCCATCGTGGCGCTGCTGCTGGGGGTGACCGACATTGTGGTGCCGTGGGAAACGCTGGTGCTGTCGGTTGTGCTCTATGTCGTGATCCCGCTGGCGGCGGGGGTGCTGACGCGGGTGCAGATGACGCGCGGCGCCGCCGATCCTGCCGAGGCGGAGGCGCTGGTTGGCGGCTTCACCGCCCGGATCAAGCCGTTCTCCGTGGTGGGGCTGCTGGCGACGGTGGCGCTGCTATTCGCCTTCCAGGGCGAGGTGATCCTGCGCCAGCCGCTGGTGATCGCGATGATTGCCGTGCCGCTGCTGATCCAGTCCTACGGCATGTTCGCGGTGGCCTATTGGGCGGCCAAGGCGTGGCGCGTGCCGCACAAGGTGGCCGCCCCCTGCGCCATGATCGGCACCTCCAACTTCTTCGAACTGGCGGTGGCGGTGGCGATCGGGTTGTTCGGGCTGAACTCGATCGCGGCGCTGGTCACCGTGGTGGGCGTGCTGGTGGAAGTGCCGGTGATGCTGTCGCTGGTCTGGTTCGCCAACCGCACCACCCACTGGTTTCCGGCGGAGGAGGTGCGCGCCGCCGGTCACGCCCCGGTTCGGTCTCGATAGGCCAGAAGCCGCAGGGCGTTCGCCACCACCAGCAGCGTCGATCCCTCGTGGAACACCACCGCGGCGCCGAGTTGCAGGCCGGATAGCGTGGCTGGCACCAGCACCGCCACCATGCCCAGGCTGATCCACAGATTCTGCCGGATGATGCGGTTGGTGGCCCGGCTCAGCCCGATGACGAAGGGCAGGTGCGTCAGGTCATCGCCCATCAGCGCCACATCGGCGGTCTCCAGCGCCACCGCGGACCCCGCTGCACCCATGGCGATGCCGACCGTCGCATGGGCCATGGCGGGCGCATCGTTCACGCCATCGCCCACCATGGCGACCTCCTGTTCCGCCCGGAAGCGCTGGATGGCGGCGACCTTGTCCTCCGGCATCAGGTCGCCCCAGGCCTCATCCAGCCCGACCTGCTGCGCCACCGCCTGCGCCACGCGGCTGTTGTCGCCGGACATCATGACCATGTGGGAGATGCCGAGCTGGCGCAGGCGCCGGATCACCCCGGCGGCGGCTTCGCGCGGCGTGTCCATCAGGCCGATGGCGCCGAGGTAGTCCTCGCCCCGCCGCACCACCATGATGGTACGGCCCTGCGCCTCCAGCTCCGCGATGGCGGCCTGGACCGCGGCCGGTATCGGCGGCCCCTCGATTTCCGCGAACAGCGCGGCCTTGCCGACAAAGACAGGCGCCTCGCCAATCCGCGCCGCCAGGCCGCGTCCGATGAGGCTTCGCACATCGTCAGCCGCCGGCACCGTCACCGCCGCCCCGAGCCTGGCATGCCCGTCGCGGACGACGGCCGCGGCGAGCGGGTGGTCGCTGAGCGTCTCGACGGCGATGGCGACCGCCAGCAGATCCCGTTCATCGACGCCCGGCGCGGGCAGCACATCCGTCATGCGCGGCTTGCCGATGGTCAGCGTGCCCGTCTTGTCGAAGGCGATGGCGCCCAGCTTGCCGAGGCTCTCCAGCGGCCCGCCACCCTTCACCAGCACGCCGCCGCGCGCGGCGCGTGCGATGCCGGACAGCACCGCGCTCGGCGTCGAGATCGCCAGCGCGCAGGGGCTGGCGGCGACCAGCACCGCCATGGCGCGGTAGAAGCTCGCGCCGAAGCTTTCGTCGATGATGACCCAGGCAAACAGCAGCAGGAAAACCGCGACCAGGACGATCGGCACGAAGATGCGCTCGAACCGGTCGGTGAAGCGCTGCGTCGGGGATTTCTGCGCCTCGGCCTCATTCACCATGCGCACGAGCCGCGCGAGCGAGGTATCCGCCGCCAGCCGGGTGACCTGCATCTCCAGCGCGCCGGTGCCGTTGATGGTGCCGGCATAGACGCGGTTCTCCGCCGGAACAGCCTCCGGCCGCGCTGCGGCGCGGGCGGCATCGGCCACCGCGCGCTTGTCCACGGGCACGCTTTCCCCGGTGATCGGCGCCTGGTCGACGCTGCTTTCGCCGAGCGTCACGAAGCCATCGGCCGGAATGCGCGTATTCGGCCGCAGGATAACCGTGTCACCGATCAGCAGTTCGGCAACGGGCACCCTCTGGGTCACACCGTCGCGGCGGCGTTCGGCGTTGGGGGGCGCGAGGTCGGCCAGCGCCTCGATCGCGCGCCGGGCGCGCCCCATGGCGTAATGCTCGAGCGCATGGCCGATGCTGAACAGGAACAGCAGCAGCGCGCCCTCGGCCCATTTGTCGAGCGCGGCCGCGCCGGCGGCGGCGACCAGCATCAGCGTGTCGATCTCGAAGCGGCCGAGGCGCAGGCTGTCCATCGCCTGTCGCAGCGCGAAATAGCCGCCGAAGCCATAGGCACCGAGATACAGCGCGAGCGGCAGCCAGGCCGGCGCGGCGGGCAGCCAGGAGGCCAGGAAGCCGGCCAGCAACAGCGCGCCGCCGAGCAGCGCGAAAATCAGCTCCGAATTGGCGCCGAAGGGGCCGGGATGGGTGTGCGTGTGCTCGTGCGTTTGCCCGTGCGCGTCATCGTGGGCAGGCGCGGGCGTGTCGGCCGGTGCCGAGACGCCCATGCCGCCCAGCGCGCGCCGCAGCGCTTCCTCCGAGGTGAGCGTGCGGTCGAACTCGATCCGCACCGGGCCGCCCGGCGAGGCATTGGCCTCCAGCACACCCGGAAGCCGGGACAGCAGGCCGGTGACGGTGCGGGCGCGGCGGGCATTCGGCAGGCCCTGCACATCCCACAGCACATGGCCGAAGCGTTGCGTCACATCGGCGCCGACGCTGCGGGCGATCTCCCGCACCCGGGCCAGGTGCGCCACGGCCGGGTCGTAGTGGATACACAGTTGGGCGGCCTGCCCGCCCACCGCCGGAATCACATGGGCCTGGTCAATCCCGTCATGGCCCACCAGCAGGCTGACCAGGCGCCCGACGCAGGCATCGGCTTCCCCGGCCACATCAGGCAGGAGAATCCCGAGGTCGAGCCGCAGGCGCTGCGGCTGCATCCGGCTCATCGGCATGCGACCTTTGCGCGCCGCACCGCCTGGTACGTCACGCCGCGATCCAGCGCGCGATATCGGCGGCCTTCGGCAAGCCACCGGCATGCACAACCTTGCCATCCACCACCAGGCCGGGGGTGGAGGCGATGCCGTAGCCGGCGATCTCGGCGTAGTCCGTCACCTTCTCGATGGTCACCTCCACGCCGGCCTGGGCCGCCGCATCCCGCACCATCTGCACCGCCGCATCGCAGCGCTTGCAGCCCGGGCCGAGGACCTTGACGTTCTTCATGATCGGTTTCCTTCAGGCGAAAAGCAGGTTGAACAGGAAGCCCACGACCAGGATGCCGCTGGCGACGACGCCGACGAAGACGGCGATCAGCTTCACCGACAGCACCTTGCGCAGGATGATCATCTCCGGCAGCGACAGCGCGATGACGGACATCATGAAGGCCAGCACGGTGCCGAGCGCAGCACCCTTGCCGAGCAGCGCATCGACCACCGGAATGATGCCCGCCGCGTTGGAGTACATCGGCACGCCCACGATGACGGCGGCCGGCACCGACCACCATGCGTCCTTGCCCATGATGGAAGCGAGCAATTCCTCCGGCGCATAGCCATGGATCAGCGCGCCCATGGCGATGCCTGCCACGATCCAATACCAGACGCGGCCGACGATTTCCTTCACCGAATCGAGGCCGGCGCGGATGCGGTCGGGCCAGGTTACGTTCACGTCCGGCAACTCCGCGGTGCCGGCATGGATCTTCAGCACCCAGGGTTCCAGCCAGGATTCCAGCCGCAGCTTGCCGATCACCCAGCCGGCCACGATGGCGATGCCGAGGCCAAGGACCAGATAGGTCAGCGCCACCTTCCAGCCGAGCATCGCAAACAACAGCCCGAGCGCCACCTCATTCACCATCGGCGCCGCGATCAGGAAGGAGAACGTCACGCCCAGCGGCACGCCGGCGGAGACGAAGCCGATGAACAGCGGCACCGCGGAGCAGGAGCAGAAGGGCGTGACGATGCCGAGCGATGCGGCCATGGCATTGCCCACACCCTCGCGCCGCCCAGCCAGCAGGGCGCGCGTGCGCTCCGGCGAGAAGAAGGACCGCACCACGCCCATGGCGAAGACCACCAGCGTCAGCAGCAGCAGCACCTTGGGCGTGTCATACAGGAAGAAGGTGATCGCCTGGCCGAGATGGCTCGCCGGATCCACCGGCAGCAGCGACACCGCCCATTCGGAGAACGGCACCAGCTGGCTGTAGAGCGCAGCCCAGACCAGCAGGCCAGCCAGGGTGCCGCCCAGCCAGGGCAGTGGCGAGGGGGGAGGCAGGGTGGTGACGCTCATGCGGCGAGGCTTTCCGTGTGCGGGGGAAGTTCGAGCGCGGCCCGGACCAGGCGCTGGACCGGCGCGGGCATGGCGGGGTTGAGGCGGTAGCGAACCCATTGCGCATCGCGCCGGTCCACCACCAGGCCGGCCTGGCGCAGCGCCAGCATGTGGCGGGACATGCGGGACTGGCTTGCGCCGAGCAGCGCCATCAGCTCGCAGACACAATGCTCGCGCCCATCGTTCAGATGGCGCAGCGCCGCGAGGCGGGTGGGTTCGGCCAGGGCGGCCAGCAGGGTCACGGGGTCGTGCATGGGCGTTATTCATGCGCCTATTCGAATATGCGCCCAGACGCATTTATCGTATGGCGGCCATGCGTCCGGCGCCTCCAGGCGCGCATGAGGGCAGGCAGTGCATGTCCAACCGGCTGGCTCGGTCGTTATTGACAATGCGAATGATTCGCATTTGCATGACGTCGATTTCATCGGGGGTCACCGCACATGCCGCGCACGCCATGCATCGCCGTCTTTCGTCCCTGGGGCTGGCGAGCCCTTCTGCTCGCCTCCGCTGCCCTCCTCTCCGCCATCCCCGCGCAGGCGCAGGACCCCGCGCCCACCGCGCAGGATGCGGTGCGCCTGCCGCCGCTGACCCTGCTGCCGCCGGTCAACACCACCGGCCTGCGCAATGCGCGCCGCCTGATGGACACGCACGCGACGGTCGATGTCATCCCCGGCGCCGATCTGGACCGGCAGATGGTCCGCAATGCGGAGGATGTGTTCCGCTACACCCCCGGCATCACCGTGAACCGCCAGACCACCGGCACGGACCCCTTCGCCAGCCTCGGCGGCATCACCGTGCGCGGTGTCGGCGGCAACCGCGTGCTGACCGTGGTGGATGGCTTCCGCACCATCGAACGCATCACCGACAATACGCGCGACGTGGTCGATCCCTGGAACCTGAGCCGGGTGGAGGTTGTGCGCGGCCCGGGTTCGGTCCTTTACGGCTCGGATGCGCTGGGTGGCGTGGTGAACTACATCACGCGCAATCCCTCGGACTTCATCCAGCCCGGCCAGGTCTGGGGCGGCGAGGCGAGCACCAGCTTCGGCTCCGTCGACAACAGCCTGCAAAGCCGACTGACCGTCGCGGCGCGGGCCGAGGAGTTCTCGGCCATGTTCTCCTACCAGCGGCGTGACGCCAACGAGCCCTCGCGCAACAACTCCCGCTCGCCGGACGGCATCTGGAACTGCACCCGCAACCTCGCCTTCGGCGCCACGCCCTGCAACCGATTCAACCCCAGCGACATCGCCGCCGACAACTACTTCGCCCGCGTGGTCTGGGACCCGCTGCCGAATTTCCGCATGCGCTTCACCGCGGATGTGCTGCAGCGCGCGACGGATGTGGACCAGCGCTACGACCTCGGCCCGACCTCGGCCACCAGCGGCATCACCAACCTCGACTACCAGCGCCGCCAGGCGATCCAGCGCGGCCTGTTCTCGACCGATGCGGAGTGGCGGCCCGAGTATGGCTGGCTCGACAGCGTGCGCGTCATGGCCGGCTATTCGCCGCAGGAGATCGAGCGGACAGGCACGCGGCTGCGGCAGATCGCCAATGGCCAGCGCACCAGCACCTATGATCGCCTGACCTATTCCGAGAATGTACTGCAGGGCGAAATCCAGCTCGGCTCCAGCTTCAACCTGCTCGGCGCGCGCCATGTGCTGACCTATGGCGTGTCCGGCAGCACGACGGAAACGGATTACGAGCGCGAGGACATCGCCACCAACCTGACCACCGGCGTGCGCACGGTGACGCGCGCCGGCGGCTTCAACTTCGCCAGTGCGGATACGCGCCGCCTCGATGGCTTCGTGCAGGATGAGATCACGCTGTTCGGCGGCCGGCTGACCCTGGTGCCGGGAATGCGCTATTCCACCACGCGCATCTCGCCGCGCCCGGATGGCGACTACAAGCCGGTGGCGGGGGCGGAGCCGCGGAACCAGGATGACAGCAACCTCTCGCTCGGCCTCGGCGCGATCTGGCGGCTGGATGAGGTGTTCTCGCTCTATGCGAATTACGGCGAGGGCTTCAAGCAGCCGACCGCGGAACAACTCTATACCTCGCTGCCCGGGACCACCTTCAACCTGGTGCCGAATTCCAGCCTGCGGCCAGAGGAGGTGACGAGCGTGGAGGGCGGCATCCGCATGCAGCTGCCCAACGCCTATGCCAGCCTCGGCGTGTTCCGCGCCGACTACACCGATTTCATCCAGAGCTTCGTCAGCATCCCCGGCACCATCGACATCACCTACCAGAACCTCAGCGAGGTGACGGTGCAGGGTGTCGAATTCGCCGGCGGCTGGCGCTTCGCGCGGGAGTGGACGCTGAACGGCGCGGCTTCCTGGCAGGAAGGCCGGCAGCGCGCCACGCCGGGTGCGGCGCGCACCGCATTCGACGGCGCCAGGCCGCTGACCGCGACCGCCGGCGTGACCTATGAGAACCGGGATCTGCGCACCAGCGTGACGCTGAACGGCACCTATGCGGCGGAGGTGACGCAGGCCAGTTCCTCGCAGCTCTATATGCCGAAATCCTATCAGGTCTTCGACCTGCTGGCCTCGTGGCGGCCGCTGCCGAATGTCGAGCTGAATGGCGGCATCCTGAACCTGCTGGATACGCGCTACCTGCCGCTGGCGCCGGGCGGCACCAGCTACAACCGATCCGAATTCGCCACCGATGCGACCAAGGCTGCCAACCCGATCGAGTTGCAGGTGGCGCCGGGCCGCAATTTCCGGGTGGGCGCGCGCATCACCTTCTGATTTCGTGCCTCACGGTGCCGCGGCGTCGCGGCACCACCATGCGTCGTCGCCATAGCCGTAGCGCGGTGGCTGCGGCGGCGACGTGAAGCGGGCAGATACCGCCAGGCGGCGCATCGGGTTGTAATGGGATGGCACCACCAGCCATTGCCATTGCAGTGCGCGGTCCAGCACGCGGGCCGTGGTCTGCAAGGCGGCGCGGTCCGGCGCCGCCACCAGCCGGTCCAGCAGCGCATCCAGCGCCGGGTCCGCCAGGCCGCCCAGGTTGCCGCTGCCGGGCCGTTCCGCGGCCTCGGAGGACCACAGATTGCGCTGCTCCGCACCCGGCCAGTCGGGCGGGATGGTGAAGCGGTAGGCGAGGTCGAAATCCCGCGCGCGGGTGCGTTGCGCGAAGGTGGAGGCGTCCAGCATCTCGAAGCGCGGCGTGATGCCGATGCGGCGCAGCGCGCGGAACCAGACGGTGATCATCGGCTGCTGCGCGTTGCTCTGCGCCAGGACGGACAGGCTGAAGACCTCGCCGGTTTCCTTGTGCACCAGCTTGCCGTCAGCTTCCCGCGGCGCCCAGCCGGCGGCATCGAGCAAGGCGAGGGCGCGTTCCAGCGTGGCTCGGTTGCGGCCGCTGCCATCGCTGACCGGCGGCTGCCAGGCGCGGTGGAAGGCCTCGGGCGGGAACAGGCCGGGGAATTGCGCCATCAGCGCGCGCTCCGCCGCATCCGGGGCATCCGTCGCCGCCATTTCCGAATTCTCGAAGAAGCTGGCGGTGCGGCGATACACGCCATGGAACAGCGCGGCATTGGCCCATTCGAAATCCAGCAGCAGGGCCAACGCCTCCCGCACCCTGGCGTCGGCGAAGCGGGCGCGGCGCAGGTTGAAGGCGAAGCCGTTCATGCCGGTGATGTACCAATGCGGCTGCTCGATGCGCTGGATGCGGCCCTCGCGCACCGCCGGCGTGTCGTAGCCCACGGCCCAGCGGCGCGAATCATTCTCCACCATCCAGTCGGCGCGGCCAGCGAGGAGCGATTCGAAGGCGGCGATGCGGTCGCGGTGGTAGGTCATCTCGATACGGTCGAAATTCCAGCGGCCGCGCGCCGTGGGCAGGTCGCGTGCCCACCAGTCCCGGTTGCGCTCGAACACCACGCGTCGGCCGGGTTCCACCTCCACCACCCGATAGGGGCCGCTGCCGAGCGGCAGGTCCATGGTCAGCGCGCCGAAATCGCGGCCCTGCCAGTGATGGCGCGGAAGGATCTGCACGGCGCCGAGGCGCAGCACCATGCGGGCCAGGTCGCCTTCGGGCAGGCGGAAGCGCACCACATGCGCGGATTCCGCCACCGCCTCCACATGCTCGAACAGCGCGCGGTGATGCGGCCTTCCCTCCCGGCCCAGGATCTGCGCGGTGAAGACCACATCCTCCGCGGTCAGTGGCGCGCCATCCGTGAAACGCGCTTCCGGCCGCAGGGTGAAGCGCACCACCCGCGCCGTCGCGTCGATCTCGAAGCGCTCGGCCAGATGGCCATAGGCGGCCCCGGTTTCGTCCGGATTCTCCATCAGCAGCGAATCATAGACCCAGTTCCACACCCCCATCACCATGCGGCCGCGCAGCGTGAAGGGGTTCAGCGTGTCGAAGGTGCCGGGCTGCACCATGCGGATGGTGCAGCCCTTCGGTGCCGCCGGGTTCACATGCGGGAAATGCGCGAAGCCGGGCGGCAGGGCAGGGGGGCCATGTGCGGCCAGCGCATCGGTCCGGGCGGGTTGCGCCACAGCCGCGCTGAAAAGCAGCGGCAGGGCGGCGAGGGCATATATGCAATTGAGAGGCATTCGCATATAACAGATGCAACGCCGCCCAAGGGCAAGATGCATCTGCACCGCTACATCCTCCGTCGCCTGCTGCTGCTGCCGCCGACGCTGCTGGCCATCGTCGCGCTGAACTTCGCGGT
>NZ_JAUYTS010000050.1 GCF_030695085.1 Falsiroseomonas sp. | reverse complement strand
GCCGCGGCTTCCACCGACGCGCCCAGCGGCGCCCCGAGCCGGCGCGCGGGTGGCGTTGCGCCGGGCGGCAGCACCGCCGGCAGCGCATCCGGTCGCGCCGCGGCCGGCGCCCCCATTGCAGGCATGGCAGGCGCCGCGGCGTGGGAAGCCCGCTCGCGCACTTCCGGCGGCGCGGCGCTCACCCGCGGCGCGACGGCCGGCGCCTTGGCAGGGGCCGCATCGAGGGGGGCGGGCTCCGGCTCGAAGTGTGAGGGCGGGCGCGGTGCCAGTGCCGGCACCGCCCCGATGCTCCGCGCGGCGATGCGGGAGAGGAAGCCGCTCATCCCCGCGCCTCCGCGAGGTAGAAGGCGCGGCGGGCGGGCGGCAGGGCGAGGATGTCGCGCTCCGACCAGTGGAAGACGCGGGCGATCTCCGCCACCTCGCGCAGCAGGCGCGGGATGCGCGCCTCCAGCTCGCACCAGACCAGGCGGGGGACGTCGAGCTCGCGCGTCGCGGTGGTGCCGCAGGCGGGGCAGAGCAGGTCCAGCACCACCCGCGCATCCGGGTCCAGCGCTTCCAGCGCCGCGTCAAGCTCGGGGCCGTCGGCCGCATCCGGCGCGGCGCGGCTGCGCAGGATGGCGCGGGCGGTGGGCATGTCCGGCGCACCCTCGGCGGCGGCGGCATCCGCGGCGGAGAGTGCGCGGACCGGCGTGCCGTCCGGCAGCGTCCCGTGCGGAGCCGGGGGGAAAGCGTGCGGCGCCGCAGGGAAGGCGTGCGGAGCTTCACCGAGGCCAAGCGCCTCGGCAGTGAGGTCGAGGTCCAGCACCTCGCCGCAGGCGTCGCAGTGCTCGCGGCAGCGGATCGCGCGGCCGAACAGCGCGGCGCGTAGCCCAAGCAGCGCACGGTCGCGCGCGGAGAGCGGCGCCACCGCGATCACCTCCGCCGGAATGCCGGGATGCGCGGTGCGCAGCAGCAGCAGGGCGCGCGCCCCGGCCCCTAGCGCCGCGCCGCGTTCCACCAGCTCCAGCAGTTCGGCAGCCGTGGGCCCCGGCACGGCGGCCTCACGCGGCCGGCTCGTTGTAGGTGGGCTCGGTCGGCTCCGGCGTGTCGTAGTCACGCTCCCAGCCCTCGTTCTCGAGCTTCAGCGTCTGGATCGCGACCGCGTTGGCGGATGCGTCGAGGTCGGGGAAGGCGGTGTATTCCGAGGGCCAGCAGCGGAACAGCCGGTAGGCGATCGCGAGTTGCCCGGCCTCGTTGTAGATCTCGAGGATCAGGTCCTTGCGAAAATCCTTCAGCGAGACCTCGGCGCCGAGGCCGGATTGATAGTTCCAGACCTTGTTCGCCCAGCGCTCGAACTCCGTGTCGTGGGTCACACCGCGCTCGAGCGTGATCGCCTCGTACTCCGTCTGCCCGGGCGACTTGCGGGAGGTGGAGGGATCGCCGCCCTCGCGGTGCTTCACCACCTCCGTCGTGCGCTTCAGCGCGCTCACCTTCGAGACGCCGGCTACATAGGTGCCGTCCGGCAGCCTTACGCGGAACTTGTAGGTCTTGTAGGGGTCGAAGCGTTCGGGGTTGGCGGTGAAACGCGGCATGGCTGCTCCCTCCGCCCGGTCAGGCGCTGCGAATCTGCTGGATCGAGATCACGACGAACTCCGCCGGCTGCAGCGGCGCGAAGCCGACCAAGATGTTGACGATGCCGCGGTTGATGTCGTCCTGCGTCGTCGTTTCCCCGTCGCATTTCACCAGATAGGCGTCGCGCGGGCTGGCGCCCTGGAAGGCGCCCTGGCGGAACAGCCGCTGCATGAAGGCGCCGACCGAGAGGCGGATCTGCGCCCAGAGCGGTTCGTCGTTCGGCTCGAACACCACCCATTGCGTGCCGCGGTAGAGGCTTTCCTCGATGAACAGGGCGAGGCGGCGGACGGGGATGTATTTGTAGTCGTCCGCGAGCTGGTCTGACCCCTTCAGCGTGCGCGAGCCCCACACCACGCGGCCGACCACGGGGAAGCTGCGCAGGCAGTTCACCGCGACGGGGTTGAGGAGGCCGTTCTCGGAATCGGTGAGCTTCACGGTCAGCTCCTCCGCACCCGCGATGCCGGCGGCGATGCCCGCCGGCGCCTTCCAGACGCCGCGCTCGGCATCGGTGCGTGCCATCACGCCGGCGACGGCTCCGCAGGGCGGGAAGACATCCATCTGTCCGCCGCGCAGCGGGTCGCGTTTGCGCAGGCGTGGGAAGAACAGCGCGGCGTTGCTGCCGTTCTTCAGGCTGCTCAGCACCGGGGCGCCGCCGATGACATCAGCCTTCGCCTTCGCCGCGGCGGTATCCGGATCCGCGTCCCAGCCTGCCGGCGGGTCCATGATGTAAAGCGCGCGCAGCTCCGCGCAGATCTCCGCCGCCTTGTCGCGCACCGACACGTCCAGCGTGCCGCCGCGCGTGTCGGGCGGGACGCAGAGCAGGTTGAACAGGTCGGCCTTGCGCAGCGCGTGCAGCCCGGTCTTCCTGTCCTGCGCGCCGAGGTAGTCGGCCGGGGCGAGCGCGACGCCGTCATCGCCGCCGGTGCCCTTCGGGAAGGGCTCCGGCGTCGCGGGCGGCAGCGCGGCCGGCAGGTCCGGGCTGCCATCGGCGAGCTTCGCCAGACGCACCAGCGAGGAGCCCTCCTGCAGCACGCGGTCGACGCGCCGCGCCCCGGCGCCGCTGGCCACCGCGAGGTTGCGGAAGGTCTCGACGCGCCCCGTGCCGGAATCCTCGACCACCAGGTCGAAGAGATCGTTCTCTGTCAGCCCGAGCGGTCCGGCCACCGCCTCCGCCGCCGCCTTGTCCTCCGGCCACAGGACGCGGCCGGTGAGGGTGTTGCCCCAGGCGCCCGGATTTGCCGCGCGCAGCTTCAGGTTGCCGATCGTCAGCGTCGCCACGCCGTCGCTCGCGCCCGGCTTGAACAGCCGCACCGCCAGGGCCTGGCCACCGCCATTGGCGAAGAAGTCGTCCACCGCGTAGGAGAGCGGACCTTCGGTCCATAGCCCGCCGAAGCGGCGGTTGAACTCGCCGAAGTTGAAGCAGGCGGTCGGCTCTCCGACGGGGCCGCGCTTCGCGCGTCCGACGAAGGCGGTGACGGACGTGGCGACGCCCGAGATGGTGCGCACGCCGGAGCTGACTTCCTGGATATAGACGCCCGGATAGGTCGGGTTGACGGGCATGGGGCGCGCTCCGCTCTGGAGGGGGTGCCGCGTTCAGGCGCCGAGCTTGAGGCCGATGAGGACCGAGAGCGTCGCCGCCTTGGTGGTGTGCCGGTTCTGCGCCTTGAGCGTCGAGAGGTCGCCGGCGAAGAGCTTCACCGCGCCACCGAACAACATCAGCGGCCCGCTCAGCTTCGTCGCCGCCGCGCCATCGGCTTGCACCTCCACCGAGCCGTCGGTAAGGGAGGGGACCAGGCCGAGGAAGGCGATGCGATCCACGTTGTCGAGCTGGAGCGTGAGCGGCGCCGCCGCGGCCATCCCGGCATCGAGCTGCACCGAGGCGGAGGAGGTGCCGTCCGCCACGAGGGCGCCATGGGATGCGACACCGGCGCCAGAGCTGGAGGCCATGGTGACCGACCAGGACAGCGTTTCAGCCATCGCCATCTCCTCTCCATCCAGCCGCAGAACCGATCGCCAGAACCCGGTGCAGGAACGCTGTCACGCCAGCCGGGGGGCGGGCCGTGGGGCCTGTCGGGTCTGAAAGTTCGATTTTGCGGGCGCTGTAGAAGTCGCCGCCACGCTGCACGAACGACTGGGTGGTCGCAAGAAAAAACGGTAGCGTCCGTGGATGAGGGGCAATGCGGGCATTGGCCGGAGCGTTGCCGGGGTGGCCAGCGGACCTGGCGGCCAGGTGCGTCGGTTATGCTTCGATGCCCCAAAGTGATATGGTGAACATGTGTTCTGCCGGGGCGGCGCCTTGCGGAAGGCCTGTGTCCGGCGCGCGCGTTATCACGCCATTCCAGAGGCTAGAAGAAATGTCAGGGCGAAATATAGGGGGGCGAACTTCGGCCGCACCGATCGGCACAGGATTGGTTGGTGCACCCAAGCTGACGGACCGCGTTGCCGATGCGATTATCCGCCAGATCGCTGAGGAAAGATTGCGGCCAGGCGACCGCCTACCGACCATTGTGGAAATGTGCGAGTTCTATGGCGTGAGCCTCACTGTCGTCCGCGAGGCTCTTGCCCGACTTCGTTCCGAGGGGGTCGTCGAGACCCGTCAAGGCTCGGGTGCCTATGTCGCCGCGGCCGGCCATTTGAAGCCGTTCCGCATTGTCAATCGGGGCGCTGGTGATGAAACACGCGTCATCGAGGTTCTTGAAATGCGGCTGGGCATCGAATCCGAGGCTGCTGCACTCGCATCCAGGCGGGCAACTCCCTCTCAGTTGCAGAAACTGCACCAAGCCTTCGCCGCACTCGAACAGGCGGTGGCCACTGATGCGGAGGCACACCAGCAGGATCTAAACTTCCATCGGGTGATGGTCGAAGCCGCCAACAACAGCGTCTATGCCGATTTCGCGCACTTCCTCCAGCAGCACCTGGAAGCGAGCATTGGAATTTCGCACGCCCGGAGCCGGAGCCGGGGCGTGCTCGGAACCGTGGTGCAGGAACATGCAGCAATTCTTGATGCGATTGCCGCACGCAATCCGGCGCGCGCGCGAAATGCAGCGCGCCACCACCTCCAGGCCGGTATCGACCGGCTTCTGGCCATCCTGTCGTAGTCTACCGAGGCGACCCGTCACCCGCGGCAATGGCGCGCAGATCAACGAACGGCGTGCCAGATGCTCTCCCCGCCGAGATCTTTCGCGCCATAGCGGGACAACGCATCGATATCGAAATCGAACCCAAGACCAGGTCCCTCCGGCAGCAGCAGGTCGCCCCTGTCGAAAACGAGTTGGCGGTCGATCAGGCGGCGGAAGTTGACGATGTGATCGTCCGGCATGAACTCGACATAACTCGCATTCGGCGTGCTGGCGACAAGATGTACATGGATATCGTGCCACGCATGCGGAGACACCGTGACGCCGAAGCTCGCGGCCGTCGCGGCAATCCGGCGCCATTCGGTGATGCCGCCGCAAACCGTTGCATCCGTCTGCAGGATTGCCGCCGCCTCTTTCTCGAGAAGCTCCTTGAACCGCCAGCGGCCCGCCTCGATCTCTCCCGTCGCAACCGGGATGCTCGTCGCGCGCGCCAGGCGCGCGTGATTGTCTATGTCGTCGGGCAGGAAGGGTTCCTCGATCCAGCCAGGCTCGAACTCCTCGATCGGCCGCGTGTAGCGAAGCGCCGTCGGTAGATCGCGCCATGCATTGTTCGCGTCCAGCAGCAACTCGACATCCGGCCCGATCGCTTCCCGCACGGCGCGCACCCTGGCAGTCTCTTCGCGGGGTGAGAGGCGGCCGACCTTCATTTTCACGGCACGATAGCCCTGGTCCGCGAAGGTCCGCATCTCGTCTGCCAGATCCGCGTTGCTCTTCCCTGGCCAGTAGTAGCCGCCGCTGCCGTAGCACGGCACCCGTTCCAGAACTGTCGCACCGAGATAGCGGTACAGCGGCAGTCCGACGCTACGCGCGTTGAGGTCCCAGAGCGCGGTGTCGAGGGCGGACAGGGCGCGCGTCACGGCGCCGACGCGGCCAAGCAGCAGGGTATCCTGATACATCTCCTGCCAAAGACCTTCGACGCGATGGCTATCCTGGCCAATCAGGCGCGGCGCCAACGCATCGACCACAGCATCAAGCAGCAGCTTGCCGGCCGTATTCACTGCGTAGCAGTAGCCGATGCCATAGGTGCCATCCGACGCACGGATGCGGACGAGGCAGTATTCGCGTGCCGTGACCCTACGGGTGGAAAAGAGAATCGGCTGGTCCAGCGGGACCCGCGCAACGCAGGCCTCGACGGCCTCGATTTTCGGCATGTCGGATCACTCTATCCTGATGTTGGCTTCGCGGATCACGCGGGACCATTTCTCATCTTCCTCCCGCATGAGAGTCGCAAAGGCGTCCGGCGAACCGTTGATGACGGTCGCATCCTGCGAAGTGAATTGCGCCCGCAAGGCGGGGTTCGCCAATGCCGCCGAGGTGTCCGCATGAATCCGCGCGACGACCTCCGGCGGGACCCCACGCGGTGCGATGAGCCCGAACCAGACATCGGCGTCGTAGCCAGGCACGCCGGACTCGGCCACGGTGGGTACTTCCGGCATCACTGCGGAACGCCCGGTCGTGGTCACGGCGAGCGGACGCACGCGACCGTCCCGGACCATGGGCAAGACCTGGGTCGTGGTCAGGAGGGAGACGGGAACCACGCCCGCAACCAGATCCATGAGCGCCGGCGCGCCGCCTCGGTAGCTTACATGGTTGAACTTGATCCCCGCCATGTTCGCAAAGAGTTCGACAGCCAACTGCTGGGATGATCCCGTCCCCGGTGAGGCATAGTTGATCTCGCCCGGCTTCTCACGGGCGAGCCGGATCAGATCTTGCAGTGTTCGTGCAGGAAAAGCGGGATGTGTGACGAACACAAAGGGGGCGCGCGCCACTAAAGTCAGCGGTGTGAAGTCCCGAAGCGGATCGTAGGACAGGTTCGGATTAAGCGGCCGATTGGTCACATGCGACGAGATCGTCATCATCAGCGTGTAGCCATCAGGCGCCGACCTCGACAATGCCTCGGTGGCGATGATCCCGTTGGCGCCGCCACGATTTTCCACCAGGACTGGCTGCGCCCATTTCTCCGAAAGCGCTGCGGCAACCGCACGGGCGAAGATGTCGGTGGAACCGCCTGGCGGAAAGCCGACCAGCACCCTGACGGTCCTGGTCGGAAAGGCCTGTGCCATGGACCGCCCGGCTGCAAAAGGCGTAACCGCTGCCAAACCCAGGGCCGCTGTCAGTGATCTGCGGGTGATGTGCATCGTATTTCCTCCGCCTGCCAGGGCGTTGGCTCGCCCTTGTTCAACGTTCGCCCTGGAGCCTAACACTTGTCGCGACAGAGTCAAAAGGTCACCATATGACTTTGCGGAAGCGTCCGGATTGGGGGCGTCCGACTGCCTACGGGGCTGGGGAAACGTCAGTGAAGATAACCAATATCCGTTCGATCGTCGTGAATGCCCAGATGCGCAACTGGGTCTTCGTGAAGGTGGAGACCGACCAGGACTGGCTCTATGGATGGGGCGAGGCAACGCTGAACTGGAAGACGCGTGCCGTCGTCGGCGCCATTGAGGATCTGAAACCGCTCCTCCTCGGCCGGGACCCCCGGGACATCGAGCAGATCTGCCGCATCCTGCAGAAGCACAGCTATTACCGCCTGGGCATCATCGGCATGACCGCGATCAGCGGCATCGAGCACGCGCTGTGGGACATCTTCGGGAAGTCCGTGGGGCTGCCGGTGTGGCGACTTCTCGGTGGCAAGGTGCGCGATCGCGTGAAACTCTATACGCATCTGGGCCTGGGAGACATGGCCTCCGTCTACGAGACCTTCGACCCGGAACCGATGGTCGAGAAGGCGCAGGCAATCCTGGAACGTGGCTACCGGGCGCTGAAGGTGGTTTTCATTCCTTATCTTCACCAGACAGCCTCGCCTGCTGCAGTTTCCCATGTCGAAAAGTTGGGCCGGAGGCTGCGCGAGGCCGTGGGACAGGATGTGGAGATCATGATCGACTTCCATGGCCGCCCCGGGACGGTCAGTGCCGCGCTGCAATTCATCCGCGCCCTCGAGCCAATCTCGCCCCTGTTCTGCGAAGAACCCATCCAGCCCGGCGATACGGAGGGCATGCGCCAGATTGTCCAGCAGGCCAGATGTCCCATCGCCACCGGTGAGCGTCTTGTTGGTGTGCGGGAGTTCGCAGACCTTCTCGGGGCGCGCGGTGCGAACATCGTGCAGCCGGATCTCAACCACTGTGGCGGGCTGCTTGAGGCCCGGAAGATCGCCGCCTTCGCGGAGGTCGCGCAGGCCGGCATCGCGCCACATAATCCGAATGGGCCACTGGCAGGCATCGCGGCGCTCCATTTTGCCGTCGCGACGCCAAACTTCGTCATCCAGGAAGCGATGCCCGGGTCCGTCCCCTGGTATCATGATGTCGTGCGCCAGCCGGTCGTGGCGACCGACGGCTATTGGCCCGTGCCCGATCTGCCGGGCTTCGGCGTCGAGGTCGACGAGAAGGAAGCGGCACGGCATCCCTTTGTGCAGGAAGTGATGCACACCGCCAACGCGGTGCTCGATGACGGCACCATCGTGGATTGGTGAGGCGGCTTCGGTGGCGGAGGCGAAGGTTGTGAAGATACTTGTGCTCGCCCAGCACGCGCCCCAGGCGGCAAGGCTCCAGTCACTGCTCGGCGCCGGCTTCGAAGTGACCGGCATCGCGGCATTCCCGGATCAGGGGCCGATCGAGGCTGAGGTTGTCGTGACCACTCACGTCACGCCGGACCAGGCGAGCCGCCTGCGGTGCCGCCTGCTGCACGTCCCCGGCGCCGGGCTGGACGGCATTGCGCTTGATGCGGTCCCAGCAGGGTGCGCGGTGGCGAATGTCTTTGGCCACGAGATCCCGATGGCCGAGTTCGCCATGTTTGCCATGCTGGAGCACTGCATCAGGCCCGCCGAAATGCCGGGACATCTGGATGCCGCAACCTGGCCGGCCGCCTACCGCGGACGGACGCTGCATGAGGAGGTTGCGGGCAAGACCCTCGGCCTTGTGGGATTTGGCCATATCGGGCGGGAATTGGCCCGCCGCGCCAGGGCCTTCGACATGCGGGTCGCCGCTGTCAGCCGCCGTGGCGGCGACGTGGCGGATGCGGATTGGGTGCGGCCCGCCTCCGGGCTGGAAGAGATGCTCCCGATGGTCGATTTCCTGGTGCTCTGCTGTCCGTTGACGCAAGCCACGCGGGGACTGATCAACGAGCACCGGCTCCGGCGGATGAAGCCATCGGCAGTTCTGATCAGCCTGGGCCGTGCGGAGATCGCTGTCGAGGAGGATCTGTTCCACGCCATGCAGAACCGCCAGATCGCAGCCGCATACCTCGACGTGTGGTACCGCTACCCGAAAGCGAACGAGACCACGCTGGCGCCTTCCCGTTTCCCGTTTCACGAACTGGCCAATGTCCGTTGCACACCGCACGCCTCGGCATGGACCGAGCAGCTTTTGCACCGGCGCTACGACCAGATCGCTCGCAACATTCGCAGGCTCGACACGGATGGCGCATTCGAGAACCTGGTTCGGCAGGCCTCGCAATCGCCATGAAGCCGAGCGGCGGAGGTTGCACCAGACGTAGCGGATGCCACCACCATGAAGGACGTGGCGGTCGTATTGGGCATTGCGCCTGAGGCGAGGCGGTTGTCATGGACCGTCCAGTCGGAGGCGCGTGTCCCCGCCGGTCTCCATGGTGTTAGCGTCAAGTCTGACCTGCCCGGGTTGCCAGGCGCTTCAGCACTTCGGCCGCCACCAGATAGCCGACCACAAGGGCCGCAATCACCGCCAGCAGTGCACCTGGAAGTGGTGCAAAGCCCAGCATCGGCGCGACCGGCCCAAGCGCAGGATGAACTCGGGATGTCCGAGATCACCACCGCTCGGCCCTTCGCGGCGGCGGCTGCCGAGGCGCGTGAGCATGGCCTCGGGGGACAGCCCAAGACGGTTCGGCAGCGGGTCGCGCCTTGTCGATCATGGCGTGCGCATGCGGGACATGAGGGGAACAGGCGGGTATGTTCTGCCCGTCGCGCCGACGGGATCTCCTTCGCTCGTCATGGCAAGCCTACCAAGGTCGCCGCCGGATCCACCCGCTGACCTTTCTCCAGGGGGGGCGGGCGCATTGGCTACACCACCGTGCCGAACAGCGCACCGATGCCGGCCGTCAATGCCATCGCCAGCGCGCCCCAGAAGGTCACGCGCGCTGTGGCACGCACCACATTGGCGCCGCCCGCCTGGGCGCCGATGGCACCCAGCAAAGCCAGAAAGGCCAGCGACGCGCCGGAGACGACCCAGACGAGCAGGTGGGTCGGTGCGACGACCACCATCAGCAGCGGCATGGCGGCACCCACGGCGAAGGTCGCGGCTGAGGTCAGCGCCGCCTGGATGGGCCGAGCGGTGGTGATCTCGGACATCCCGAGTTCATCCTGCGCATGGGCCGCGAGCGCATCCTTGGACATCAACTGCTCGGCGACCTGAAGTGCCAGCCCGCGCTCGACGCCGCGGCGGACATAGATGTCGGCCAGTTCCTCATGCTCGAAGACGGGATTGTCTCGCAATTCCTGGGTTTCCCGGGCGAGGTCAGCCTGTTCGGTGTCGGACTGGGAACTGACCGACACGTATTCGCCAGCCGCCATCGACATCGCACCGGCGACCAACCCGGCCACGCCGGCGATCAGGATGTCGCCCTGGGTGGCCGCAGCGGCAGCCACGCCGACGATCAGGCTGGCGGTCGAGACGATGCCATCATTTGCCCCGAGCACCGCGGCTCGCAGCCATCCGATGCGTGAGACCAGATGGCGTTCCGGGTGCAGGTGGAGGCGCGGCATGGGGTTGTCCTTCGAAGTGCTGGCGTCGCCTGTGGAGATTGGGTCCTGTTGCCGCGCGCGTTACGCGGATCAGGGCGCGCGACCAGGTTGAACCTGCCGGGGCTTGGGCGTTGCGATGAACAGCATGAAGCGCGCCAGCGGGCGCCTGAACAGAAACAGGTAGGCGACATGGAGCCCGACGATGATCATCAGGAAGTTTGACAGCCCCTCGTGCAGTTCGCCGACGATGCCATGCTCCTGTTCCCCGCCACGGGCTTCCGGGTCTCGCCGGCGTTCACGGCCCTCATCTCGCGCCTGCGCCTCGCTCATGATGACGTTGGTTGCCATCCCGAGCGTCCTGCCGCGATCCATCGCAATCCCCGTCGCGGTGGCCAGGATCAGGCAGGCAGCGATACCGGCCAGCAGTGCCTTGCTGATGGCTGGGTGGGCGAAGGCGTTGCCGAGCGTCAGCCCGTCGAACTGCGGGTAGAATCGTGACAGACCCAGTTGCCGAAGACCTGAGAGCGCAGCAATGAGCCGGCCACCGATGATGACCGCGATCGCGTAACCCAGCACTGCGTGGATCGTGCCAAGTTCGCCGGTCAGAAAAGCGGCAACGACCAGAAGGCCAAGAATGGCGTGATAAGCCCGAAGGCCCTGCATGACGGACATGATGATCCCTGAGCCGCAGCCTGGGAACGCTGCATCCGGCGAGGCTAAGGGTCATCGCCGCCGTTGTCCTTGATCGACGTCAACCCTTCAACCTCATGCGAGCGCAGGGATGGTGCTCGCGGTCCATGATCGGATCAATTGGGAAGGTGCGTCTCGGCAGGGGCGGTCTCCAGGCGGAAGCGCTGAAGAACTGCTTCTTGCCTCAGTCGCGCGCCATGCGCGCGATGCCGGCCCGCCCCTTCGACGCGGCCAGGATGTGGTCTGCGGCGATCAGACGGCCCAACCCGACTCCGAGCAGCTCCGCGGTCCATCCGGTCGGTCAGCACGCCAGCCGGATAGGCCGACATCGCATAGACCACGTTCATAAGCACGAGCACGGCCGGTACCACCAGGAAGGGGGGCGCTGGAACCGCGCCAGCGTAAACAACCCCCGTCAACCGACGCTCCGGGTGGGGTCGTCAGCGTGGCCCGCCATTATGCCCGTAGCGGACCGCCCGCACCGCCTTGAGCGTGACCAGCGCGCTGCCGAGCATGGGGTCCAGCGGGCCTGAGGACGGCTACGCAAAGGCGGAAGCGGGCAAACGTCGAGGACCTCAAGACCGGGCCGAAAAAGTCACGGTCAACAGTCCTGACCGAGGCGGAGGAGGCGATGGTCGTCGCGTTTCGCCGTCATACGCTTCTGCCGCTGGACGACTGCCTCTGCACGGACCCGCTGATGAGCCCTCGCTCGATGGAAGCCAGGGTGTTCCAAACGTGACACAGCACGAAGGCCGGCCGCGCTATACCCAATTGGGCGATGCCTCGTCCCGAAGGATCGATGGATGCGCTCCCTCCAGGCAGTCGTGCTTGTATTCCTTGTTGCCTGTCTCCCGGCTCGGGCCGAGAATGGAAGCGTGGGTTTCGTTGTGATCGCTGTCCCGAACGGCACGGCGGCCCCGGTTGAAACCGCCCTGTGGTATCCGGCAGAGGGGGCGGCGCCACGCGCCACACGGCTTGATTTCTTCAGCCAGGATCTGGCGCCGGGCGCCCCGGTGAGGGGGCGCAACCTTCCCCTCATCGTCATCTCGCACGGCACCGGCAGCTCCTTCACCGGACATGTGGACACGGCCCTCGCTCTCGCTCAGGCGGGCTTTGTCGTGGCCGCGCCGACCCATACCGGGGACAACACGCGCGACCGCACCGGCGCCGCAGATCTTGGCGCGCGCACGCGCCAATTCGCGGCGGTGGTCGAGCATGTCGTGGAGCATTGGAATCCTGGAGCCGTGAATCCCGACCGGATTGGCGCCTTCGGTTATTCCGCTGGCGATTTCATCGTGCTGGCGGCAGCGGGCGGGACGCCCGATCGCGGCAGGGTTGCCGCGCACTGCGCCGCGAATCCCGATTTCTTCGATTGCCGGCTGATCGCCGCCGCCGCGCCGCCCGTCGCGCCCACCGTCCTGACGCGCGCACCGCACGCCCTGCGCGCGCTCGTCGTGGCCGCCCCGGCGCTCGGCTTCACCTTCGGCCCCGGATCGCTGGCCGAGCTGACCATGCCTGTGCAGCTCTGGCAGGCGGAGGAGGATACCATTCTGCCCATGCCCCACTATGCGGAACCGGTGCGATCCGCCCTGCCTCGGCCGCCGGAGTTCCACCGCGTGGCCGGTGCCGGACATTTCGACTTCATGGCACCCTGCCCGGAAGGTCTGGCCCGTGTGGCGCCCGCCATCTGCGTCGGCAACCCAGGCTTCGAACGCGCCGTGTTTCACGCGCGCCTCAATGCGGAAATGGTGCGATTCATGACGGATGCGCTACGGCCCTGAGCATTTGCGCCGGGCCACCCGCCTGCCGCGCAGAACATGGGCGCCAGACCGTCGCGGCACCAAGGACGCCAAATGTTCCGGGTATGCGACCCCTCCAGGTATGGCATAACAGATTGATCTAGCGGGGAAAAAATTGAACAGGGGAGGGGGTCCAATCCAGCCTTCGCTCGGCCGTACCGGTGGCGGACGGGGTGCGCCCGCTTTCGGATCATCGCCGTGGCCCGTGGCGAAGGCGGAGCCCCCCGCGAGTGTTCCCGCGCCGCCAGCCCGAAATTGTTGCGGACATACTTTGTCATAATTCTGCGCGGCGCCGTCGCACATATGGCTCCATCAAGGATGCTCCCAGGAGCCCTCCATGCACCGTCGTCCCGCCGTTAGCCACCTGCCGGCTTTGCTTCAGCTTGCCGCTTTCGTTCTGTTGGCGTCGCTGCTCCTCGGGCGACCCGCCGCGGCCCATGAGGGGCATGACCACGGCGCCGCGCCAGAGGCCATCGCCACCGCTCTGCCCCGTGCGGAGGCCCACAGCGATCTGTTCGAGGTCGTCGCCATCCTGCAGCCAGGCGGTGCGCTGACCGTCACGCTCGACCGCTATGCCGACAACAATCCGCTCGAGGGTTCCGTCACGCTGACCATCGATGGCCAGGAGGTGGCTGCGGAGCGCCAGGGCATCGGCCTATTCGTGGCGCGGCACCCGCTGCTGGACCGGCCAGGCCAGCTCGACCTGGTGTTCACCGTCATGGCCGGCGAGGAGATGGACCTGCTGACCGCGACGCTGGACGTGCCCGCGCCGCCGGCGGTATCCGGCACGATGGTCGACGCGCTGGCCCTGCTGCGAAACAGCACCGTCCAGGTCGGTATCGGGATCGGGTTGCTCGTGCTTGGGCTTCTGCTCGGGCGGGCCTCGGTCCGCCGCCCCCTCCCGCCCATGATCGAGGAGGCACCCTCCATCCGCCCCGTGGGCGTCTTGCCGGCCGGCGCCCGGCGCGCCGCGGCGCTGCTGCTCGTCTCGCTCCTCGCCGCCGGCCCCGCTGGCGCCCAGCAGGCGCTGGTTACCGGCGAGGCGCCGCGCCGCCTGCAGGACGGTTCCATCTTCGTGCCCAAGCCCTCCCAGCGCCTGCTCAACCTGCGGACCCAGCTGACCGAGAATGGCGAGGCCTCGGCCGCGCTGCGCATGATCGGCACCCTGGTGCCTGATCCGAACGCCTCGGGGCGGGTTCAGGCAAGCCAGAACGGGCGGCTGGAGCCAGGCGATACGGGCTTTCCCACCCTCGGCCAGCGCGTCGAGCGTGGTCAGGTCCTCGCCTATGTCACACCCACCTACAGCGCGGCCGAGCGGGGGGGCCTCATCCAGAATGCCGCGGAACTCGACGCGCAGATCACGATCCTGGAGGCGCGGGTCCGCCGCCTGACCAGCCTTCGTGGGACGGTGGCGGAGCGGGAGATCCTGGACGCGCAGGCCGAGCTTGCGGGCGTGCGACAGCGGCGCGCCGCGATCCAGCCGGCGCTCTCGGGGCGTGAGCCGCTGGTGGCGCCGGTCTCGGGCATCGTCTCGACCGTGCGCGGCGCCGTCGGGCAGTTGGTGGACAGCGCGACCACCATCGTCGAGATCGTCGATCCAAGCCGGCTGTGGGTGGAGGCGCTGGCCTTCGACCGCGCGGCGCTGGAGCGCATCATCGGCGCCAGCGCCACACTGCCGGATGGCCGGGTGCTGGACCTGGTCTTCATGGGGCGCGGGCTAACGGTGCGGCAGCAGGCAGTGCCGGTGAATTTCCGCGTGGACACGCCGCCGCCGGACGCGCCCATCGGCATCTCGGTGCTTGTCACCCTGCGCACGGCCCGCGCCGTGCGGGGCATCGTGCTGCCGTCCGATGCGGTGGTGCGCAGCGCCGAAGGCCCGCCCGTGGTCTTCGAACACGCGACGGCCGAGCGTTTCATTCCACGCCAGGTGCGCGTGCAACCCCTGGACGGCACGCGCGTGGTGGTAACTGCCGGGCTCGAGCCCGGGCAGCGGGTGGTGGTACAGGGTGCCGCGCTGATCGCCCAGGTCCGCTGAACCATGCTGTTCAACGCCATTGTCGGCTTCTCGCTGCGCAACCGCCTGTTCGTGCTGGCGGCCGCATTGCTGGTCAGCCTCTACGGTATCTTCACGCTTTCGCGCATGCCGGTGGATGTCTTCCCCGACCTCAACAAGCCGACCGTGACGTTGATGACCGAGGTGGAAGGCTTCGCGCCGGAGGAGGTGGAGCAGCTCGTCTCCTTCCCGATCGAGACGGCGGTGAACGGGCTGCCCGGCGTCACGCGCGTGCGCTCCGTCTCCTCCGTCGGGCTGTCGATCGTCTTCGTCGAATTCGACTGGGGCGCCGACATCTGGCGTGCGCGGCAGCAGGTCAGCGAACGCCTCGGCCAGATCCAGGCGCAGCTGCCGCCTCGCGTGCTGCCGACCATGGCGCCGGTCTCCTCCATCATGGGGGAGATCATGCTGGTGGCGATGACCGCGCCCGCGGATGGCTCGCTTGGCCCGATGGAGCTGCGCGACCTGGCCGACTGGGTGATGCGTCCGCGGTTGCTGACCATCCCCGGCATCTCCCAGGTCATCCCGATCGGCGGCGAGGTGCGGCAGTTCCGTGTGATGCCGGAGCTGGACCGCCTGCACGCGCTGGACCTGACCAATGACCAGCTCATCACCGCGCTGCGCCAGTTCGGCGGCAATGCCGGTGGCGGCTACGTGGACCAGGCGGGCCGCGAGTTCCTGATCCGCAACATCGGCCGCACCACCTCGCTTGAGGATCTGCGCAACGCCACGGTCGGCTTCCGGGAAGGGCAGCCCATCGCGCTGCGCCAGGTGGCGCGCGTGGAATACGGCCCGCGCTTCAAGCGCGGCGAAGCGGGGGTGGATGGCCAGCCCGCGGTCATCCTTGCCGTCGCCAAGCAACCAGGTGCCGACACGATCCGCCTGACCCGTGCGGTGGAGGCGGCGCTGGCCGAACTCCAGGCCGGCATGCCGCGCGGCGTGGTGGCGGACCGCGTCAAGTTCCGCCAGGCCGACTTCATCGCACAATCCATCGCCAACCTGCAGCAGGTGCTGGCCGAGGCCTTCATCGTGGTGGCGATCGTGCTGT
>NZ_JAUYTS010000048.1 GCF_030695085.1 Falsiroseomonas sp. | reverse complement strand
GCCGCGGTGGCGGAAGGGGCGCGCTTTGTTCGCCGCCAGCCCTTGCTGCGCGCCATCGCCCTGGCGGCGATTGCCTGGAATGCGGGGTTCTTCGCCCTGATGGCCATCGCCGTGCCGCTGGCGCTCGGACCGCTGCGGCTGGATGCGGCCTCCACCGGCCTGGCGCTCGGCGCCTATGGCGCGGGGCTGGTGGCGGGCGCGCTGGCGGCCCCCGCGGCCAGCCGGTTGCTGCCGCTCGGCCAGGTGCTGCTTTCCGGGCCGGGCCTGTCGGTCCTCGGCATTGCCGCGCTGGCGCTGGCACCGGGCTTCGCCACACTGGCGGCCTGCATGGCACTGCTCGGCTTCGGGCCGATGCTGTGGCAGGTGGCGCAGACCAGCCTGCGCCAATCGGTCACGCCGGCTGGATTGCTCGGGCGGGTCGGCGCGGTGATGCAGGTGGCGGTGTTCGGTGTGCGGCCGCTCGGCGCGCTGGCGGGCGGCGCCGTGGCTGCCTGGGCCGGCCCGCCGGCTGCGCTGTGGCTGGCTGCGGCCGGGTTCGCGCTATCCCTGCTGGCGGTCGCGGCCAGCCCGCTGGCGGCGCTGCGGGCGCTGCCGGATCAGAACAGCCGCTGGCCCGGCTCGTAGGGCACCACGATCTCGTTCTTGTCGACCATGTTGAGCAACTGCCGCGCCCGCTCATCCAGTTGGTCGCGGTCCAGCCGGTCGCCGCGCAGCCCGGCCACGCGGCGTTCCACCGCCTCCAGATCCGCCTGCACCTGGGCGAGCTCCTGCCGCGCCTCCTGAAGCCGCTCCTGCCGGATATCGCGCGCGATCAGGCCGCGTTCGCCATGCACCGCATGCCAGACGAAATAGCCGCTGGCCGCCAGGAACAGCACCGGCAGCACCGCCGCGCGCAGCTTGCGCGAAATCCAGGCACCGAAGCCGGCCCGCCTTTGTGGCGGCATATACATGTCAGACACGCTCGCAACGCCCCCCGCCGATGCCCCCATAGAAGAAGGGCGCGCCCCGCCTGTCCAGCGGAATCGCGCCCTCTCAATGCGTTAACGGCCGATGCGTGGGTTTCATGCCACGCCCGGCCCGCAAGTCTCAGCGCCGCAGCACGCTGCGCCCGGCATAGCGGGCGGAGGAGCCGAGTTCCTGCTCGATGCGGATGAGCTGGTTGTACTTGGCCGTCCGGTCGGAGCGGGACAGCGAGCCGGTCTTGATCTGCCCGCAATTCGTCGCGACAGCGAGGTCGGCGATGGTCGAATCCTCCGTCTCGCCCGAACGGTGGCTCATCACCGCCTTGAAGCCGGCGCGATGCGCCATCTCCACCGCTTCCAGCGTCTCCGTCAGCGTGCCGATCTGGTTGACCTTCACCAGGATGGCATTGCCGGTGCTGGTCTCGATGCCCCGGCGCAGGCGTTCGGTGTTGGTGACGAACAGATCGTCACCCACCAGGTTGATCTTGCCGCCGAGCCGGTCCGTCAGCAGCTTCCAGCCTTCCCAGTCATCCTCGGACATGCCGTCCTCGATGGAGACGATGGGGAATTTCTTCGTGAGCGCCTCCAGGTAATCGACCATCTGGCCGGAATCGAGGGTCTTGCCCTCGCCCGCCATCACGTAGCGGCCATCCTTGTAGAATTCGGTGGCCGCGCTATCGAGCGCGAACAGGATGTCCTCCCCCACCCGGTGGCCGGCCTTCTCGCAGGCCTTGGCGATGAAGCCGAGGGCTTCCTCGGCGCTGCCGATATTCGGCGCGAAGCCGCCCTCATCGCCCACATTGGTGTTGTGGCCGGCATCGTGCAGCGCCTTCTTGAGCTGCGCGAAGACCTCGGAGCCGATCCGCACCGCATCCGCCACCGTGCCGGCGGCGACCGGCATGATCATGAATTCCTGGATGTCGATCGGGTTGTCCGCGTGCTGGCCGCCATTGATGATGTTCATCATCGGCACCGGCAGGGTGCGGGCGAAGACGCCGCCGACATAGCGGTACAGCGGCAGGTCGAGCTCAAGCGCCGCGGCCTTCGCGGTGGCCAGCGACACGGCGAGGATGGCGTTGGCGCCCAGGCGGGACTTGTTCGGCGTGCCGTCCAGCTCGATCATCGTCTCGTCGATCTTCACCTGGTCGGTGGCGTCCATGCCGCCGAGCGCGTCGAAGATCTCGCCCTCCACATGGCTGCAGGCGCGGCGCACGCCCTTGCCGCCGTAGCGGGACTTGTCGCCATCGCGCAGTTCCACCGCCTCATGCGCGCCGGTGGAGGCGCCGGAGGGGACGATGGCACGGCCGATGGCGCCGGAATCCAGCACCACCTCCGCCTCCACCGTCGGGTTGCCGCGGCTGTCGAGGACCTCGCGGGCGATGATGTCGGCAATGGCGGCCATGTTCTTTGCTCCGGGCGGGTGCGATGCGCCGCGCTTAAAGCGTGCAGGCCCGCCCGGCAAGCCGGGTACCGCAGGTGAGACTCAGCGCGGCTTGCGGGTATCCCAGACGGCGGAGAAGCCGCGTTTCAGCGGAAGTCCCTGCCGGTCGCAGGGCTCTACCCGGCCGCAGGGCACCGCAGTGGCCCGCGTCAGCACCGAATCCTTGGCCCGGCTGTAGCCGGCCAGCTTGAGGTCCAGCGCCCCGCAAGGGTGCACCCGCGTCACCAGCCCCCAATCGCCGGGCTGCGCGGTTTCCACCGCCCCGCCCTCGCCACGGGTCAGCCGGACCAGATCACCTGGCTCAAAGAGGTAGCTGTCGACGCCACCGGTACCGGTCAGGGTTCGCATGGCGCCACTGCACCATACTTGTCTGACCGAAACGTTAGGATCAGCCTTTCCGGCGCCTGCCGCTGGTCAGCTTTTGCGGCGTCCGCCGCCCAGCAGCAGCGTGGCCCCAAGCCCCACGGTGAGCGAGATGGGCACGGCGAGCGAGCCGAACAGGTAGCCAACCACCACCGTCACCACCAGGGTGATGGCCATGCCGATGCCGAAGCGTTGCAGCCGCGCCTTCTCATCCATGGTCTAGACCAGCCTTGCCTGGCGCACGGCGGCGCCGATGAAACCCTTGAACAGCGGATGCGGCTCGAAGGGTTTGGATTTCAGCTCCGGGTGGAACTGCACGCCGATGAACCAGGGGTGATCCGGCACTTCCACGATTTCAGGCAGCGTGCCGTCGGGCGACATGCCGGCGAAGCGCAGGCCGACGCCTTCCAGCCTCTCCCGATAGCCGACATTCACCTCGAAGCGGTGGCGGTGACGTTCGGTGATCTCGGCCGCGCCATAGACCTCCCGCACCAGCGACCCCTCGGCCAGCTTCGCGACATAGGAGCCGAGCCGCATCGTGCCACCAAGGTCACCGCCGGCCGTCCGGGTCTCGACCTGGTTGCCGCGCGTCCATTCGGTCAGCAGGCCGACCACGGGCTCCGCGCAGGTGCCGAATTCGGTGGAGGAGGCGCCCTTCAGCCCGAGCAGGTTCCGCGCCGCCTCGATCACCGCCATCTGCATGCCGAAGCAGATGCCGAAGAACGGGATCTTGCGTTCGCGGGCGAAGCGCACCGCCTCGATCTTGCCGCCCGAGCCACGCTCGCCGAAGCCGCCCGGCACCAGGATGCCGTGCACCCCTTCCAGGCGCTTCACCGCTTCCTCGTCGCCCGCCTCGAAGACCTGGCTGTCCACCCAGGTCAGCTTGACCTTCACATTATTGGCGATGCCGCCATGGGTCAGCGCCTCGGCCAGCGACTTGTAGCTGTCCAGAAGGTTCGTATACTTGCCGACCACGGCGATGGAGACCTCGCCCTCCGGCGCGCGAATCGACTGGACGATCTTCTCCCAGCGCCGCATGTCCGGCTCGCCGTAGAAGGACAGGTTGAAGTGCCGCAGCACTTCGCGGTCCAGGCCCTCAGCGTGGTAGCTGATCGGCACGGAATAGATGCTGTCGGCGTCATAGGCCGGAATCACCGATTCCGGGCGCACATTGCAGAACAGCGCGATCTTGCGGCGCTCATTCTCCGGGATCTGGCGGTCGCAGCGGCAAAGCAGGATTTGCGGCTGGATGCCGACGCCGAGCAGTTCCTTGACGCTGTGCTGCGTCGGCTTGGTCTTCAGCTCCCCGGCGGAGGGGATGTAGGGCACCAGGGTCAAATGGATGAACAGGCTGCGTGTCGGACCGAGTTCATTCGCCAGCTGGCGGATCGCTTCCAGGAAGGGCAGCGATTCGATGTCGCCGACGGTGCCGCCAACCTCGATCAGGACGAAGTCGTAGCCATCCGTCTCCGCCTGGATGACGTCCTTGATCTTGTCGGTGATGTGCGGAATGACCTGGACGGTGCCGCCCAGATAGTCGCCGCGGCGCTCCGCCGCGATCACGTCGGAATAGATCCGCCCCGTGGTCCAGTTGTCGAGCTTGTTGGCGGCAACGCCGGTGAAACGCTCGTAATGGCCGAGATCGAGGTCGGTTTCCGCCCCGTCATCGGTCACGAAGACCTCGCCATGCTGATAGGGCGACATCGTGCCCGGATCGACATTGAGGTAAGGGTCGAGCTTCCTGAGGCGCACCTTGTAGCCGCGCGCCTGCAGCAGCGCACCCAGCGATGCCGCTGCGATGCCCTTGCCGAGGGAGGAGACCACGCCGCCGGTGACGAATACGAACCGCGTCATGGACGCCCCTCATAGCGAAGCCGGACGGGCAATGGAACCCGTCCGGCGTGGTGGATGCAGTTGTGGCAGGACCAGCCCCCAAGCCGGGGGGCGCTCATCTCAGTTGTTCGGCACCGTCGGCACGGCCGGAACGGCAGGTGCGGTGGCGGCGGGGACGCCGCCTGCCGGCATGTCCAGGATCGAGCGGTTCGGCGCCTGGCCCTTGCCCAGCATGGCGAGCACCAGGGCCAGCGCCATGAAGATGGTGCCCAGCACCGCCGTGGTCCGCGTCAGCAGGTTCGCCGTGCCGCGACCGGACATGAAGCCGCCCATGCCCTGGGAGGACCCGATGCCCAGGCCGCCACCCTCGCTGCGCTGCACGAGGATGACCCCGATCAGCGCAAGAGTGACGAGCAGGAAGAGGACGAGGAGAAGGTTGGTCATGGCGCGCGCCTTCTAGCGGGTCTGTCACAAGAAGGCCAGCGCGCCGGCTGCCTCGCGCTGCCGCTGCCACGCATTTCACCCCGCCGCCGCGGCGATGGCCAGGAAATCCGCCGATACCAGGCTGGCCCCGCCGACCAACCCGCCATCCACATTCGGCAACGCCAATATGGCCTTCGCGTTGCCGGGCTTCATCGAGCCACCATAGAGAATACGCATCCCCTGCCCCGCCGGCCCGAAGCGCGCCACCAGCGTTTCGCGGATCGTGGCGTGGATGGCGGCGATATCGGCCTCCGTCGGCGTGCGGCCGGTGCCGATCGCCCAGACCGGCTCGTAGGCGACGATTCCGGCGAAATCATCCGGCAGCGACTCGGCCAGCTGCCGGCGGACCACCGCCTCCGCCTCGCCGCCCAGGCGCTGCGCCTCGGTCTCGCCGACGCAGGCCACGGGAATCAGCCCGGCCGCCAGCGCCGCCTGCACCTTGGCGCGCACCACAGCATCCGTCTCCGCATGATCGGCGCGGCGCTCGGAATGGCCGAGGATCACATGGGTGGCGCCGGCGTCGCGCAGCATGGGGGCCGAGACGTCGCCGGTATGCGCGCCCTTGGTCGCCGCATGGCAATCCTGCGCCCCGACGGCCACCGGCCCGCCCGCCAGCAGGGCCGCCAGGGACGGCACATGCAGGAAGGGCGGGCAGACCAGCAGGTCGGCCGGAAGGCCGGCGGCACCGGCGCGCACGGCCTCGGCCAGCGCCCCTGCCTCCCGCAGCGTGCCGTGCATCTTCCAATTGCCTGCGATCAGGGGGCGGATGCCAGGGGTCACGTGCGTCTCCGTTTTCGGCCTCGGTTCGCGTAGCAACGCCGCACCGGGCTGGCAACCGGCCGCGTTTCCGGCTACCGGGACGGGATGATCACATGGTTTCGCAACTTCACCCGGACCTGGGTCGCCAAGGTCCTTTTCGTACTGCTGGTGCTGTCCTTTGCCATCTGGGGCATCGAGGACACCGTCCGCGGCTTTGGCCGGGAAACCGCCGTGGTCAGCATGGAGGGCGGCGATATCGAGGTGCCGGAGGCGCAGAACGCCGCCCGCCGCGAATTGCAGCGCGTGCAAGCGCAGCTCGGCACCGCCTTCGAGGCGGATGAGCCGCTGCGCCGCGCCATCGCCATGCAGGCCGTGGAACAATTGATCGCGGAACGCGCCCAGCGGGCGGAAGCCGCACGGCTTGGCATCGCAACGCCCGATACCGCCGTGCAGGCCTATGTCTTCGCCATCCCGAATTTCCAGACCGCCGGGCAGTTCGACCGCCTGGCCCTCGACCAGTTCCTGCGCCAGAGCAACATGTCGGAAGCGCAGTTCCTGCAACTGGTGCGGGACGACCTGAAGCGCATGCAGCTATCCGGCGCCGTCCGCGCCGGGGCGCCCGCGCCGGACATGCTGGCCCGCGCCATGGTGCGCTATGAGCAGGAACGCCGCGTCGCCCAGGTGGTGGAACTGCCGCTGCTCGACGCGCCGGAGCCGGAGCCGCCGACGGACGCCGCGCTGGCCCGCTTTCATGCCAACAATCCGGAGCGTTTCTCCGCCCCCGCATTGCGGGTGGCGACGCTCGCCGTGCTGACCGGGGAGACGCTGGCCGACCAGATCGAGGTCTCCGACGCCGATCTGGCCGCCGCCTATGAGGCGCGCCGCGCCCAGTTCGAAACGCCTGAGCGCCGCGATCTGCAGCAGGTGCTGCTGCAGACCGAGGATGCCGCCCGGCAGATCAGCGCCGCCTGGCGCGCCAACCCGGATTTCGCCGCCATCGAGCAGGCCGCCCAGGCGGCCGGCGGTGCCGCGATGTCGCTCGGCAATGTGCCGCGCGCCGACCTGCCAATCGAGGCGCTGGCCCAGGCGGCGTTCAGCGCCCAGCCAGCCAGCGTGACGGACCCGGTGCAGTCGCCCTTCGGCTGGCATGTGATGCGGGTGGCCGGCATTACCCCGGGCGCCACCGCGCCACTCGCCGCGGTCGCCGACCGGTTGCGCCAGGAGATTGCGCTGGAACGCGCCGGCGACCTCGCCTTCGAGCGGGCCAACCGGGTGGAGGATGCGCTGGCCGGTGGTGCCTCGCTGGAGGCCGCCGCGCAGGAATTCGGCCTGACCGTCGCACGCGTGACGCTGGATGCCGAGGGCCGTGACGCGGAAGGCCTGCCCGCCGTGCTGCCGGTGCCCGTGGCGGCCCGCGCCGAGGCGCTGCGCGCCATCTTCGCGGCCGAGCAGGGCCGCGCGCCGCGGCTGCAGGAATTCCGCGAGACCGAGGGCTTCATGGGCATCGAGCTGCTCGAGGTGCGCCCGCCCGCGCTGCGGCCGCTGGAGCAGGTGGAGGCGGATGTCCGCCTCGCCTGGGCCAATGACGCCCGCCGCCGCGCCCAGGAGGAACGCGCCGCCGCCCTGCTCGCCGCCATCCGTGGCGGCCAGACGCTGGAGGCCGCCGCCGCCGCCGCCGGGCTGAACAGCTTCCGCATGGGCCCCTTCAGCCGCCAGCCGGAGGCCGGCCCGCCCGGCCTGACCGTGCCGCGGGAGCTGCTGCCGGTGCTGTTCAACATCCCGGTGAATGAACCGACCATGGCACCGACCGCCGCCGGCTTCGCCGTGGCCCAGTTGCTGGAAGTCGTCTCCGCCGACCCGGCCGCGGATGCGGAGGCGCTGGCCAATGCCCGCCGCACCGCGCAGCAACAGATGGCGGATGATCTGGACGCCGCCTATGTCGCCGCGCTGCGGAACCGGGCGGCGCCGCGGATCAGCCCGGCCCTGCTGCAACAGGTTGTGCCATGACGGACCTCTCCACCTTCGCCGCCTTTGCCGCCGGCCTGGCCGCGGGCCAGGGCCAGGTGGTGTTCCGCGAACGGGTCGCGGATCTCGATACGCCGGTCGGCGCCTATCTCCGGCTGGTGCAGGGGCGGCACAACGCCTTCCTGCTGGAATCGGTGGAAGGTGGCGCGGCGCGCGGGCGCTTCTCCGCGCTGGGCATGGAGCCGGACCTGGTCTGGCGCTGCCGCGAGGGCCGCGCCGAGATCAACCGCCACGCGCTCTCCGCACCCCATGCCTTCGAGGCCGATCCGGCGCCGCCGCTCGATAGCCTGCGGACCCTGGTTCAGGCGACGCGCATGCCGATGCCGGCCGGCCTGCCTTCCATCGCCGCGGGGCTGTTCGGCTATCTCGGCTACGACATGGTGCGCCAGATGGAGCGCCTGCCGGATACCAACCCGGATGTGCTCGGCATCCCCGAGGCGGTGATGATCCGCCCCACGCTGGTCGCCGTCTTCGACCATGTGCGGGATACGCTGACCCTGGTGACGCCGGTCTGGCCCGAGGCCGCGCAGGACCCGAAGGCAGCCTGGGACCTGGCGCAGGCCCGGCTGGATGAGGCGGAGGCAGCGCTCGACCGCCCCCTGCCCCGCCCGGCGCCGCCCGCCAGCCTGCCGGTGCCGCCCGCGCCGTCATCGAACTTCACGCCGGAGGGCTACAAGGCCGCCGTGCTGCGCGCCAAGGAATACATCGCCGCCGGCGACGTGTTCCAGGTGGTTCCCGCCCAGCGCTTCACCGCGCCCTTCGGCCTGCCGCCGTTTTCGCTGTACCGCGCGCTGCGCCGGCTGAATCCGGCGCCCTATCTGTTCTTCCTCGACCTGCATGGCCTGTCGCTTGTCGGCGCCTCGCCCGAGATCCTGGTGAGCGTGAAGCATGGCGAGGTGAAGCTGCGCCCCTTGGCCGGCACCCGTCCTCGGGGCGCGACGCCGGAGGAGGATGCGCGGCTGGAGCGCGAATTGCTCGCCGATCCGAAGGAGCTGGCCGAGCATCTGATGCTGATCGACCTCGGCCGCAACGATGTGGGCCGCGTCGCGGAGATCGGCTCCGTGCGCGTGACGCAGAAATTCCAGGTCGAGCGCTATTCCCAGGTCATGCACATCATGTCCGAGGTGGTGGGCCGCCTGCGCCCGGGCCTCGACGCGCTGGATGCGCTGGCCGCCGGCTTCCCGGCGGGCACGCTGTCGGGCGCGCCCAAGGTGCGGGCGATGCAGATCATCGAGGAGCTGGAACCCTCCCGCCGCGGCGCCTATGCGGGCGGCGTCGGGTATTTCGGCGCCGATGGCGACATGGATATCTGCATCGCGCTGCGGACCGCCCTGGTGAAGGACGGGCTGATGCATGTGCAGGCCGGCGCCGGGGTGGTGGCGGACAGCGACCCGGAGGCGGAGTTCCAGGAAACCCACCAGAAGGCGCGCGCCCTGTTCCGCGCCGCCGAGGAAGCCGTGCGCTTCGCCGCCCAGCGGCGGTAAGCCCTCCCCGGCCCCCAGGGGCGGGGGGGGGCTACTGCCGCCTATGCCGCGATCAGCGGTTCCCCGACCCGGTCGCGGCCTTCCTCCACCGCATGGCAGGCGACCAGCGTTTCCGCCGTGCCGCGCGCGGTGATCATTTCCGGGCGCTCGGCGATGCAGCGGTCATTGGCCAGCGGGCAGCGCGGGTGGAAGGGGCAGCCGCTCGGCGGGTCGATCGGGCTCGGCACCTCGCCGCCCACCGGAATGCGCTGGCGGCCGGTCATCTCCAGGTCCGGAATCGCCTCCATCAGCGCGCGCGTGTAGGGGTGGCGCGGCGTGTTGAACAGAGTTTCCGCCGGCGCCAGCTCAACCAGACGGCCCAGATACATCACGCCGACCCGGTCGCTGACCTGCCGCACCACCGCCAGATTATGGCTGATGAACAGATAGGTCAGGCCGAGCCGCGCCTGCAGGTCCTTCATCAGGTTCAGGATCTGCGCCTGCACCGAGACGTCGAGCGCCGAGGTCGGCTCGTCGCAGACCAAAAATTCCGGGTTGGAGGACAGCGCGCGGGCGATCGAGATGCGCTGGCGCTGGCCGCCGGAGAATTCATGCGGGAATTTCTGGCCATCCAGCGGGGAAAGCCCGACCTGGGTCAGCAGCTCGCCCACCCGCGCATCGATCTCCGCAGCACTCTGCGTCAGCCCGAAGGCGCGGATCGGCTCGGCGACGATATCCCGCACGCGCCAGCGCGGGTTGAGGCTGGCATAGGGGTCCTGGAAGATCATCTGCATGCGGCGGCGCTGTTCGGAATTGGCCCGCGCCTGCGCCAGATCCTGCCCGTCGAACACCACGCTGCCATGGGTCGGGCCGTAAAGCCCCACCACCAGGCGGGCCACGGTGGATTTGCCGCAGCCGCTTTCACCGACCAGCGACAGGGTGGTGCCCTTCTCGATGGCAAAGGAAATGCCATCCACCGCGCGCAGCACCCGCCTGCCCTCCCGCGCCAGCAGCCGCTGCACCAGGGGGCGGGAGACGTCGAAATGGCGGGCGACGTCGATGGTCTCCAGCATCGGGGTGCTGTCGGGCTTACGCATGGCGGGGCACTCCCTGCTCGGCATAGAGCCAGCAGGCGGCGAGGTTGCCGTCCTTGGCGGGCATCAGTTCAGGCCTGTCCACCCGGCAGCGGTCGAACACCTTCGGGCAGCGTGGGTTGTAGGCGCAGCCAGGCGGAATGGAGGAGAGCCGCGGCATGGAGCCGTCGATCTGCTGCAACCGCTCCAGCCGCCGCCCGACCGGCGGGATCGACCCCATCAGCCCGGCGGAATAGGGGTGGGAGGCCTGCTGCACCACGTTCCGCACCGCGCCGATCTCGACGATGCGGCCGGCATACATCACCGCCACGCGGTCCGCCGTCTCCGCGATCACGCCCATGTCGTGGGTCACCAGCATCATGCTGGTGCCCTTGTCGCGGGCCAACGACTTCAGCAGCGAGATCACCTGGGCCTGGATCGAGACATCCAGCGCCGTGGTCGGCTCATCCGCCACGATCAGCTTCGGCTCCGCGCAGAGGGCGAGCGCGATCACCACGCGCTGGCGCATGCCGCCGGAGAATTCATGCGGGTAGCTGTCGATGCGCTGGCTGGCGGCGGGGATGCCGACCAGTTCCAGCCACTCGATCGCCTTGGCGCGCGCCTGGGCCGGGTTCAGCGGCAGATGCGTCACCATCGTCTCGATGAGCTGCGCGCCCACGGTGTACAGCGGGTTCAGCGTGGTCAGCGGGTCCTGGAAGATCGCACCGATCTCCCGCCCCCGCAGTTTCCGCAGTTCCGAATAGGGCAGATTGTCGATCCGCCTTCCGTTCAGCAGGATCTGCCCGCCAGCGATGCGGCCCGGTGGCTCCAGCAGGCCGATGATGGCCGCCCCGGTCATGGATTTGCCGGCGCCGGATTCGCCGACCACGCCGAGCACCTCCCCCGGCGCGATGGAGAAGGAAACGTCGTCGAGGGCAACAAGGGTGCCGCGGCGCGTCGGGAACTCGACGCGCAGGTTGCGGACTTCAAGCAGGGGTACGGTCATTATCGGAGCTTCGGGTTCAGGGCGTCGCGCAGCCAGTCACCCAGCAGGTTCACGGACAGCACAAGCAGAATGAGAGCGATGCCGGGGAAGATGGTGATCCACCATTCCCCGGAGAACAGGAAGTCGTTGCCGATACGGATCAGCGTGCCGAGCGAGGGCTGGGTCGGCGGCACGCCGACGCCGAGGAAGGACAAGGTCGCCTCCGCCAGCACGGCAAAGCCCAGGTTCAGCGTGGCGATCACCAGCACCGGCCCCAGCACATTCGGCAGCACATGGCTGACCATGATGCGGGCGCGGGAGACGCCGATGATTCGCGCCGCCTGCACGTATTCCTTGTTGCGTTCCACCAGGGTGGAGCCCCGCACGGTGCGGGCGAAGGAAGGCCAGTTGCTGATGCCGATGGCGAAGATCACGACATACAGAGCGATCTGGTCATGGGTTTCCCGCGGCAAGGCGGCGCGCACCACGCCATCGATCAGCAGCGCGATCAGGATGGTGGGGAAGGTCAGCTTGATGTCGGCGATGCGCATCAACACCGCATCCACCGTGCCGCCCAGATAGCCCGCCGCCAGCCCGGCGGTGATGCCGATGGAGACGGACAGCAGCACCGCGAAGAACCCCACCAGCAGGGACACCCGCGCGCCATACATGATGGCGGACAGCATATCCCGCCCCTGGTCATCCGTGCCGAGCACGTAGTTCGGATCGCCATCCGCGTCCCAGGCCGGCGGCTTGAAGGCATCCATGAGCTGGAGCGAGGCGAGGTCGAAGGGGTTGTGCGGCGCGATCCACGGCGCCAGCACGGCGCCGCCGACGCAGATCAGCGCAACGATGGCGGAGGCGACGGTGATCGGCGACCGGGTGAAGGAATACCAGAGGTCGCTGTCCAGCGCGCGACGGATGACATTGGCCTGCGCCATCTCAGTGCGCCCCCTTGCCGCGGCCGATACGCAGGCGGGGGTCCACCGCGTAGTACAGCAGATCCACGATCAGGTTGATGGTGACGAACATCAGCGCGATCAGCAGCAGATAGGCGGACATCACCGGAATATCGGCCACCGCCACGCTCTGGATGAACAGCAGCCCCATGCCCGGCCACTGGAACACCGTCTCCGTCACGATGGCGAAGGCGATGATGGCGCCGAGCTGCAGGCCGGTGATGGTGATGACCGGCACCAGCGTGTTCTTCAGCGCATGGCCGAAATGCACCGCCCGGTTGGTCAGCCCGCGGGCGCGGGCGAATTTGATGTAGTCGGTCCGCAGCACCTCCATCATCTCCGCCCGTACCAGGCGCATGATGAGCGTGAGCTGGAACAGGCCGAGGGTGATGGAGGGTAGGATCAGCGCCTTCAGGCCCGACCAGGTCAGCAGCCCGGTGCTCCACCCGCCGATATTCACCGTATCCCCCCGCCCGAAGCTCGGCAGCCAGCCGAGCCAGACGGAGAAGGTCAGGATCAGCAGGATGCCGATCAGGAAGGTGGGCAGGGAAACGCCGATCAGGCTGAAGGTCAGGAAGAAGCGGCTGAGCCAGGAATTCCGATAGAGGCCAGTATAGACCCCCATCGGCACGCCAACCGCCAGCGCCAGGATGGCGGCGCACAGCGCCAGTTCCAGCGTCGCCGGTGCGCGTTCCACGATCAGCTGCGCCACGGGGCGGGACAGGCGGTAGGACAGGCCGAATTCGCCCTGCGCCGCATTCACCACGAACTTCATGAACTGCACGAAGAAGGGCTGGTCCAGGCCGAGGTCAGCCACGAGCTGGTCCCGCTGGGCAATGGTGTAGTCCTGCCCGAGCATGATGGCGACCGGGTCGCCAACATAGGCGAACATGGCGAAGGACAGCAGCGCCACCGTCAGCATGACGGGCAGCGCCTGTAACAGGCGGCTGATGATGAAGGCGAACACGGGGGTTTACGATCCTTTGCAAACCGGCGGCGCGAGGGGGCGCCGCCGGAACCGCCTGCTGTCAATCAATTCGGGCGAAGCGGAAATAGGGCTGGTTGTTGGCGGCGTGCGGGATGGAGAAGTTGCTCCGCATCGCCCAGGGAATCATCTGATGATGCAGCGGGATATGCGGCACGTCCTCCCGGTACAGGCGTAGCGCCTGCTGGATCGCTTCCATGCGGTCGGGACCGGATTGCGTCTTCATGCGCTGCACCAGTGCATCCATCTGCGGGCTGGAATAGCCGCCATAGTTCCAGATGCCATCCCCCTGTTCGCCATTTCGCGTGGCCAGCAGCGATTGGAAGGAATACAGCGCATCCAGCGTCGGCACACCCCAGCCGAGCAGATAGGCGCTGGTATCCTGGCGCTGGATCTGGGCGAAGAAGGGCGCCAGCGGCTGCGCCCGCACGCTGGTCCGCACCCCGATGCGCGCCCACATGGCGGCCACCGCCTGGCAGATCGCCTCATCATTGATGTAGCGGTTGTTGGGGCAATCCAGCGTCACGCCGAAGCCGTTCGGGAAGCCGGCCTCCGCCAGCAGGGCGCGGGCGCGGGCCGGGTCATGCGGCAGGCGCGTATCCTCGGCCTCGACATAGCCGTTCACCTGCGGCGGGAAGAAGGTACCGGTCACCACGGATTGCCCGCGCATGGTGGTGCGGTGGATCGCCTGGATATCGATCGCGTGATACAGCGCCTGGCGAACCCGCAGATCGGCCATCGGGTTGCGGCCGCGCACGTCGGAATACAGCAGTTCCGGCCGCGCCACGTCGAAGGCCAGGAAGATGGTCCGCACCTCCGGCCCTTCCAGCACGCGGATATTGGCGGCGTTGCGCAGCCGGTTCAGATCCTGCAGCGGCGGGTCGAGCACGAAATCCACCTCGCCCGACAGCAGTGCCGCGATCCGCGTGGCGTCC
>NZ_JAUYTS010000086.1 GCF_030695085.1 Falsiroseomonas sp. | reverse complement strand
CGCGGCGGCGGACGATCTGGTGCAGGACACGCTCGAACGTGCCTGGGGCAAGTTCCATTTGTGGCGGCGCGGCAGCGACCTGCGTGCCTGGCTGTTTTCCATCATGCACAATGTGTATGTGAACGGCGTCAGGAAAAGCAGCGCGGTGCCCATGCTGCTGCCGCTGGAGGATGATGCGCTGGACGTGCCGGTGCGCGCCGCCCAGGAGGACGGGCTCCAGGTCCGGGATGTGCATGCGGCGCTCGCCTGCCTGCCGCAAGAGCAGCGCGAAGTCTTGCTGCTGGTCGGGCTGGAGGAAATGCGTTACGAGGAAGTGGCGAAAGTGCTGGATGTGCCGCTGGGAACGGTGATGTCGCGCCTGTCGCGCGGACGCGAGCGTCTGCGCCAGATCATGGCGGGCGGCGCCGTGCCGGCATTGAGGGTGGTGAAATGAGCGAGCCGATGCAGACCGTGAACGAGGACGAATTGCAGGCCTATGCCGATGGCCAGCTGGATGAACCGCGCCGTACGGAGGTGGTTGCCTGGCTGGCGAGCCATCCTGCCGAGGCCGGGCGGGTGGAGGATTACCGGCGCCAGAATGCGGCCTTGCACGCCCTGTTCGATCCGGTGCTGGACGAGCCGGTTCCGCCGCGCCTGCAACGACCGCAGCCAGCCTCCTGGTACGGCATGCCCTTGCTGCGCCATGCCGCGGTAGTGGCGTGGCTGGCGATCGGCGGCACTCTCGGCTGGTTCCTGCACGGCGCGCAGGATGTGCGTTCCGGCACCAGCATAGCCTTTGTCCGTCAGGCGGCCGTGGCCCATGTGGTGTATACCCCGGAAGTGCGCCACCCGGTCGAAGTGGGTGCGGATCAGGAAGCCCACCTGGCGGCCTGGCTGTCGAAGCGGCTGGGCGTTTCAGTCAGGGTGCCGCACCTGAGCGAGGCCGGCTATGACCTGGTCGGCGGCCGGCTGTTGCCCGGCGCCAGCGGCCCGGCGGCACAGTTCATGTACCAGGACGGGCGCGGCCAGCGTCTCACCCTGTACGTGCGGACGGATGGCGGCGGTAGCCGGGAAACCGCATTCCGCTATGCGCGTGAAAACA